>CAZZCT010000063.1:0-25489 GCA_964652365.1 uncultured Lentisphaerales bacterium
TCATGTTGCCGGTGCCCGAGGCCTCGGTGCCGGCCAGCGAGATCTGCTCGCTCAGATTGGCGGCCGGAATGATGCGCTCGGCCAGCGAAACCCGGTAGTCGGGCAGGAAAACCACGCGCAGCCGGTCGGCGATCAGCGGGTGGCGGTTGACCACGTCGGCGATGCCGTGGATCAACTGGATGATCAACTTGGCCATGCCGTAGCCCGGCGCGGCCTTGGCGGCGAAGATGAACGTGCGCGGGTAGATCCCGAGGCCGGGGCGTTCGGTCAGGCGGTTGAACAGGATGATCACATACAGGGCCAGCAGCAACTGGCGCTTGTACTCGTGCATGCGCTTGACCTGGACGTCGAAGATCGAGTCGGGCGCCACGCGGATATGCAGGTCGGACCAGATATAGCTCGCCAGCGACTGCTTGTTAGCCTGCTTGACGGCCCGAAACCGGCGCAGGAACTCGGTGTCGTCCAGAAACGCTTCGAGCCCGCGCAGTTGTTCCAGGTCGGTGATCCAGCCCGGCCCGATCGCCTCGGTGACCAGCGCGGCCAGGCCCGAATTGGCCTTGAGCAGCCAGCGCCGCTGGGTGATGCCGTTGGTCTTGTTGCTGAACTTGCCCGGCCACAGCTCGTCGAAATCGCGAAAGATGTCCTCGCGCAGGATACGCGAATGGAGCGAGGCCACGCCGTTGACGGCGCATGAGCCCACAATCGCCAGGTTGGCCATGCGCACGTGCTTCTCCGGACCCTCCTCGATCAGACTGACCCGGCGCAACCGGGCCAGGTCGCCCGGGAACCGGGCCGAGACCTCCCGCATGAAGCGGCCATTGATCTCGTAGATGATCTGAAGATGGCGCGGCAGCAGGCGTCCGAGCAGCGACACGCCCCAGCGTTCGAGCGCTTCGGGCAGCACGGTGTGGTTGGTGTAGCCGATGCAGGCGGTCGTCAGGCGCCAGGCGTCTTCCCACTCGAGGCGTTCGCGGTCCACCAGCAGCCGCATCATCTCCGGTACGACCAGGGCCGGGTGGGTGTCGTTGAGCTGCAGGAAGACCTTGTCGGGCAGCGCCGACCAGGGGTTGCCGGAGGCCTTGAAGCGGCGCAGGATATCCTGCAGCGAGCAGGACACGAAGAAGTACTGCTGCCGCAGGCGCAGTTCCTTGCCTTCCGAGACGTTGTCGTTGGGGTAGAGCACCTTGGTCAGGTTCTCGGCCAGAACCTTGTTTTCGACCGCCTCCACGTAGGAGCCGCGGTTGAAGTCGTCGAGGTCGAACTCATCCGGGGCCTGTGCCGACCAGAGCCGCAGCGAGTTGACCACCTCGCCGCCATAGCCGACCACCGGCAGGTCGTAGGGCACGCCCTGCACGATCCGCGTATCGAGCCAGCGCCACTCGGTGCGGCCATCGGTATCGACCACCTCGACGCGCCCCTCGAAGTGTACGTCACAGGTGTACTCGGGCCGCGCGACCTCCCACGGGTAACCGTTCTTGAGCCAGTGGTCCGGCTCCTCGACCTGGGCGCCATTCACAATCCGCTGCTTGAATATGCCATAGTCGTACCGCAAGCCGTAGCCGGTAGCGGGGTAGCGCATCGTGGCCAGGGAGTCGAGAAAGCAGGCGGCCAGACGCCCGAGGCCGCCGTTACCGAGGCCGGCATCGACCTCGTAGTCACGCAGCCGATTCCAGTCGAGGCCGATGTGGGCCATGGCCTCGCGGCACTGGTCCTCCATCTTCAGGTTGATCACGTTGTTGCCGAGCAACCGTCCCATCAGGAACTCGAGCGAGAGGTAGTACAACCGCTTGACGTTCTGATGATGGTACGCCTGCTGGGTCACGATCCAGCGCTCGACCATGCGGTCACGCACCGAGTTGGCCAGCGCCAGGTAACGGTCCCGGTCGGTGGACGTGAACTGATCCTTGGCTAGGCTGTAGCGCAGATGCCACTGAAAGTCTTCCAGCAGTCCATCGCTGCTGAGTTGCACACGCCGGTCGCGCCGGCGCTCAATGCGCGGGGTCTCCATGCTACCAGTCTCCAAATTGTTCGGCTCGCTCAGGCGCGCCGGCGCAGGGCGACGGGCCGGATGCTCGGCCCATGTTGGAACGCGTGCGCCAGCCCGTCCCAAGAGGTTAGTATGCCAGATCCGGCGTGCCGCGTCACGCGCCCAGAGGCGGCGCGCCGCTTGCCGCTTGACGCCGGAAGCGAAAAGGGCTACGGATACCGCATGAAGCACACACTGGCCGCGAGCACTCCGCGCAAACCGGAGCGGCATCGTCCGCGTGAAGCCCGGCCGCCGAAACGCAACCGCGGCGGGCGCCCGGCGCGTCTGGTCGCCTGGCTCTTGGTGGTCGGACTCAGCGCCCTCTATGCGGCGACCCGCCATCCCAGCGCGACCGTCGGTGACCTGACTGCGACCCGCGCCGACGCCCAGCATCTGCTCTGGCACGCCGCCGCTCGGGCGGTGCTGGCACTGCCGGTCAGCACCCCGGAGATCCGCCTGAGCTGGCTCAGCGCCATCGGCGGCGGGCTGGCCGGCGGGCTGCTGTTTGCCGCCGTGCGCTGCCTGCTGCTGCTGTTCTGCCGCGGCACGCACATCACCGCGCGCGTGCGCAAACGCGCCGCACTGCTGGCCGGGCTAGCCGCCGCAGCCGCCTTCGCATTCAGCCAGCCGGTCTGGCTCGCCGCCACCCGGCCGCGTCCCGAGCTCTTCGATCTGGCGCTGTGCCTGGCGGCCGTCTGGCTGCTGGTCCTGGCCACGGCTTCCGGCAACCTCCGGGCCTTGGGGGGGTTCGCGTTTCTATATGGCCTGCTGCTCTTCGAGTTCAGCGACGCCCTGCGGTTGGCACCCGTCTTCGTCGTCTTCACCGCCGTCCTCCTGACCCGCATGGAGCGGCGCGACATGCAGACCGCCGCCTGGCTGGTCGGATTCGCCGCGGTTGGCGTGCTGGCCTACCTTTGGGGTGTCACACTGGCTGCCCGTGATGGCGCGATCGTGTTCCGCGGCGACATGGCCCTGCTCAACCCCGCCCTGGCCGCCATCCGCATGCACCTGCGCACGGCCGTGACGCGCTGGGTCCTGAATCCCGGCACGCTGCCGGTGCTGATGGTGTCGATCGCCCCCTGGCTGGCAGGCCTGGCCCTGGGCGCCTGGACTCTGGGTCGCGACCCGTATCCGGCCGACAACGTCCTGCATGCGCTGCTGGCAGGCGCCGTGGTGCTGGCGCTGGTGAACACGCCGATCTCCCCGTGGGTGGTCCAGCGGGCGCTGCACCAACTGCCCTGCGCGACCCAGGCCTTAAGCGCCGCACTGGCCGGCTACTTGGTCGGATGGGGCGTGATCGTCTCAGGCGGCAGCCTCTGGCACGCCCCGGCCCAGACGGATGACGAGTGGGAAGCCCCGCCCGGCGGCGCGCTCGGCCGCTTCATGGCTTGGGCGCTGATGCTCCTGATCGTGGCGGCCGCGGTCCTGAACGCCCGCTTCCGGGTGCGCGGCGGCTGGCTGCCAGCCCGTCCGCCGGCGGCCGTCGTGTCGCTGGCGTCGGTCGCGACCGATCTGCCTGGAAGGCCGGGCCGCTGACCGCGCGCAGGGACCTCCCGCCGCCCGCGCGCGGTCGACCTCCACCGGGAAAGGGAAAGGGGCTTTGCCAAACCCGCGCCGGACTGTCATAATCCGGCCCATGCATGCTCACTCTAGGTCCGTCGGCCGCCGCGCGACCGCGTCGGCGCGATTCGTCAGCCTCACCCTGCTCGCCGCCCTGGTCGGCCGGCAGCCGGCCTCGGCCGCCGACCTGCCGGCCGACCTGGCGGCACTGGGGCCGCTGCTCGACCCCGCAACCGTCGTCGCGGCCGCCGCTGGCGTCGACACCAACCGCTACCCCGATGCCGACGACGTGCTAGTGGATGACATCGTGCGCCAGCGCTACGAAGCCGACGGCACCGCGGTCGGCGTGGACGACGAATACTTCAAGATTCTGACCGAGAAAGGGCGCCGCGACCATCTGATCCGCCCCTTCCACTTCATGCTGCCGTACGACACCGTGACCGTCGTACGGGCCGAGATCTTCAAGCCCGACGGACGCTGCGTACCTATCGACGTGGCGCGTTTCGGCCGCATCGTGACCGAATCCGGCCAGATGAGCATGAACATCTTCGACCCCAACAACAAGATCCTGCAAGTCTCACTGCCCGGACTGGAGGTCGGCGACCTGTGCCACTTCACCAGCATCCGCCGGACCCGCAAGGCCCGCGTTCCGAACACGTGGGCCGACTTCACCGTGTTCGAGTATTCGTCGCCCATCCATGCCCTGACCTACGAGGTCTCGGCCCCCCGCGACCGGCCCCTGCGACACGCCCGGCTACGCGAACCGGCCGGCCGTACCGTCGAGGCCACGACCCTCGATCAACCCGACGGACGAACCCGGCACCGCTGGCAGGTGCGCAACGTGGCGCAGGTTTTCCCCGAACCCAACATGCCCCCCTTACATACCGTGGTGCAGCGCCTGCTGCTCAGCACGTCAGCCGACTGGCCTTCCATTTCGCGCTGGTACTGGGAGTTGTGTCAGCCGCGCCTCGAGGCGGTGACGCCCGAGATGCGCGCCACCGTCAGCAACCTGGTGGCCACGACGCACACGCGCGACGACCGCGTCCGGCGGGTCTTCGCCTGGGTTTCGCAGAACGTGCGCTACATGGGCATCACCACCGAGACCGAAGCGCCCGGCTATGAGCCGCACGACGTGTCGGTCACCTTCCACAACCGCTACGGGGTCTGCCGCGACAAGGCGGCACTGTTGGTGGCCATGCTGCGACTGGCGGGCCTGGAAGCCTACCCGGTGCTGATCCACGCCGGCGCCAAGATGGATCCCGAGGTGCCGGTGCCCTTCTTCAACCACGCCATCGTTGCCGTGACGCAGCCCGGGGGGGGCTATGAGCTGATGGACCCCACCAACGAGAACACCCGCGATCTGCTGCCGGCCTACCTCTGCAACCGCAGCTACCTGGTGGCCCATCCGCGCGGCGAAACGCTGGCGGTCTCCGCCGTGCCGCCGGCCGAACGCAACCTGGTGAAGATCCGCAGCCGCGGTCGCATCGACGGCAGCGGAACGCTACTCCTGGACACGCAGGTCGACTTCGACGGCATCAACGACACCCTCTACCGCGGCCATCTGGTTGGGCTCAAGCCTGAGGAGCGCCGCCGCTTCTTCGAGGGCCTGGTCAAACAGCGCCTGGCTGGCGCCGAACTGCTGCGCTTCGAGCTGAACCCCGCCGACCTGCGCGACACCGAGCAGCCCCTGGCGGCCACGCTCAGTTCCCGGCTCAGGGACTACCCGACGCGCGGCGACGGGATCGACGGCATCAACCTGCCGTGGCTGGCCAGCAGCGTCGGCTACGTCAACTTCGTGCTCGGCCGCACCGGCCTGCGAACGCGCCGCTTCACACTCGAGACCGAGGTCGCCTGCGGAGTGGAAGAACAGCTGGAACTGCAGTTCACCGAAGCCCTGGGCGCGCCGCGTGTTCTGCCCGAACCCCAGCTGCTGGACCGGGTGGGCGTGCACTACCAGCGCACGCTCGCAGCGACCAACGGCACCCTGTTGGCAGGCTTGCGATTCCTCCTGCGACAACCGGAGTATGGTGCGGCCGAATACCCCGAACTCAAGAACGTGTTGCGCGAAATTGAGTACGCCGCCCGCCAGCGCCCGCTCTTCGAACCGGGCGGCGCCCGCCAGCCCGACCTGCGCGTGCTGACGGACAACCTGCGCGTCGAGCTGGATTCGGCCCATGCCTGGACCACGACCCACACCTGGTCCAAACAGATCCTCACCTATGCCGGCAAGAAGCGCCATTCCGAGCTGAAGCTGGAGTACAACCCGGCCTGGGAACAGCTGGAACTGGTCTCCGCGGTGGTCTCGAACGGCAACGGGGCCGTCCACCGCGTGCAGCCGGCCGAGTGCAACGTGATGGATGCACCCTGGGTGGGCGGTGCGCCGCGCTACCCGCCGGCCCGGACCCTGGTGGTCAGCCTGCCCGGCGTCGAAACCGGCAGCGTGATCTCGGTCGCGACCCGCAGCGTCCGCCGCGAGGCACCCTTCTTCGCCCTGCAGTACAGCTTCCGCGGCTTCGAGCCGGTCGATCAGACCGAACTGACCTTGCTCGTGCCCAGCGGCCTGCAGATGCGCATGCGGCCACCTGCGCCGCCGGTGCGTTTCACGAAGCGCACCAACAAGGGCCAACACGCCTTGCGCTGGACCGCCACCGACCAAGCCGCCCTGGCCGCGGAGGATGCCCTGCCGCCACGCTGGACCCTGGCGCCCACGCTGTTCGCCTCCTGCGGGGAGTGGGACGCCTACGCCAGCCAGGTGCGGCGGGCCTTCCAGCGGGCCGCCACGCCGCGCGCGCAGGCCGAGCGCCGCGCGCGCGAGCTGGTGCGGGGCGTCGCCTCGCCCGCCGAACGCCTGCGGCGTGTGCGCGACGCAGTCGTGCTGGGTGTGCGGCCGGCCGGTCCCTCCTTCACGGAACTGCCGCTGACCTTCACGCCTCCCGATACCACCCTGGCCGACGGCTACGGCCACGCGGCCGACCGTGCCCTGCTGCTGGCCACCATGCTGCGCGCCGTGGGCTTCGAAAGCGAACCGGTCCTGGCGCACAGCGGCAACCTGACGGGCGCGCTGCTCCTGCCGCTGACCGACCTGCCGCAGCCTGGCCTCTTCGACACCGTGCTGGTCGCTGTCCGGGGCAGCCCGACCGGCTGGGGGCTCGGGTCGCGACCGGCGTTGGCGCCCGGCCAGCCACCCGAGTCGCCGATCCTGCTCAACGATTCGGACCAGTACGCCGAACCGGGCACCTGCGCGCTCTTCCGGCATCCCACGCTTTCGTTGCGCGGCCGGCTCGGATCCGTCTCGGTCATGCCCGCCTATGCGCCCCGCCGCCAGGCCGACTGGACCATCACGGTGGCCGAGAACGGAGATGCCACACTCACGGTCACCAACTGGTTTCACGGCAGCGCCTGCACCGACTTCCGCCGGCAGTATGCCGAACTGCCGCCCGAGGAGCGCAGCCGCGATTTCCAGGAGCTGGTCGGCCGCGTGTCGCAGGCGGCCGAACCCGTGGGCGAGCTGGTAACCGACCTGGACGCCTATCCCGGGCTCCTGACCTTCACCGTGCGCGCGCCACGCTACGCCGTGCGCGCCGGCAACACCCTGACGGTGCAACTCCCCGAGGCGGGCGCGCCGGTCGTGGGACTGCGAGCCGACCTGCGCGTGGCGCCGCTGCACGTGCCGGACTTCGACGACGCCATCTGGCGTTGCCGCGTGGTGCTGCCGCCGCAGACCCTCCGCGTGGCCATGGCGCCGCCAGATGCCGCCTGGGATCTGCCGGCCGGCCTGGGAAGGTTGGATGCGACCACCACGCAGGGCCGCCTGGCCGACGGCAGCGGCTGCAGCGAGGTGCGGATCGAACGGGTGTTGCGAATCGAGCCAACCGTCGTGCCGCCCGAACTCTACCCCGCCCTGCTGGAGATGAACCGCCGCCTGCAACACCCGCAGATGCGCAGCGTGCTGGCCGAGCTGGCGGCACCGTGACGGGCGGGCGGAGCGGACCGCACGTTCGTGCATCTCGCGCGTGCATCTCGCGCGAAGCCACCCCCGAATACAGGCTTTGCGTCAGCACACCTAACCGACTATAATACTGGTTTTGACGTGGGTGGTCTGCCGCCGCAGAGACTGACAGCCTGCCAAACATAGCGGGCGGGAATGGGAACGGGGGACCAGGTATGCGACCTCGGAAGCAACGCGGATTCACGCTCATGGAGATCATGATCGTGGTGTCCCTGATTGGCCTGCTGGCAACGATCGCGATTCCTGCATACTCCAAGGCCCGCCATAACAGCCGGCGCAGCATCTGCCTGAACAACCTGCGCAAGATCGAAGGCGCCAAGGACACGTGGGCCTTCGAAACCGGCCAGCCCAGCGGCGGCGCCGTAACGTGGAATGACATTCTCCCCTATCTCAAAGAGCAGCCCGCCTGCCGGGCAGGCGGCGTCTACCAGCTCGCGAACGTCGGCAACGGTTGCTACTGCACCGAGCACGACTGGCGCAGCAACGCCGTCGAGTATGGCGGCTTCGCGCCGTAGCGGCGTGGCGACCAAATCGAGCGATTCGATTCCATCGAGTCACTCGATTCCGTCGACTTACTCAGCCCGCCTGAAAATCGGGATTGCACTTTGCACCCGGTTCGGCGAGCATTCGCAGCCATCTGAAACCGGCCGGACCGGGCACGCGCGGCGGGTTGCCGCCCCGTCACTGCTTCGGCAGGATCACCGGCCAGACACAGGAGCATCTGCATGAGCGAGAAGATTCGGTGGGGTCTGCTGGCCACGGGCGCAATCGCCAAGGCCTTCGCGAATGGGGTCCGCCAGTCACAGACCGGCGTGCTGACCGCGGTGGGTTCCCGTACACAGGCCAAGGCCGACGCCTTCGGAGCCATCCACGGGATCCCGCGTTGTCACGGCAGCTACGAAGCCCTGCTGGCCGATCCCGAGGTGGAGGCGGTCTACATCTCCACGCCGCATCCGGCACATGTTGTGTGGGCCATCCGGGCCGCCGAGGCCGGCAAGCATATTCTGGTCGAAAAGCCGATCGGACTGAACCAGTACGAAGCCCAGCTCATGATCGAAGCGGCCGCCGCCAACCGGGTCTTCCTGATGGAAGCCTACATGTACCGCTGCCACCCGCAGACCGCCAAGCTGGTGGAACTGCTGCGCGAGAAGGTCATCGGCGACGTCAAGGTCATCACGGCCACCTTCTCCTTCAACGCCGGCTTCAACGCCGAGAGCCGCCTCTGGAACAACAGTCTGGGCGGTGGCGGCATCCTGGACGTGGGCGGCTACACCACCTCAATCGCGCGCCTGATCGCCGGAGCCGCACTGGGACAGCGCTTTGCCGATCCGCTCGCGGTGACCGGCGCCGGCAACCTGCACCCCGAGACGGGCGTCGATGCCTATGCCCTTGCCACACTGAAGTTCCCCGGCGGCATCGTGGCCAACCTGGCGACCGGCGTGGGCGTGAACCAGGAGAACGTCGTCCGCGTCTTCGGCAGCGCCGGCAACATCCTGCTGCCCAATCCCTACGTGGCTTCCCGCGAAGGGGCCTGCTCCGGCAAGATCGTGGTGAACCGTTCCGGCGAGGCGCCGCGCGAGATCGCGGCCGACTCGGCCATCACCAGCTTCGCCTATGAAGCGGATGCCTGCGGCAGCGCCATCCGCGCCGGCCAGCTTGAGGCGGCTGCACCGGCCATGAACTGGGCCGACACGATCGGCAACCTGCGCACCCAGGACGCCTGGCGCGCCGCCATCGGCCTGACCTACCAGGCCGAAAAGCCCGAGACCGCGGGAACGCAGACCCTGGCCGGCCGCCCCCTGCGCGTCCGCCACACGGCGACGATCCCGCATGGCAACGTGCCGCAGCTCGACAAGCCCGTTTCGCGCCTGATCATGGGCGTCGACAATCAGGTCACCATGCCGCACGCCGCGGCCATGTTCGACGACTACTTCGAGCGCGGCGGCAATGCCTTCGACACGGCCTGGATCTATGGCCAGCTCAAGTCGGTGCTGCTGGGCCGCTGGATCCAGGCCCGCAACGTGCGCGACCAGGTGGTGGTGATCGCCAAGGGCGCACACACGCCGCTGTGCAACCCGGAGTCACTGACCGCGCAACTGGTCGAGCAACTGGGATGGTTTGGCACCGACTACGCCGACATCTACCTGATGCACCGCGACAACCCCGCCATCCCGGTCGGCGAGTTCATCGACGTCCTGAATGAGAACGTGCGCGCCGGCCGCATCCGCGTCTTCGGCGGCAGCAACTGGTCGCTGGCGCGGGTCAAGAAGGCCAACGCCTATGCCGCCCGCAAGGGACTGCAGGGCTTCTCGGCCGTGTCGAACAACCTGGCCCTGGCCGAGATGGTCGCCCCCGTCTGGGCGGATTGCATCCACGTGCACGACGCCCCCTCGCGCCAGTGGTTCAAGCGCACGCAGACCGCGCTCCTGCCGTGGTCCAGCCAGGCGCGCGGCTTCTTCGTTCCCAGTCGCGCGCAGCCCAATCTGCGCGACGACGAGTCGCTGGCGCGCTGCTGGTACTCCGAGGACAACTTCAAGCGCCAGGCCCGCGCCATCGAAGTCGCCGCCAAGTACCAGGTCGAGCCGATCAACATCGCCTTGGCCTGGGTGTTGTGCCAGCCCTTCCCGACCTTCCCGCTGATCGGCCCGCGGATCCTGTCCGAGATGCGCTCTTGCATGCGGGCGCTGGAGATCAAGCTGACGCCCCGTGAGATGAAGTACCTCAACCTGGAAGCGTGAGGCAACTCCCCGCATGAGTCTCCACCTGGACGCATCGCATCTGCAACGGGCGCGGGAACTGGTCGCCGAGGCGCAAGCCCACGGCGGCCTGGCGCCGCTCGACCTGGAGCAGTTCTGGGCCGATGACGCGCGGGCCCATGCCGCGCTCTTCGGCCCTGGTGCGCCGCAGGTGGCGCTGGGCATCCGCATGTCGCACGAGTGCCTCTTTGCCGAGCTCGGGCTGGCGGAGGACTGGCACCGCTACTACCACGATGCCGCCTGGGTGCGCGAGCTGGCCAAGCCCTACAACGACGCGGCCGAGCGCATCGTCGGCCGCCGTCTGCTTGACGAGCGTCCCCCCACCCCGCCGGACCGCCACTGGCCGTCACCGCGCGACCTGGGCGAGATCTTCGAGGCCCGCACCGTCTGGCACAACGAGTCCTTCTGGTTGCAGCAGTCGGCCCGCACGCCCGGCGAACTGGCCGCCCTGCTAGACCGCGTCGAGCACCGGCTGGACAACCTGCGCGCGTTCATGCTGCCGCCGGAGTGGGATCGCGAGAAGGCCCGACTGGAGAAGCTCCAGGTGCTTTCGCCGATCTACCGCGGCCAGCGCGGCCCAGTCACCTTCGCTTGTTCGATCTTTGGCGCCGAAAACCTGATCTACCTGATCCTCGACGACCCCGCCCTGGCCGGGCGTTTGAGCACCGTCATTGGCCGCGCAATCCTCGAACGGGCGCGGGTGCTGGACGTCGAGCGCGGCTGGACCGGAGCGACGGACGGCGACCACGGCTGGGGTTGGGCCGACGACAACTGCTGCCTCCTGAACAAGGAGATGTACGACTTCTTCGCGCGCCCGATCCTGCAGGCGGTCTTTAGCCGCTACTGTCCGCAGCCCGGCGACTCGCGCTACCAGCACTCTGATTCCGCCATGGCCCAGCACCTGCCGACGTTCGGCGAACTCGGCCTGAACGGCTGCAACTTCGGCCCCACCCTGACGGTCTCCGAGATCCGCCGGCATCTGCCGCAAGCCGTGATCCACGGCCAGATCGCCCCCTTCACCTTCAGCCGCAACGAAGAGGTCAACCTGGTGGCCGAGGTGATCCGCGACTGCGAAATGGCACAGCCCGGACGCGGTCTGGTGCTCACCACCGCGGGCTCGATCAACAATGGCTCGCGCCTCACCGGCCTGCGCCTGATCATGGCCGCGATCCAGCGCTTCGGGCGGTACGCGTAGGCGTGGGGGTCGGGCCGGAAGACCGGCTGAGATGGCAGATTGCCGATACATTCAAGCGGCCGCGAGTGCGCGGGCGTGCCCGATTCCTCTCGCTTTCCCAACAATGCTCGCACCCGCGCTCAAGCGCACGAATGCCCGTTTGATGTCGTCCACCGCTGGAATATCCAGCGGGCGACGCGCCAGGGATGGCGCTTGATGGGTTCGGCCGCGCTGCCGATCATCCAGCAGCGCTGGCCGCATGCATGGACCGCGCGTCGGACGGCCTCGGCCTCTGGGCTGCCCCAGATGTCCGCGAAATCGCGGTGTTTCAGGTTGCCCATGCTGCGGTCCATCACGTTGCAGGGACGGACTTCCCCGTAAGGATCGAGAAAGAAGGACTCATGCCCCATCGCGCAGGGCAGCAGCCGTTCGCGGCCGAGGATATAGTCGATCAGTCCGCGGTTGAAATAGGCTCGTACCCAGTCTTTCGGACGTCGACTCCGCAGCAATTCGTCGATGAGTACGTCCAGCACGGCGACAGCGGCTTCGGGGTTGTCGAACCGGTTGTCCGTCTTGTGAAAATAGAAGGAGTTGTGCACCGCGGCCGTGGCGAACTCCAAGCCCATGCTCCGGGCCAGCGTGAAGAGGTCCATCACGTCCGGAACGTTGCGGTCGGAGATCGTGATGCCGAAGCCGATGTCCTTCAGCCCTTGGCGCCGGAGGGCCAACAGCGTGCGGAGTCCGTGGTCAAAACCGTCCGGCAGTCCCCGCAGCGCATCGTTGGCCTTGGGCAGGCCTTCGAGGCTGACGCGGACGCCGATCCAGGGATGGGTGCGCGCGACCGCGACGATGCGGTCCGTCAGGTAGCCGTTGGTGCTGACCACGACACGCCGAGCCTTGCGCCGCAGCACGGCCAGCAGGTCGGACAGGTCGTCGCGCAGAAACGGTTCCCCGCCGGTCACGTTGATCGTGGGTACCTCGGGCAGCTTGGCGAGTTCGGCGACGCCGATCTCATCCTCCGAACGCGATGGGAAATCCCAGGTGTTGCACATGTGGCAGCGGGCGTTGCAGCGATAGGTCACGACGAGGCTGGCGAACCGGATGCGGGAGGGGCAGGGCAGAGTCATGGGGCGGTCCTCATGTTGGGACGCGAACCGTCGAGGATCTCCCGATAGAAGCCTTCGAACTCCTCGGTCACGCGGTCCCAGGAAAACAGGCTGCGGCAACGGACGGAGGCCCGTTCGTCAAGGCGTGCGGCGGCGTCCGGGTGCGCCTGCAACCAGGCCAGCTTCGCGGCGAGGTCGGCGACGTCTCCTTGCCGGAAGGCCATGCCCCCGTCGCCGATCGCTTCGAGGTTCTCCGGAATGTCGCTGACGAGGCAGCAGGTTCCGAACTGCATCGCCTCAATCAATGCGAGCGAGAGGCCTTCCAAGCTCGATGGCTGCACGTAGATCCGGGCGTGGGCGAAGAGCTCGTCGAGCAGCCGTCCTTGGACGAATCCGGGCCAGACGATCCGGGGGTCGCCAGCGGCCTGGCGCTGGAGCTCCCGTCGATAGAGGTCGTTTCCGCGGGACTCCCCGGCGATGACGAGCTTGTCGTCCGTCTTCAGGCGCCGGAAGGCCGCGATCAGGTCGTGGGCACCTTTCTCCGACACCAGCCGGGAGGCGAAGAAGACGTAGCGCCTGGGAGCGAGCCCGAGCAACGCCAGTTCCCGCGGTTCCGGTCGGTCCTTGCGGTCGGCGCCGCCGGGAATGTGGCGAGCGAAAACGCCATACTTTTCGCGGAGGTATTCGCACTGAATCTTGGAGACTGCCGTAACGTGAGGACAGGTCTGCAGGGTAATCCGTTCCAAGGCCTTGAGCACGTTCGAGCCGAAGCGTGACCAGCGCGCCCGCCGCCATTCGATGCCATGGAACTGTACCACGGTAGGCTTCTTGCACAGGCGCGCGAAGCTGCCGAACGCCCCCGGACCGACGGAGTGCAGGTGGAGGATGTCCGGCCAGGACGAAAGAGATGCGTGCAGGACCGCGGTGGCGCCGGCACTGAGTTTCTCGCAGGCGGTGATCGGGATGCAGGGTGTTCCCAATATCCGCATCCCGTCATGCCAGGGAGTCAGCGGTCCGTGGTGGTGCATCGAATACACACGAACCTCGTGGCCGTGCCGGACGAGTCGGGAGCCGAGAGCTTCCGTATAGCGTTCGATGCCCCCGCCCCGCGAGATGTTCTTTACCACCGCGAACGCGATTCTCATGGAAGGCATTCTCCCGGACCTTGGCGGTCCAGCAGCGTGTCGGACTTAGACGCCTGACGGGTCGTGTCCTGCCCGGGGCAATGTATGTAGCTCACGTTCGGCAGGCTCCGAGTGCCTCGTCATAGACCCGTTGCAGGGCTTGCGCGTGTCGTGCCGGCGAGAGGTCGGAGTCCACCCGATGGCGTGCGGCCTGGCCCAAGTCCCTTCGGGCGGCGGAGTCCCGCCACAGGGCTTGCATCGCAGCACGGAGGGCGTCGGCATCGCCGGAGGGAAACAGCAGGCCGGTCTGTTCGGGTTCGACCAGCTCCGGGATGCCACCGATGTCCGCACCGACAACCGGCTTGCCGTGGGCGAACGCCTCCAGAATGCTCATGGGCGCGTTCTCCAGCCACTCCGAGGGAAGCACCACGAAGGCCGCATTCCGGTATTCGCGGGTAAGGGCTTCGCCCGACAGGTGGCCGGCGAAGGCCACGCGGTCGCGCAGTCCCCTGCGCCTGACCTCCGCCTCCAGCTCGGGGCGCAATGGACCGTCGCCGGCGATGCGCAACGGAAGGTCCAAGCCCTCGAGGGCGCGCAGCAGGGTCCGCACGCCCTTTTCGTGCGAGAGGCGACCCACGTATAAGGCGCAAGCGCCGTCGCCCGCAGAGGGCGTGATCCCGGACGCATCGATGGCGTTCGGCACGTGGATCAGGCGGGCGGGTGCAAAACCGTTGTCGAGCAGGCTGTCACGGATGAAGCGGCTGGGACAGAGGAAGCGGCGGACCGTAGCATACTTGCGGCCCCAGGCGGTCAGGAAGGCTTCGGCAGTGTAGACCAACGAGGCGGCAAAACTTGATTTGTGGCAGCGCCTGGTCAGACAGTGGTGGAACCGGCCGCCCCGGCAGGCGGTGCAGACCTTGCCGTGGTCGAGGGCAAGGTAGGACGGACACACGAGCTTGTAGTCGTGTACGGTCAGCACGACGGGCAACTGAGCATCTCGGGCGGCATCCAGCACGGCGGTGGTGAGCCCGCCGTAAAGGTTGTGGGCATGGATCAGGTCCGGGCGAACGGCGTCCAGAAAGCGTTTGAAGGCGCGACGGTTTGCCGGATTGTAGACCACGCGTCCGGCTTGCCGCCAGCGGGCGATGCCGGAGATCGATTCGAGGACGACGTGGGGCGGGTAAAAGGCGGCATGCGTCCACTCGATGTCATCCGAACCGCGACACCCGAAGAAGGAGACTTCGTGGCCGGCCTTCCGCATCAGGGCGGCGTCTTCGAACATGACGCGCTCAGCCCCTCCGCGCGGCGAGAGATAGTTGTTTGCGTAGCAGATCCGCATCACGGCCCGGCCTCCGATGAGTCCGTCCATTCGAGACGTTGGAAGCGTGGCGGAAAGGCCGGCGGATGGCCCGCGCTGGTCACGAACAGGACGAGCAGGCTCATGACCAGGAAGTTGTCGAGGTTGTTCTCGGTCAGGGAGTAGACGGCCACCATGAGGAGCACGTGCCGGGCGGGCGGAATGAGTCGCCGATACAACATGATCCAGACGGCAGCATTGGCCACCAGACCGAGGATGCCGACTTCCAGCAGCAGGCGCAGGTAGTCGTTGTGCGGAAGCTTACCGACGAGGATGGCGCTGGTCCCGAGTCCATGGCCGAAAAGGAGGTTGGTCCAATCGGCCCGCCCCAGCACCCAGAGAATTTCGCGCCAGTGGAAGAGGCGCCACAACGCGGAGGTCAGTTCCGTTCCGCCATAGGCCGTGCCGAGTTCCCAGAAGTTGACATCGCCACCCGAAACGAGAACTCCGTAGTTATCCCGAAAGAGCTGCAGCTTGACCCAGATCGGGCCCAGAAACCGGGCCTCTCCGAGGGCTTCAGGGTCTGGAGCGGGCAGAAATCCCGGGAGCAGTACCAAGGCGCTGGCGCCGAGCGTCGCCAGGTAGACCGGAATCCATCGGCGTGTACGGGGTAGGAGCATTGCCAGGCCGGCCAGATACCCCAGCAGGGCGCCCGCCGTGCCAGAGCGCAGGATCAAGGCGAGAACCAGTGCATACATGCCAACGACGAATCGGCGGGAGTCCTTTTCCGGGTCCACAAAGCAGAGAAGACCAATCGCGGCAAGGGCGAAGTTGTTGGGGTTGGCGAAACTGCCCTCGACCCGCTCAGCCCCCCCACCGGTAGCCGCCAAACCTCCGCCCAACAGCAGGAGGGCCAGCAACGCACCCAGGCCCCAGAAGCGTTCACAGGTTTGGTGGAGCGGCGGCAGCCCGAGGGAGGCCGTCGCCAGGATCAGGAGCAACAACGCGTAGTACTTGACCGCGTACGTTGCAACAGCCGGATCCTCGACCGTGAATCCGGCTGTCTTACCGACGGCGGGCAGAAGCAGGGCCAGCAGCAGCGACACACTCAGGCCGCACAGTGGGACCGGCAGGATCGCCCCGCAACTGCACGCACCCATGATTGCGAGAAATATCCCGGCGCCCACCATCTGAAGGTCGTACCCCAGGAGATCGTTGCCGAAGACGATAAAAACATAGACGCCAAAGGCGACCATGGGCCATGCCCAGGGGGATGAGGTGAAAGCCCAGGTTCCGCACGGGGCACACCCTGCCCGCCCCTGTATGTACCCGGCGGAACTCTGCGGGCTCATGGCCCCGCCCTCTCCCCGGGCGTGATGGGCGCGGGTGTCGCGTCACGCTGCCGATCGACGGCATAGGTCTTGTAGGCACCGTAGGGCATCGCGGATGTCTTCAGGTCGTTGACCACGAGCCCGGGATGCTGAACGCCGGATGCGTGCAGGCGGCGCAGCATGTACCACGTCAGCCGCTTCCTGGAGACTTCGGGACGCACCATCACCAGCGTGAGGTCGGCCAGGGGAGACAGCGTCAGCGTGTCGCTGACAAGTCCCAACGGAGGTGCGTCCAGCACGATGTGGTCGTAATTCGCACGGGCCCAACTGACGATGGGCTCGGCCATCGCACCCAGTGTAAAGGCCGGATTGGCCTCGGCGGAAGGACGGCTGGCGAGCACGTCCAGGTTGGGGCACTCGGCGACCGGATTGACCAGTTGTCCGATGTCCGTGTCCGGTCTTGACATGGAGCTTAGCAAGTCCTTTCTTCCAGGAGGGATTGGGAAGATACCCGCCAGGCGCGGCCGCCGAAGGTCGAAATCCACGAGCAGCACGCGGCGTCCCCGCTTGGCGAGCATCGCCGCCAGGTTGCAGCTGGCAACGGTCTTACCCTCGCCGGGGACCGAACTGGCGACCAGGATCACCTGAGAGCGTTCCTTGTACCGGGGCGAGTTCAGCATGGTTCCCAAACCTGCAAAAGCCTCCGCCACCTCGCCATGCTGCTGTCGGATCGTGGCGGTAGCCACGGACGCGCGGGCGGAGTTCTTCACGTGTGGCACAACGGCTAGAACCGGGACCCCACGGCCTTCGAAGTCCTCCGGTCCGGTCACGCGGTCGCCAACGATGTCGGTCCAGACCACCAGCCCCAGTCCGCATCCCAGACCGAGGAGCAAGGCCAAGGCCAGGACGCGCATGGGGTTGGGGCGGATCGGCCGCATGGGCTTCGTGGCCCGTTCTTGGATCTTGACGGTCGCGGTATTCTCGTCGGCGGCCATCCGTGCGTCTTGAATACGGGCTAGGATGCCGCGGAAGGTCTGATCAGCAGCGTCACGCGTCCTTTCCAACGCGGCCAGCCGCATTCTGCGCTCCACGACCTGCATCTCAAGACTGGCCGCCAGTTGAATCTGCTCGTCCTTCTTCTTACGAAACGTTTCCGCTTGCCCCGCCAGCAAGGCGTGGTTCGAGCGCACGGTGGACCTCGCCCGCTCCAGCGCCTTCAGCGCCTCTTCGCGGTAGAGCGTCACGGTCTTCTCCTTGGCGCGAATCTCGGGATGCTTGGGTGTAAGTGTGGCCAGCAGGCTGTCCCGCTCCACGACCGCCCCGCGCCAGCGCTCCAACGCCAGACCGATCTCCTCGCTCCGGGGCACATTGGCCGGGAACTCGCCCATCCGCTCGGGGTCGAGGCGGAGTTCGTCCAGTTGTGCCAGGAGCGTGCCTTCCTGGACCTCCCGGCTTTCGATCGCGACCAGCGACCGGTTGAACTCCTGAAGGGCGGCATCCACGGTCTTGCGCTGGCTTTCCAAGGCATCGATATTGTTGCTCTTCCGGAAATCGAGCAACGTATCCTCGGCCTTCATCAGTTCGTTGCGTTGAAGGCCTGCTTGCGCATCGAGCCATGCCACGGCGGCATCGGACTTGTCGCGGTTTTCGTCGAAGGCGCTGGCCTCCACGGTCTGAGCGAACGCGTTACAGGCGTCGAGGGCCACTTCCGGGCTACGGTGCTCGAACTGGATACGGATGATACTGGAGCGCCGGATCAGCGCCACGCGGAGTGCCTTCTCGAACGCCTTCAGGCGGTTCTCGCGTCCGCGCTCTTTGTCCGTCTCGGCCGGCAACGGACAGAACACCCCAGGTTGTGCGGCATCCAATCGAGCCAGCGCGGCAAGCAGGATGGTTCGCCCCTTGAACCGCTCCAGATGCGTGTTGAAAACATCGACCGCCGATACGGTTCCGACCGGGTCTTCGATCAGGGCGGCTTGCTGGGTCATGATGCGGGGCCGCCGGACGCTCAGTTGAACCAGACTAAACGCCTGGTATGTCTTGGGTGCGGCCCACAGGTACCCGATGGCGGCGATGGCGAAGAAGGCCAGCGTCAACGCCATGGTGCGCCAGCGCCTCAGAACTCGCCGGGGACTGAACAGCCACTGTTCCGTGGGTGTCGCCCCGTACGGGGCGCCGTAATGCGGATGCCCGTCATAGAGGTCGGCCTGTCGTCCAGCATTCGCAAGTTCCGTGTCCATGGCGTTGTGCGCTCTCCAGCAGTCAGGCGGAGTTCGAGTTGGCGTCAATAGGAGACGGGCGGCACTGATGGTCCAACCGTCGGCCCGTACATTTTGGCAACGCCGCGAACGCGGCGGTCCAGGTCCACAAGACGGCAGGGCAGCGAAACGGCAGGTCGATCAGTCCCATGGCGGCCACAAGAACCAGACCGGCACACGTCGTGGTAAAGAGCGCGCCGCACGTCGCGTCCGGGCGGAACAGGGGCACCAGCAACGCCCCCCATGCCAACGCCATCAACCCAGTGCCTGCCAAGCCGAACTCCGCCAGGAACTGCAGGGCATCGTTGTGGACGTTGGCGCGTCCAGGGTTGTTTCGCAGGTATCCCCACTGCTCGGGAGGCAGATGGAAAGCCGCAAGGTACCGGAACCCCCATCCGCCGACGCCGTACCACGGGTGCGCGCGAAAGACCTTCCATGCCGTGCACCAGAGTATCGGACGGTCCGACAGGTCGAGGTTGACCTGGGTCAAGCCGGGAACGGCTTGGTGCCGCGGTCGACGTTGCGGCGTGAACTCTCCACGAATGGCCTCCCCACCCGTACCGGCCACGAGAATGGCATACGAGATCATGGCAGCCGACACGACCGCCACCAGATACACACGGGTGACCGGTCGTAACCATCGCATGCCGCGGATCAGCCCGAAGGCGGCGAGGAACAAAGCCAGCACCCACGACAGGAGCACGCCGGCCCTGCTCAGGGAGAGGTTGGCGCCCGTCAGGCAGAGGAGCGCGGACACCGCCATACCGACGGTCCCGGTTCTCGCTGCCGGCCACTGGCGGCGGAAGAGCAACCTGAAGGCCAATCCTGCGGCGATTGCGGCCATCAGGAGAAAATAGGCGGCGGCGTGGTTGGTGTAGGGAAACGAGGCGAAAAAGCCATCCGCGAGCGGCCGTTGCCAATAGATCCTGTCGGTGCCTGTGAGAAACTGCACCGTACCGAACAAGGCCAGGATGGCTGCGCTGCCGCATGCGGTCCGGAGCACCCACTCCACGGCCTGGCAAGACAGGCACGGAGACCGAAGTACCAGGGCCAGGACCCACGCCGGACCGAACCAATGGAGCATCTGGGCGGCTTCGGGGCGGGAGAAGGCCCAAGGCAGGCGGGAATGGCGGGGCGCGGTATAAAACCATCGTTGGACCTCAGCGTCGTACGTCAGCTGGCGTCCGGCATTCCACCACTGGATCCCGAGATACGCAAGGAACAGCAGCCCGAACCAGAACCACGCGTCCCGCGACCACGAGCGGGCGTCAGCGACGAGAACCAAGATGAGCAGCAGCACGAGCGCCGCCACCGAAAACCAAGGGCCATCGGCCATCCTGAGACCAGACCAGCGCCATGCGGATGAAACCAGGATCGCCACGACGCCGATCACCAAGGCGCCTTCGCTCCGGTCCTTCCGAAAGGATGGTTTGAAGTGGCGTTCGCCGTCAGGTGCCGCAGCCTCGACTTCATCCAACTTCATCAAGGGATGGACTGTCCCCTATATGGGTCTGACGTCGGCGGGGGATCCTCGGGGGACTGCCCCGAAGGCGGCGGGGGATCCCCCGCAGGCGTTTCCTGCTCGGGAGGCGGCGGGTGGAGAATTGGATCTGGAGTGTCGAGTGCATCATCCGGCGGAGTCTCGGGGGGGGGATCTTGTGGGGGTGCGTCGGGACGGTTCCCGGACGTGGCCGCAGCGCCAAAAGCCTCTCCAAGAGCGACATTCGCCGCGGCCAAAGCGTTCTGGACGGCGGGAATGACGGTCGTGGCGGCGGCAATCGCAGGACTGGCCGAAAACTTCTGGCCCAAGGCGGTGGCGAAAGCGGCCTGCGAGGCGGGCGGCAGGGCGTTTAGGGCGATCCCGATGACCGCTTCGATCCGGGCGGTCTGGTCCGCCGGGGACAGGCCGAGTCTCAGAACCGCCTCGATCACGCTTGCGACCACCGTGGCGGACTGGTCGGCATCGGCGCCCTCGAGCAGTGTTCCGAGTTGTTCCGGCGGAGTCGCCGCTGCCGCCTCGATCTGCTCGGGGGTGGGTTGTTTGAAAGTCGGGGTTTGCGCCCCGGCGACACCAGCAAGCAGCAGGCCGGCGAAAAGACCTGACAGAATCGGTTTCATGTTCATACTCCTCCGTGGCGTCAGTCCCTGAGTTCAAGCCCCACGAGTGCGCGAGTCAGATCGTAATCCCGAACCGTCGAATCCACCATCTCGTACGTGGTCTTGGCAAACAGGCGCACAGACTTGGACGACAGCAGGTAATCCACGCGAAACTCTAAGCTGGTGCCCTTGTCCTTGCGTTCCGCCAAGCCGTCGCCGACGGGCACCGGGTCCTCGTAGTCGTCGATCCGGTAGACGGCGCTCGAACGCAGCGACAGCGCCTGCGTCGCCCGGCAGGCGAGCCCCAACCGAACCGTGGAAAAGTCCACCGTATTGCCCTGCGAGATCGATGAAAGCTGCATGCCGTTGCGGCCTTCCAACTGGACGACCGTCTTATCCGTAACCACCCACGACGCCGTCGCATCGTAGTGGAAGACATTCTCGGTATCGGCGTCACCGGGACGGTCGTAACGCAGGGAACCGGCCCCAGCCTTGACGGTGAGGCGGTCGGTGCCGCGCGTCCGCATCCCGAACCGGGCGGCGGTGTATCTGGCGTCATCCTCCACGGACTGGCTATCCTGCAACCCACCGAGCAGCGTGAGCAACACCGCACTCTTGTCGGTGACGCCGTACGACAGTTCGGCCTGCCCGCCATGGCCGGTTTGGTCCAAGAGGCCGGGACTCTTGTAGTCGGTCTGGCGGAACTGGTAGCTCGTTCCCAACTCCGTCTTGTCGGTCAGAACCGCCTCGACGGCGGCACCCATCTCATGAACGTCGCGACGGCTCCGCGCATCGGCATCCAGAAAGGTGTCCGACGCGATGCCGCCGAAACTGGCCGAGGGGCCATAGTCGTCCAGATCCTCCACCCGGCGCCACGACTGTTGGAGCCGGTAGGCGACCCGGTCGGGGGTCCCAAACTTGGCCGCGAGCGTCTCGCCCCCTGCACCGAAATCCAAGGACTCGTTGTCACGATAGAAACGCTGCGAGAGGAAGAACACGCCGTCGCATTCGATCTGCTCAGCCCGGTTGCCCGCCTTGATGCCAACGGTCATGTCCAGGAACAGATCGTCTCTTTCGCCCGACGTCGCGCGGCTGATGTTGGAATCATACGCTCCGGCCAGGCTCGCCACCGGAGCCAATGTCAGGCTTCCGACTTGCACCGCCGTATCGCTCTGGCCCCATCCTGGAAGGGCCGTGCCCAAGGCCGCCACCACGGCGCCGACCGAACGCAGCATCTGTTTCATCCGCCTCAACCCTTTGCCTCGCGCTGCAGCAGCAACAACAGCGCTCCCCATCCGACTGATTGTCTGCCCGCTAGAAAACCAATTCGGGTACATATACCAAATCTTCCGACTGCAGCACAATGTCTTTTTCGCGTAACCCGCGCGCGCCTACGTCCCGCAAGTTCACGCGAATCGCCGTCGTGCCCCCCTCCGGCGTCCGCCGCGTGACCAGGATGGCCGTGTCCTTAGCGCTGGTATCGAACCCTCCCGCTTGTTGAATGGCCATGCTCACCGTCAGATCCCGTGTGGCTGGAATATTGACGCGTCCCGGCCGTTTAACCCGCCCCAACACCGTGATCGACCCCCACAAAGATACGCCATCGGGTTGCTCGGAACGGGCGAACTCGACGATGACCTGGGGGTCGACATAGAACTCGGCGTAACGGGCGGAAAGTTCCTGTCCCAGTTGGGCGGGGGTCATCCCCCCTACGGCGACCGTCCCCACAAGCGGCATCTCCAGCGTGCCATCCTCGGCGATGCTCCGTGCGACCTCCTCAATGGTCTTCTTGCCGGCCACCAGGACCGTTAGGTTGACCGCCAGTCCCGGGCGCACCATGGATGCGTCCCCGGCGGGTTGCGGTATGGCAACCTCGACGGCGCCAAGGCTGTTGCCGGCTCCCGGCTCCCGGGAAGCACATCCAAGACCCGCCAGCGACAGTGCGCACGCTGCCACGACCCGCATGCTCACGCTAAACCTGCGAGACTTCATCGGTCTTAGTCCTTGGAAAGGTCTCATTGGAAACAGCAAGAGATTAGCAGGGTATGGCGGACGCGGAAAGGACGTATTCACTCCCGTTCAATCCCTCAATCCCGCCCACCGGGATTCTTCTTTGCATGCCATCCGGGCTCACCGGATACTGGCCTATGGGCGGTGTTGCGGAGTGGCGGACGCACTTCCCTCCCAAGGCGGGCTACGCCCGCCTTAGGAGCCTGTCGGCACATGGCTGGAGCAACGTACGAAGCCTAAGCCCGACAGGTTCCTAGCGGGTGCGAATCCTCTGCCGCCCGTGGTTCGCCAGACGGCGTAACAGGTCGAAGGGGGCCTTCACCCGGAAGAGCCAGGCGATCGCGCCGTAAAGGAACAGTTGCGACAACGCGAGCACGCCCACCTGCGCCCACAGCGGCAACACGCCAAGGCTCAGGCTGATCCAATGGGTCAGGCCCGCCGCGCACGCCCCGATCCCGGCGTACGGCAGGACGTCGCGAAGTTGCTCGCGCAGCGGAAAGCGGATCAACCGCCCGGCGTAGAGGCTGTTGATTCCCAAGGCCAGCCAGGCCACGACCGCCTGCCCCCACACGAGGCCGAACATGCCGAAACGATACGTGATTGCCATGGCCGTCAGGACGAGGGCGACTTTGACGACGGTCAGGCGGAGGTATAGGTCCGAGCGCCCCACCGCCTTCAGGACGCTCAAGTTCAGCGCCTGCAGGTGGTAAAGCGCCCCTGCGAGGCAAAGGATGCGGAAATACGGAATGCTGGGA
Organism: uncultured Lentisphaerales bacterium; assembly: GCA_964652365.1. Classification (GTDB taxonomy): domain Bacteria; phylum Verrucomicrobiota; class Kiritimatiellia; order RFP12; family CAZZCT01; genus CAZZCT01. The sequence goes on from CAZZCT010000063.1 coordinate 23,504, forward strand.
GCCCATTTCTGCGTGAACAACAGCAGAAACAGCGGTTCGGCCATGGCGGCAAGACCGAACATGAGCGGAAAGAGGATGACGCTAGCGTAGAGGATGGAGCGACGATAGCCTTCGCGCAGTTCTGCTGGATCGTCTTGCACGGAAGCGTAGACCGGGAAGGTGACGTTGACGACGACGCCGGTCAACGAATCGGTGGCCAGCCGCTGTGTGAGCTGGGCGCGCGTGTAGAAGCCGACATCGGCTTTCGTGAAGAATTTCCCGATGACGATGACGTAGGCGTTCTCGAAGAGCACGCCCAGCAGGCTCGACAGCAAGAGGCGCGACCCGTACGGGAACATGCCGCGCAATGCGTCGAAACGCATTCTCCAAAGGGGGCGCCAAGGCGATTGGAGCCACAACAGGAACGAGCGGAAGAACGCATTGCCGAGCGCTTGCGCCACAAGGCTCCACACGCCGCAACCCAGGATGGCCATGGCGATGCCAAGGACTCCGGACAGGACGGTCGCCAACATCAGCGCTCGGGTCTGCACGCGGAAGTTCAACTGTTTCGTCAGCAGGCAACCTTGCACAAGGCCGAAGGCGTTGAACAGGAAAACCAGTGCCAGGACCCGCGCCAACGGGACCAACTCCGGCTGGTCGTAGAACCTGGCGATGGGGCTGGCCAGGAACCAGAAGGCGACGTAAAGAACTGCCGCCATCGTCAGGTTGAAATGGAAGACGGCGGATTCCTCCTCGCGCGTCACCGTCTGTTTCTGGATCAACGCCGTGCCGAAACCACTCTCGACCAACGTCGCCGCGATGGCGGTGAAGATCGTCAGCACCGCCACCATCCCGAACTCTGCGGGCGACAGCAGACGCGCCAACACGACGGTGACGACGAACTGGATGGCCCGGGTCCCGAAGGTTCCGAGCCCGTTCCATACCATGGCCCCCAAGGCTTTGTCCGCCAAGCGTGTTGTCATGGAGACAGGACCTGGCGGAGGATGGCGCAAACTCGATGGACGCTCTCGGCGGGCAGGTCGTGGTGGATGGGCAGGGTCAGAATCTGCCGGGCGACGCGGCGCGCGACGGCGGGTTCTTCGCTTCGGTCCGGGTCGCGATACGCGGCGCAATCCGTCAGCAGCGGATGGAAGTAGCGGCGCGTGAAAATGTTGTAGTCCCGCAACCGTGCGTGCAGGTTGTCACGGGAAAGCCGCGCATCCCCCGGGATGATTTTGACCGGCAGATAGGCATGGTTGCCGGCGACGTCATGCGGCAAGGGCGGTGGCATGTGGACTCCCGGCATCTCCCGCAGACGCTCGCGGTACACGTTCGCCACGGTCGCGCGAGCTGCGGTGATCGACCGCGGATGGGGCAGGACGGTCAGTCCCATCAGGACCTGAAACTCATACATCTTCGCGTTCGTGCCCTTCGTTTCGATCTCGTCCTCCGATCCAGGCCTTCGGGACGCGCATCCAAGCCCCGCCAGCGACAGCGCGCACGCCACCACCGCGATCATCGTGCCCATGCCGGCCCAGCGAAACTTCATCGGTGAGCTACCTCGGACTAACCTTAAGCGATTGACAAGAGAGGCGCCTGCAAAACCTCTGGTTTGTACAAGCGGAGGGGTCAGGGTTCGGGGTTCAGTGTGAGATTCCCGCCTGAACCCTGACACCCTGAACCCCTTTTCCCGGCTCTTGCAGGGGTTCTGCAAGAGCCTCAAGAGACTAACAATGGTCGGTGGACGCGGCAAGAACGGTTTCCGGCACCCCGGTAATCGGCTTGCCACGGGGGAAGCGTTAGGTGGAGGCAGGTGATGTCCTGTGCCTCGATTGCACGTGACCTTGGCCGCAAAAGAATGCAGAGGGCACAAAGCGGGTGTCGCAATCCACACTTACCGGATGATTCCGTACAACTTCAGGCAGAAGTCTCTGTACTCTGGTCCGCTCTTTATCTTGCGCCACCACCCTTGATTCCCAACATACCAATTCACCGTTTTCTGTAGTG
>CAZZCT010000064.1:0-7259 GCA_964652365.1 uncultured Lentisphaerales bacterium
CGCGGGTTATCATCGCGGTGCCCAGCGACATCACCGAAGTGGAGAAGCGCGCGGTGCAGGAGTCTGCCCGCCATGCAGGCGCCCGCGAAGTCTTCCTGATTGAGGAGCCGATGGCGGCGGCGATCGGCGTGGGACTGCCGGTGCAGGAACCGGCCGGAAACATGATCGTGGACATTGGCGGCGGCACGTGCGAGGTGGCCGTGATCTCGCTGGCCGGGATTGTTTTTGCACGCAGCGTGCGCGTGGGCGGCGACGCCATGGACGAGTGCATCGTCCAGTACATGCGGCGCGTCTATAATCTGATGATTGGAGAGCGGACGGCAGAGGATATCAAGATCACCATCGGTTCGGCGTATCCGCTGGGCGAAGAGAAGAGCATGGAGGTCAAAGGCCGCGATCTGGTGGCCGGGCTTCCCAAGACGCTGACAGTGACATCCGAAGAGATCCGGGAAGCACTCCAGGAACCGATCTCTTCCATCGTGGATGCCATACGCATGACCCTCGAGAAGTGCCCCCCCGAATTGGCCTCCGACCTCGTCGATCGAGGCATGATCCTTGCGGGCGGCAGTTCTCTCTTGAAGGGGCTCGACAAGCTCATCGCCGAGCAGACCGGCTTGCCGGTACACTTGGCCGATGATCCGTTGAGCGCGGTGGCCGAGGGCACGGGTGTCGTGCTCAACGAGCTCAATTTTCTATCCAAGAAGCGCGCGCGACGCCTGTGATCGAATATCTGCTGAAAGCTCTGCCGGGGCCTTTGCCGGTCCTTCGGGGAGCTGGCGGTGAGAGTCTCAAAAGTCTGGGGTATCGTATTCGCCCTGACGCTGGCGGCGCTGGCGTCGGTTTGGCTGCGTGCGCGCCTGGCATCCGGCGCGCGTGAAGCGTTTTACCCTTTTGCCAATGCTGCGAGCTGGTTCCGCGGGCATGTGGTGGTGCGCGCGTCCGGCTGGGCTTCCGGCGGCCGCTTGGCGGCGCGCGTGCGCGAACTCGAGGCCGAGGTCGCGAGGTTGCGGCTCGACCTGATGTGCGCGGAAGCGCTGGCGGGCGAGAACCGCGACCTGCGGCAGCAACTGCAGTTCGTCGCCCACGCCCCCGAACGGCTGGTCCCCTGCCAAGTCCTCTCGCGTGACGGCACCACCGGCTGGTGGCGCCAGATCCGGCTGGGCAAAGGCAGCCGCCACGGGCTGGCTCCCGGCCAGGCGGTGTTGACCGGCGACGGGCTGGTCGGCCGCGTGACGACGGTCTCGCCGGGTTCGGCCGAGGCCCTGCTGATCACCGATCCCAACAGCCGGCTGGCCTGCGAACTCGATCCGCCGCCGCCCGGCATTGGCGCGGTGCGAGGCATTCTCTACGGCGGCGGCGTGCGCGCCGGCTCCAACCTGCCCGAACTGCTGCACGTGATCGAACCCCTGCGCCTCCGCTACCTGGCGCGTGATGCCCAGCCAGCCCCCCGCACGCGGGTGCTAACCTCCGGACTCGGCGGCGGCGTGCCGGCTGGACTGACCGTCGGCTACCTGCTGGACTCCGAGATCGACGCCGGCGGCCTCTACCGGGTCGGCGAGATTGTTACGGCGGCTGATCTGGCAACGCTGACAACGGTCTTCGTGTTGGTGGGAGGGGCCCCATGAGCATGGAGCTTCCGGTCATGCTGATCTTGCTGAGCAGCGCCACCTGTCTGCAGGAATTCCTGCCCGGCTTGCCGCTCAAGATTCCCTTCCTGACGGCGGCGGCGATTTACTATGCCCTCTGCCGCCCGCCGTGGCAGGCCGCCACCGTAGCTCTCTGGTCCGGCATCCTGCAGGACGCCCTGGGGGGGGTGCCGCTGGGCACCACTTCCTGGCTGCTGACCGGCGCCACGCTGGTCATCGTGGCCGTCCGGCGGGTGCTGCTGCGTGAGTCGCTCATGACCGCCCTGCTGCTGGGCGGCCTGCTCTCGGGCCTGCAGGGGTTGTGGCAGTATGTTTTTGTCGCGCGGGCCTTCGTGGAGCGCCCCGGGGCGCCGTGGCTGGCCCTGGCAACCGCCGTCCTGGCGCTCACCGGGGCCGGGGCGGCCGGGCTGGCGTTCGTGTGCGGGAACCTGCTCGATCGGATGGCAGGCAATGTGAAGGTGCGAGAAGACGTGCATGGATACGACTGGCGCAAGACAACTGGCTAGCTGGCGTCTGGCCGTGATGGGTGTGCTGATGCTGGCGGGCTTCGCGGTCCTGGCGGCGCGGCTCCACCGTGTCCAGGTTCAGCGCTCGCCTTTCTACACCGGGGCGGCGGCGCGTCAGAGCATCCGGCGGGTGCTGCTGCCCGGCACGCGCGGCCGGATCCTGGATCGCCACGGCGTCTGCCTCGCGGACAACCGTCCCAGCTACTGTCTGGCCGTCTACATTGAGGAACTGCGCCGGCCCGGCCCCTGGAGCAACACGGTCAACGCCGTCGACCACGAACTGGACCGGCTCGCGGGGACGATCGGACTGCCGCGCCAGTGCACGCGCGAGGACATTGCCGCCCACGTGCGGCGGCGCCTGCCGCTGCCCTTCCTGGCCTGGCAGGATGTCGACGCGCGCGCCCTGGCGCGGTTCGCCGAATCGCTCGAGCCGTTCCCCGGCGTGGACATCTACTCCCAGCCCGAGCGCGTCTATCCCCTGCGCACCGTGGCCGCCCACGTGCTGGGGTATGTCGGCCGCGACCGGCCGGCGGTCACCAACGAGGCCTACCACTACTACGTCTCCGACATGCGGGGCAAGGCCGGCATGGAGGTCGCCTGCGACACCATCCTGGCAGGCGAACCGGGTGGGCAGTTGATCCGCGTGGACGCGGCGGGGTACAAGCACGACACGTGGGATGGCCGCCCGCCAGTGGCCGGACGCGACGTGATCCTGACACTGGATGTCCGCATCCAGGAGCGCGCCGAGCGGCTGCTGGCCGGGCATCGCGCCGCCGCCGTGGTGCTGGACCCGCGCACCGGGGAGGTCCTGGCGCTGGTCAGCCTGCCATCGTTCGATCCCAACCAGTTGAGCCCGTCGCCCCCGCGCGAGCTGTGGGAAGCCATCACGCACGACCCCGCGAAGCCCCTTTTCAACCGCGCCGTGACCGGCCGCTATCCGCCGGGAAGCACGTTCAAGCCGGTCGTGGCAGTGGCGGCGCTCGAACGGGGCATCGCGCCCGGCACGGTCTTCACCTGCCCAGGCTATTTCGAACTGGGCCCCATGCGATTGCACTGCTGGTTTGAACCGGGTCACGGTCCCCTGCCCCTGCGCACCGCCATCGAACAGTCGTGCAACCCCTACTTCTGCCATCTCGGCCTGGCGGTCGGGTACCCCCAGCTTCAGGCCACCGCCCGGTCGCTCGGCTTCGGTGCCCGCAGCGGCATCGCGCTGCCCGGCGAGAGCATCGGCCTGCTGCCGGACGACGCCTGGAAGCGGCGAGCCCTGCACGACGGCTGGCGGTCCGGCGACACGGCCAACGTCTCGATCGGCCAGGGCGCCCTGCTGGTGACCCCGCTCCAGATGGCGGTCTATGCCGCCGCCCTGGCCAACGGCGGAACCGTGTGGAAGCCACGCCTGATACTCGCGCCGCAGCCTGACATCCGTGTGCCGGCGCGGCGCCTGGGATGGTCCGCCACAACCCTCGAGACCGTGCGCGGAGGCATGCACGACGTGGTCGAGAACCCCTCGGGTACCGGCAAACGCGCGCGCGTGCCCGGACTGGTCATGGGCGGCAAGACCGGCACGGCCGAGTTCGGGCCGGCCGGCCGACGCCGCAAACACACCTGGATGATCGCCTTTGCGCCGTTCGATGCCCCGACCGTGGCCGTGGCCATGGTGGTCGAGGATGGCATCTCGGGCGGCCTGACCGTGGCCCCGCTGGTCCGCGAGTTGATGGCGTCGATCTTCGACTGCCCGCTCGACGTGATCGAACCGCCGGCAGGGGGGCCGGCATGAGCCACGGAGTGCTGCCATTCGACCTGGCCCGCCTGCGCCGGATCAACCCGATCCTGCTGGCGAGCATGGTGGTGCTGATCGCCGTCGGCGTGGCGTTCGTTTACAGCGCCTGCTCGATCCGCGAGGAGGCCAGCCTGCACCGGCTCTACCTCCAGCACGCCCAACTCGGGCTGGCGGGTCTGGGACTTTACCTCGCGCTGGCCTATGCCGACTTCCGCCTGGCCGTCCGGTTGGGCTGGCTGGTCTACGCGGTCAGCCTGATCCTGTTGGTGGCCGTGCTCCTGGTGGGCGACGTACGGCTGGGCGCCCGCCGCTGGGTCTTTGGCATCCAGCCTTCGGAGATCGCCAAGATCGCCACGATCCTCGTCCTGGCCCAGTACCTGGGCCGGCGCGAGGCGTCCGGCTCGTGGCGCGAGTTCGTGGTGGCCCTGCTGATTGTGGCCCTGCCCGCCGCTCTGGTGTTGCACCAGCCCGACCTGGGGACCGCGCTGGTCTTCGCGCCCGTGTGCCTGGCCATGCTCTTCGCCGCCGGCACCGCCCCGCGAGCCCTGCTGGCGGCGGTGTTGCTGGCAGTGCTGCTGGCGGCGAGCGTGCTCGGGACCCTGGTGCTGCTGGAACGCAAGGACCTGCGGCCGGCCTGGCGGCCGCCGCTGGAGCGGAGTCTGTCGTTCCTGGATGGCTACCAGCGCCGCCGGCTGCTGGTCTACCTGTTCCCCGAACGGGATCCCCATGGCATGGCGTGGAACAAGCGCCAGTCCGAGATCGCCGTCGGCTCCGGCGGCCGGTGGGGCAAGGGGTTCCTGAAAGGCGACCAGAACCTGCTGGGCTACCTGCCGCAGCAGGTCTCGGCCAACGACTTCGTCTTCTCGGTGCTGGCTGAAGAGACGGGATTCGCCGGGTCGATGGGGGTGCTGCTGCTGTTCCTGGGAATCCTGCTGCCCGGCCTGGCCGTGGCCGCCGCCTGCCGCGAGTGCAGCGGCCGGCTGTTGTGCGTGGGCGTCGTCACGCTGGTCTTCTCCCACGTCTTCGTGAACATCGCGATGACCGTGGGGCTGGTGCCGGTGACCGGCGTCCCCCTGCCTTTCATCAGTTACGGAAGAACGTTCATGTTGTCGATGCTTGTCGGCCTGGGACTGGTCCAGAGTGTGGCCGTCCACGGGCACCGGGTGGCGTCACGCTTTCAGACGTGACGGGACCTGCCGCAACGCCGGTCGTTGGCGGCGAATCAAACGGAAATCGGAGGTAAGCTTATGTTCGGTTGGTTGTTGGGGCGCAACGCGCCCAAGCGCGAAATTGTGGTCAACGCGGAGAAGCTCGAGACCCGCGTGGCGGTGGTGGAGAACGGACGCGTGGAGGAGTTCCAGGTGGAGCACCCCACCCAGGAACGGCTGGTCGGCAGCATCTTCAAGGGCCGGATCCAGAACCTGGAGCACGATCTGCAGGCCGCGTTCGTGGATATCGGCCAGCGCAAGAATGCCTTCCTGCACTACTGGGACATGCTGCCGGACGACGAGAGCCGGCTGGAAGAGGACGATGACGGGGCCCGGCCAACCCGCCGGCGCCGCACCTCCAACGAGGAAATCGCCCGCCGTTTCCCGCCAGGCACCGAAATCGTCGTCCAGATCACCAAGGGGCCGATCGGCACCAAGGGACCGCGCGTCACGGCCAGCCTCAGCATTCCCGGCCGCTACCTCGTGATGATGCCCGGCTGCCGCCTGCGGGGCGTGTCGCGCAAGATCGGCGACGGCAAGGAGCGGCTGCGGCTGAAGAAGATCCTGGATCGCCTGCCCCTGCCGCAGGATACCGGCCTGATCGTCCGCACCGCCGGCTCCAGCGCCAGCAAGCGCGCCTTTGTGCGCGACCTGCGCAATCTCTGGTCCATCTGGGAGGAACTCCAGACCAACATCCGCGAGAAGGCCACGCCGTGCTGCGTCTACCAGGAACCCGACCTGGTCGAACGCGTCGTGCGTGACTGGTTGACCGAGGAGATCGAGCGCGTCACCATCGACGATCGTGAGTCCTACGAGCGCATCCGCACCGTGGCCGCCCGCATCTCGCGCCGAGCCCGAGCAGTGATCCACCACTACGAAGGCCATCTGTCGATCTTCGAACACCACGGGATCGAGCGCCAGCTGGAAGAGGCCTTCCGACGCAAGGTGACCCTCAAGTCCGGCGGCCACCTCGTGATCGACGAGACCGAAGCCATGATTGCCATCGACGTGAACACCGGCCGCCACAAGGGCAAGGGCTCGCAGGAGGATGCCATCCTCGAAGTGAACCTGGACGCCGTCGAGGAGGTGGCGCGGCAGCTGCGACTGCGTAATATCGGCGGACTGGTCGTGGTCGATTTGATCGACATGAAGTCGCGCAAACACCAAGCCTCGGTCTACAAGGCCATGAAGAGCGCCCTGAAGCGCGACAAGGCCCGCACCAACGTGCTGCCGATCTCCGAGCTCGGGTTGATGGAGATGACCCGCCAGCGCCAGGAGGAGAGCCTGCTCTCGCAGATGTTCGTGGACTGCCCCTACTGCCGCGGCCATGGCCTGATCCGCTCGCCGCTGGCCCTCAGCGTCGACATCCAGCGCCAGATCGCCGCCGTCATGCGCAAGATCCAGCACGAACGCCGCACCGTGGACCTGCAGGTCCTGGTGGCGCCCGGCGTGCTCGACCGCCTGCGCCGCGAAGACGAGTCCATCCTGGTCGCGCTGCAACGCGAATACGCCGGCGGTCTGACCTTCAAGTCCGAACCCCAGCGCCACCCCGAATCATTCTCGATTCTGGACTCCACAGGCAAAGTGCTGTATTCCGTTGGTGAACTGAAATCGCTCTAGATCCCGCAGTCCGCGAGATCTCTGGAGAAACTGCGAATGAGCCCCACCACGACCTGCTTCGGCCGGACGGCGCTGTGTGCCGCCGGCATGCTGGCCAGTCTGTTCGCCTCCGCGGCGCCGGCCGACCGACGCGTCACAGACCTGCTCGCGCCGGCCGGTGACGCCGCCGCGGAGGCCGCGCCCCTGGACATCAGCGGCGACAGCCTCACGGCCGAACAGAACACCGGCTGGTACCGCGCGTCCGGCCACGTGCGGATCGTCTACGGCGCCCACGAACTGCGGGCCGACGAGGTGCGGGTCAATGCCCAGACCGGCGAAATTGTCGCCAGCGGCAACGTGGTCCTCACCCGCCGCAACCACAGCACCTGGCGGGGTAACTACCTGGTCTACAACTTCAAGACCGGCGAGGGACTCAGCTCCGCGCTCGATGTGAGCGCGGGGCCGTTCCGCCTGCTGGCCGAGCAGAGCCGACGCCAGGCCGACGACACCCTCCTCCTGC
>CAZZCT010000064.1:7269-25367 GCA_964652365.1 uncultured Lentisphaerales bacterium
GAAGAACGTCATCACCACCTGCACCAATGCCCCCGGACACTTCCATTACCGCGTGTCCAGCCGCGAGACGGAGTTCCAGCCGGGCGACCACTTCACCTCCCGCGGCAGCACGCTCCGCCTGATGGGCGTGCCGATCTTCTACGTGCCCTACTGGTACCGTGACCTGGCCCACCACTACGGCTTCCGTTTCGTGCCGGGCTACAGCTCGAACTGGGGCGGCTTCCTGCTGTCGGCCTACAAGTTCCGGTTGCTCGACCTGGGTGACGGCGAGGAGGTGACGTCCAAGACGCACTTCGACATGCGCTCGGAACGCGGCCTGGCTTATGGTCAGGACTTCGCCTGGCGCCTCGGCGACGGCGGGCGGGGCTTTGTCACGGGCTACCTGCTGGATGATCAGGACCCCGGCGAACGCGACTCGGCGCCCTACGACGCCCTGGACAGCCAGCGCTACCGGTTCAAGCTCCAGCACGATGTCAGCCTGACGCCCCGCGACCAGATCCTGCTGCAGGCGAACTACCTGAGCGACACGGATGTCCTGCAGGACTTCTTCGAGGATGAATACCGTTTGTCGAACCAGCCCGAGAACTATCTGACCTACGGCCACACGGCGGAAACCTACGCTACCGGCGTCGGCGTCTACGGCCGCATCAATACATTCTACGATGCCGTGAACCGCCTGCCGGAAGCCTGGTTCGAGGTGATGCGCCAGGAGGTGGGCCCCACGGATCTCTACTACGAGAGCGCCACGCGCGGGGGGCTGCTGCAGCGCGAGTTCGCCGACTACGAAGACCCCGCCAACCCGCCGGCCGAGTCCTACGACACCACGCGGCTCGACACGCGCCACATGCTCTTCCTGCCCGAGAAGTTCTTCGGCTTCCTTCAGGTTGTCCCCCGGGCCGGATTGAGGGCCACTTACTATGGCGACACCTGGCGCGAGGAGCTCATCGGGACGCCGCCGACGTCGCAGACCTCCACCAACGCGGCGGGCCTGCGCGTCGTGACCACCACTCCCGGCCTGACCGTCACCAACCGGGTGGCCGACGGTGCTGGCGTGCGGATGCTGCCCGAACTTGGCTTCGAGATCGCATTCAAGGCCTACGGGCTCTACGAGGATGCCAACGGCCGCTGGCGCCATGTGGTCGAACCCTACGCCAACTACACCTTCGTGCCCGAGCCCAACCTCGTGCCTTCCGAGTTGCCGCAGTTCGATGAGGTCGACACCCTCGACCTCCAGCATCAGGTGCGACTGGGCACGCGCCACCAGATCCAGCGCAAGGGCGACAAGGGCATCTATACGCCCATCGATGCGGACCTCTACGCGATCTATTCATTCGACAAGCCCAACGACGGCGAGACCGGCCTGGACCTCATTGGTGTCGACAGCAAGTTCCGCCCCGCAAACTGGATGCGCGTCGATCTCGACAGCACGTACGATGTGCACGCCAGCGAAGTCAGCACCGCGGATGGCCGCCTGCGGATCTGGAACTCGCCCATCTGGGAGGCCGCCGGCGAGGTCAACTACCGTGTCAACGAAACCACGCTCTTCAGCAGCAGCCTGACCTACGCCCTCAGCGACGCCTGGTCGTTCAACGTCTACAACCGCTTCGATGCCGAGTCCAGCCGGCTTGAGGAGCAGGGTGGCTATATCCAGTTCCAGACCGACTGCCTGGCCTTCCGGCTGCGCGGCCGCTACCTGCCCGGCTACACGCGCTCCGATGGCACCGAGCGCGACGACGATTACCGCGTCTACTTCTACACCTGGCTGACGGCCTTCACGCCGGAAAGCATGGAACGGCCGTAGGCGGCCATGCCTGCGACGCGAACGCGAGACCTGCACATGAAGAATCGTACCCGCCGCCGCACCGGTTTCACCTTGATCGAACTGCTGGTGGCCATCACGATCCTCGTGATCCTGGCGGGTGTCGTGGGGCTGAACCTGATGCACGAACCTGGGCGGGCGCGCGCGGCGCGCGCCCGGGCCGAACTGGGCTTGTTCAAGACCGCCCTGCAGATGTACCTGAATGATAACCGGACGCTGCCCACGCCGCGGCAGGGCCTGCAGGCGCTGGTCTCAAAACCCGCACTCGAACCCGTGCCAGAGACCTATCCGCCGGGCGGCTATCTGGACCGCACCACCCTGCCCCGCGACCCATGGGGCAACGACTACGCCTACCTCGTTCCCGGCCGCCGCGGCGAGCGTTTCGAGATCGTCTGCTATGGCGCCGATGGTCAGCCCGGCGGTGAAGCCGAAGACGCCGACCTCTCCAGTTCGGAGCTCTGAACCCGCCGGCCCCGACTCCCGACCCTGGGTTGCAGTGGCGCCCGATCGCGCGTATTATGGCGTGGGATTGAGGATGGTGACGACAGGAACGAAGGGGAGCAGCATGGCAACACAGACCGGACAGGCCGCCGTTTTCCGTGCAGCAGGGCAGGCGCTGGAGGTCCGGCACTATCCCGTGATCGCGCCGGCCAAGGGACAGGCGCGGTTGTTGCTCGAAGCCAGCGGCATCTGCGGCACCGACCTGCATATTCTGGAGGGTCGGCTGGCGATTCCTGGACCGCTGATCCTGGGGCATGAGTTCGTGGGCCGCATCGAAGCACTGGGCAGCCGCCCGGCGCGCGATGGCCTGGGGCGCACGCTCAAAGCCGGCGATGCCGTGATCGCCTGCGTGGCCGTGCCGTGCGGCAGTTGCTTCTCCTGCGTGCGCGGCGAGACCGCCAGCTGCCTGAAGTTCGGCGTCACGTACCTGAAGGACCCGGACACTGCGCCCCATTTCTTCGGCGGCTATGCCGACTACCTGCACATGCCCTACGCCAACCTGGTGCGGCTTCCGGCCGGCGTCTCGATCGAGGCCGCCGCCGCCTTTCCTTGCGCCGGGCCGACCGTGATCCGGGCCTGCACCTATGGCGGGGGTCTGGACAAGGGCGAACTGGTGGTGGTCCAGGGCGCCGGACCGGTGGGCCTGTTCGCGGTGGCGTGGGCCGCGGCGGCTGGCTGCCGCGTGGTGGCCATTGGCTCGGGTGCATCACCGAACCGCATGCAACTGGCCCGGTCCTTCGGCGCCAAGACCGTGATCGATTATCGTGCCACGACGGTGTCCGAGCGCGGCGAACAGATCCGGCGCCTGGCCCGCAAGCTGGACCGCGGCGACGGCGCGGACGTCGTGATTGAGGCCAGCGGTGCGCCCGCGGCCGTGCCGGAGGGGCTTGGACTGCTGCGGACGCGCGGACGCTACCTGATCCCGGGCCAGTACTCGGCCAGCGGTTCCGTCAGCATCTCGCCCGAGGCGATCACCTTCCGTGCCCTGCGGCTGATCGGCAGCGGCCAGTACACGCTCGCCGACCTGGGGCTCTACCTGAAGTTCCTCAAGGCCAACCCGAAGCTGCAGCGCGCATTCGCCCGCAGCATCACGCATCGCTTCACCGTCGATCAGGCCCAGGCAGCCCTGGCGACCGTGGCCGCCGGGCAGGCCGGAAAAGCGGTGTTCGTGCGGTAGCCGACAGTCGGGAACCGGGCGGCGGGAACCGGGCGTGGAACCATGAATCGAGACAACATGCAGACCTGGCGTGAGATCGCGGAAGCGGCGCGCGTAGCGAACCGCGACTTGTGGAACGGCACGACGCTGGATTTACGGCCGGCCTGGCGGGCCATGGCCTTTCAGGAGTATGAGGGCCAGCCCGAGCCGCTGGTGCGGGCACAGGCCTTCCGCCGAGTCCTGACCGAGGACCGGCTGCACTTCTACGATGGCGACCGCCTGTGCGGCAGCCACTTTGGGTGGTTTGCCCAGACGCCGCCGGCGGGGTTGACTCGACCGGCGTTCGATGCGCTGGTTACGGTCTGCCGCCAGCGCGGCCAGCGGGACTTCTGGGCCGGGTTCGACCACACCCTGGCGGATTACCCGGTCCTGCTCGAGATCGGCATCGGCGGCTACCTCGAACGCGCGCGCGCCACGCTGCGCGACCAGACCGAACCAGACCGACAAATTGCCCTGCAGGGCATGATCCTGGCACTGGAAGCTTTCGGTGAGTACCTGCGCCGTTGGGCGGGCGCCGCCGCCCAGCGCGGTGCGACCGAACTGGCAGATGTGGCACGCCACATCTCCTCGGCGCCGCCCCGCACCTTCCGCGAGGCGGTCCAGCTGGTCTACTTCACGCACCTGGTCTTCGAGAGCGAAGGGCGCTATGCCATGGCGCTCGGTCGCATCGATCAATACCTGCTGCCCTTCTACCGCCGCGACCTGGCCGCCGGCCGACTGACCCGCGACGACGCCCTCGACTTGCTCTGCCACCTGTGGGTCAAACTCGCCGAGAACGCGGGAATCCAGAACATCTGCATCGGCGGCTTGACCCCCTCAGGCGAGGATGCGACCAACGAGCTGTCGTACCTCTGCCTGGAGGCCACCCGGCTGGTGCGGTCGCCCTACACGAATCTGTCCGCCCGTTTGCACGACGGCACGCCCGACACATTCCACAAGGCCTGTTTCGAGGTAATCCGCACGGGCGTGGGCTTCCCGGCCCTGTTCAACGACCACGTGCTGATTCCCGGGCTGGTCGAGATCGGCATTCCGGTCGAGATCGCGCGCGACCACTGCATGGTCGGCTGCATCGAGACCATGCTGGCCGGCCGGCAGCAGGCTTGGTCGGACGGCCGCTACAACATGCCGCTGCAGCTCATGCGCGCCATGTACCAGCTCCGCGGCCGCACAGACCTCACATACGAGGTGATGTTTGAGACCTTCCTGCAGACCATGCGCACGTCGATCACGGAGTACTGCCGGGAGTTCGACGCCTATGTCGCCAAGTTCCCGGTCGCACGCTTCCCGGATCCATTTCTCTCGGCGCTCACGCGCGACTGCATCGGCCGCGCGCGCGACATCAACGACGACGGCGCCGAGTACCGGCGCATGCACGGCATCGCCGTCATGGGCCTCGCCACGACGGCCGACTCGCTGGCCGCGGTCCGCAAGCTGGTCTTCGAAGAGCGCGGGGTCGACTACGAAACCCTGCTGTGTGCGCTGGACGCGGACTTTGCGGGACACGAGCCCTTGCGCCAACTTCTGGTGAACGGCGCGCCCAAGTATGGCAACGACGACGATGCAGTGGACCAGATCGCGGTGTTTCTGGTGGACTGGGCCGCGCGCGAGTGCCTCCGACACACGACCGCCACAGGCGGCCGTTTCGTATCCGCCATGGCCGCCAATGTCTCCAACATCCCGGCCGGCAAGGAGGTCGGCGCCACGCCGGATGGCCGGCGCGCCTTCACGCCGCTCTCCGACGCCGCCAGCCCCTACTTCGGGCGCGACCAGCACGGCCCCACGGCCTTCCTCAATTCGATCTGCAAGCCGGACTACCACCGCGTGCTGACCGGCAGCGTGGTGAACATGAAGTTTGAACCGGCCTACTTCCAGGGCCCGGAGGGCGAGCAGGCGTTCGTGGCGCTGATGAAGGTTTTCGTGCGCAACCGGGCGCAGGAGCTCCAGTTCAACTTCACCGGCAACGACGCCCTGCTCGAAGCCCAGCGCGACCCCGAGCTGCACCGCAACCTCGTCGTGCGGGTCAGCGGCTTCTCCGAGTACTTCGTCCGGCTTCCGGTTGAAGTGCAGGAGGATGTGATCCGCCGCCACGCCCACGCACGCCTGTAGGGCTTCGCCCGTGGCGGCGACCGGGAGGAATCAGGAACTCACGAAATCAGGATTTTGATCATGTCGCTGATCCCGTGGCACCCATGACCGGCACCTCATCCAAAGAACGCCACCAGGAAGCAGAACCGACCCTGACGCTGCGCGCCATGCCACCGTTGCTGCTGTTCGACTTCGACGGCGTGCTGGCCGACTCGCTGAGCGTCTTCCACGAGAGCCTGGCGGCGGCCTGCCGTGAACGGGGCTTCCCGCAGCTTCACGATCGGGCGGTGTTCCTCGGGCTCTTCGACGGCAACATGATCGAGGGCCTCCGGCGCCTGGGCCTCCCGGACGCGAAAATCCCCACGCTGCTGGCGGACCTGGGCCGGCGGCTGGCGGCGGTCATGGACCGCTACCCGCCGTTTCCGGGCATTGCCGAGGCATTCAACACACTCACGGCCAGCGTGCCTGTCTGCGTCGTGACATCCAACCTGACCCGCGTGGTGATCGCCTACCTCGCCCAATACGGTCTGCATGGCGTCCGCGAGGTGCTGGGGTCGGACACCGAACCCAGCAAGCAGGCGAAGATCCGGCGCGTGGCCGCGCAGTGGCCCGGCCGGCGGCCCACCTATGTCGGCGACACGCTGGGCGACCTGACCGAGGCGCACGCGGCCGGCGCCTGTGCCGTGGCCGTCGGCTGGGGCTGGCACGACGAAGCGCGGCTGCGGCGGGGACATCCGGACCGGCTGCTGAAGCAGCCATCCGAGCTCGCGAGCCTTCTGACGCCGGATGCGCCAGCGGCGGGGGCCACGCGCCCGGGAAAGGCGGGATGCCATGGATGAGCTGAAGCAGGGGCTGGCGATCGCGTTGCGGGGCGCCGCCGCGCGCCGCGCACTGACCGCGTTCCGCGAACAGGCCCGGGCTTGGGGCGTTGCGCTACCCAAGGTCACCCCGCTGGTGTTGGACTTCGGGCTGGGCGACTTTGCGCGGACCGGGCTCATCGAGTACTGGATCGCCAACGAAGCCCGGGCCGGCTACTGCGGCAAGTACCTGTTTGTGTTCGACGGCCAAACCTGCCCCGAGCACTGCCACCGGCGCAAACACGAGACCTTCCTGGTGGTCAAGGGTACGGTGCGGATGCGCTGCGCCACCCGCACGCGACGCCTCTCCGAAGGCGCCGTACTGCCCATCGCGCCCGGATGCAGGCACCGTTTCACCGGCCTTGGTCCGGCCCTGCTGCTGGAACTCAGCATGCCGTGCGAGATCGAGGACAACTACTTCACGAATCGCCGCATCCCCATCGGCGGCAACGCCGCCTCCCTGCATACCACCGGAGCCACGCCATGACGCAACCCCTGCCCCCACTGCTCGGCCTTTGTCCCATCGGCAAGTTCGTGTTCAGCCACGAGGACGCGGTCCGGCAGAAGCGCGCCCTGCAGAAACAACTGACCGCGTGGGGTGTGCGCTTCGTTGATTTGGACGCCGTCGTGCCGGACGGCCTGATCCGCGACCAGGCGCAGGTCGACGCAGCCGTGGCCCATTTCCAGGCCCAGGGCATCGGCGCCGTGTTCATGCCGCACTGCAACTTCGGCACCGAAGGGGCCGTGGGCATGCTGGGCCGCCGCCTGGGCGTGCCGGTTCTGCTCTGGGGGCCGCGCGACGAGGCCCCGCGGCCGGACGGGACCCGCCTGCGCGACAGCCTCTGCGGCCTTTTTGCGTCCAGCAAGGTTCTGCACACCCTGGGAGTGCCATTCACCTACATCGAGAACTGCCGCCTCGAGGATCCGCCGCTGAAGCGCGGCATCGAGGTCTTTCTCGGGGCGGCGCACGCCGCCAACGCCCTGCGCCGCGGCTGCCGCATCGGTCACATCGGCCAGCGCATCGACTTCTTCTGGACCACCATCGTCAACGAGGCCGAACTGCTGGACCGCTTTCACGTGGAGGTCAAGCCGATCGACCTGGTGACCTTCATCGACCGCGCCCGCGACCGCGTCGCGCGTGGCCGCGCCGCCTACCAGCGCGAGGCCCGGCAACTGCGCCGCGACTGCCTCGTCGAGGGGTTCGCGGACGACACGCCGCTGCTCAACATCCTGGCGGTCCGCGACCAGATGCTGGCGCACGTGGCCGACGACGGCCTGGACGGGCTGGCGGTACAGGACTTCACCTCGCTCGTCGACGCCATGGGCGCCTACTGCTTCTTCGCCAACAGCCTGGTCGCCAACCAGGTGCCGGTCTCGCTGGAGTCCGACATTCACGGCGCAATCAGCAACATCCTCCTGCACCGGGCCGGCCGCCAGACCGGCCCCGTGTTCCTCTCCGACATCACGGTGCGCCATCCGACCGACGACAACGGCGTGCTGCTCTGGCATGCCGGGGCGCCCACGGCCTTCTGTGCGCCGCGAGCCAAGGTGCGCCTGGGGCAACATTGGATCCTGCCCAGCCCGCTGGCCGGCATGCCCCACTTCCCGCTGCGCGGCGGGCAGATCACGGTGGTCCGCTTCGACGGGCGCACCGGCGACTACCGACTGGCGGTCGGCGAAGGCCGCTCCTGCAAGGGTCCCAAGACCCAGAACAACTGGGTGTGGATGAAGGTGGACGACTGGCCGCGCTGGGAGCGGCTGCTGATCGAAGGCCCCTTCATCCACCACTGCGCCATGGGGTATGGCCGGCACGGCGCGGCCCTCCGCGAGATGTGCCGCTATGTTCCCGGCCTCACGCCCGTCGTACTCAACCGCGACCCCATCGTCTGATGCCAGTCCCGGAACCCGCCCGGCGCGCCGTCCGACGACCCAAGTCGGACGTGGGGGGCGTGAGGACCTCGGCGCGTGTCCCATGCCAAACAGGCATTCTGGCACCCCTTCAGGGTGCGGTCTGCACCCTCCAGGATCCGGGGGTATCGCGCCGCTCAACCCCCGGCTACGTTCTGGCATCCCGTCGGGATGCGGCCCCACATCCCTTTCAACCTGGAATCGGAAGTCGAACCACGGATAGACACGGATACACACGGATAGGGAAGGACTTGCGCTCGACGGAGCTTTCGCCCAATGGTGAACTCCAGACGCGGCAAGAAATCGTTGGAATCCGTGTCTATCCGTGTTCATCGGCGGTTCCAACTGCTGTTTCTAGGTTCAAATCACGGACAGTTGAGCAGATTCCTTGCGTTCCTGAGTTCCCGATTCAAACATCGGGGATTTGGTCTGCGGTAATCTGAACTGGGCTACTTCGGTCAAACCGTCAGGCGCTGTCCCGGCTGGGCCGCCGCCCGTTCGGCGCTGACCCGCGCCCGCAGCACCAGGCGGGTCGGGTGCAGTTCGGTGTCGAGGTCGAAGGGCATGGGCTGGCCGTCCATGACGTTGGCGATCACGCATTCGAGCCAGTCGGGCGCCGCGCCGGCCGTGTCAATGGCCCCGCGGTCCTCCTCGCCGACCACCAAGCGTGTGCGGGCACCGCCGTCGACCGATTCGATCAGCCCCCGGGTGCCAAAGACCCGCAGCATCTCGTTGCCCCACGATCCGAAACCGCGCGGATTCAGGTAGTTGGCCACGATGCTGAAGATCCCGCCGTTCGCCAGGCGCCCCATCATGGACGCCGCCATCTTCAGGTCGCTGGGCTCGCGACCGTCGCCCAACCGGGTATCGATGGCTTCGATCGAGACCGCGCGCACGCCCGCCACGTGTTCGACGAACCGCATGGCATGAACACCGTTCTGCGCGATCAGGCCGCCGTCGAGCGCCTCATCGCGCGGGCGCCCGTCGAAGAACGGATACGATTTCTGGGCCGAGACCTGCACCACATCTCCGATCGTGCCCGTCTGGATCAGGCTGCGCATGGCCCAATAGGGCTGTTCACACGCCGTGCCGGCCATCTCGTGAAACCTGGCCGTGCTGCGGGCGGCCGCCGTCAGGATGCGGTCAAGATCTTCTTCGGACGTCGCGCAGGGTTTCTCGGCGTAGACGTGAATCCCGGTTTCGAGCGCGGCGACCGCGTGACCGGCCTGCTCGCAGCGCCGGGGCGAGCACAGGGACACCAGCTCAATGCCCGGCACGGCCAGCAGATCGCCGAAGGTGGCGCAGACCCGCGCGCCCGGATGGCGCTCCCGGAGTTCCGCGGTGGTCTGCGGGGCAAAGGCCCCAAAGGCGGCCAATTGCAGGCGCGGGTGGCGCGCCAGTTGGCCGTGGATCTGGTGGCCGTTGCCGCCCCAGAGCGCGAGGGCGACGGTCTTGCGTGGCGATTGCGACGATGACATGCAGTACCTTTCCATCTATCCGGTTACGTTGAGATCACGGTTAAGGCCTGAATGCCAGGTCGCGGTCGTGGAGCCGGCGGCGACCGTTCCACGCCGCACCCGCGCGAGTGCGCCGGCCAGCGCGGCACGCAGTTCGTGACGGTGGGCCCGGACGAACAGTGGAATCCCCGGGCAGGGCGCAGGCCACTGATGCAGCGCTCCCGAAGCGGCTGTTCCGGTCCAGCCGTCGACCCAGTCGCCGGGCGGCAACACGACATCGCGGGCAACGATCCCGGAGTCGAGAACCGGAGCCACCAGCAGGTCGCTGCCCAGCAGGAAGGCATCCGCGATGGTATACAGCTGAGGCGCGTGGGGCCAGTCGTACCAGAGCGGTCGCAGCAGCGGCGCGTGGCATAGTTCCACGGGAAGTAGGAGAACTGCAGGAACGGAAAGAAGGCGGACGCCTCGGTCCAGCGCAATGTCCGTGTCCTGCCGGCGGATATCAACCGGCATGTGTGCCTCTCGCCACCCCTCGCGGGGCGGCTTGGGTGGCGTGGCCTGCCGCAGCGCACGCGCGCGCCGGCAGCCGATGGCCAGCGAAGCTCAGCATGATCTGCATGGGCGCATTATGACGGTACCGGCACGTGGCGATCAAGGCGCTTGAACGCGGGATGGAATCCTCCACGATTCCACCATTCCGGACTCTCGCAGTCTTGGCGTGACTCGCGACTTGACACCCCGTCGGACCGCGTGATTAACTTATCGCGTTCAAGGATGATTGGCATCATGTCGCGCATCACCCGTTCATATTGGTTTGGCTACTTTATGCTGCCGGGCACTCGGTTCCGGTCGGCTCGGTAGTCTTTTAGTCATACTGAGGCGACAACGAAACGAACCGCGTGTCTGGCCAGAAGGCGACACGCGGTTTTCTTTTTTTCAGGATCGGTCGAGGCGCGAAAGCGAGGCAGGCAGATGATCATCGTCTTGAAACCCATGGCCAGCGAGGCCAATGTCGCAGCCGTCTGCGAGCTGGTGCGCTCGTTGCGTTACCAGCCGCGGGTCATTCGCGGGGTCGAACGCACCGTGGTGGCCTGTATTGGCGACGAGCTGGGCAACCGTTCGCTGGAGGCGCTGCGCAACCTGGCGCCCGTCGAGGCGGTGCTGCCGATCCAGCATCGCTACAAACTGGTGTCGCGGGCCTACCATGCGCAGGACACGGTTGTGCAGGTGGCGGACCAGGCCATCGGCGATGGCCGCATCCAGATCATCGCCGGGCCCTGCGCCATCGAAAGCGCGGAGCAGTTCCGGGCCGCGGTCGGGCACCTGGTCGCGGCCGGCGTGCGGATCATCCGCGCCATGCCGTTCAAGCCGCGCACGTCCCCCTACGACTTCCAGGGACTGCGGCTCGACGGCGTGCGGATCATGCGCGACGTGAAGGCCGAGTTTGGCGTGGCCATGGTGGCGGAGATCATGGGGCCATCGCAGATCGAACTGCTGGCCGACGTGGCCGACATGTATCAGATCGGGGCGCGCAACGCGCAGAACTACGACCTGCTGGAGGGCGTGGCGCGGGCCGGCAAGCCGGTGCTGCTCAAGCGCGGCCCGGCCAGCACGGTCGAGGAGTGGCTGGCGGCCGCCGAGTACCTGCTCGTCAACGGCTGCGCACAGGTGGTCCTGTGCGAGCGCGGGCTGCGCTCGTTCGACCGGGCCGTGCGCAACCTCCTCGACCTGGGAGCGGTGGCCGTGGCCAAGGGCGAGACCCATCTGCCGGTACTTGTTGATCCCAGCCACGCCGCCGGCACCCGGGCACTGGTCCTGCCGCTGGCCTGCGCCGCCCTGGCCGCCGGCGCCGACGGACTGATCATCGAGGCGCATCCCGACCCGGTCAACGCCTTCAGCGACGCCGCCCAGCAGCTGGACTCCGCGCGCTTCGGCGAGTTCCTGCGCGAACTCGCCCCCTGGATGCAACTCGCCGCCGAACGTCGCCAACGAAAGGACGCCCCCCATGCCCCGTGAACCGCGGATCGCCTATCTGGGTCCGGCCGGAACCCACTCGCACGAGGCCTGCCTACGCCGTTTCGGCGGCCGGGTCCAGGGCGTGGCCTGCCGCAACCTGGCCGAGGTGCTCGAACGTCTGAACGTGTCCGACCCGGCCGAACGGGCCGACGCCGCCGTGGTGCCGATGGAGAACTCGGTCGAAGGACCGGTGACCCAGACCCTGGACCTGCTGGCCCTGCACGAGGAGATCGACCTGCGCGAGAGCTTCTGCCTGGCGATCCGCCAGCACCTGCTGGCCGCACGGTCCGTCACGCGCCTGGCCGACGTCCAGCGCGTCTACAGCCACCCGCAGGCTCTGGCGCAGTGCCGCGCGTGGCTGCACCGTCACCTGCCCGCGGCCGACCAGGTGCCCACCGCGAGCACCGCCGAGGCCGCCCGGCTGGCAGCTGGCGACGCGCACGGCGCGGCCGTGGCCGGCGAACTGGCCGGCCGCCTGCACGGGCTCTCGTTCCGGGTTCGCGACATCCAGGATGCGGCCGACAACACCACCCGCTTTCTGACCGTAACCGCGCGCCCGGGCAGCCGCCTGCCCCTGGGCAAGCCGCTGAGCGGCGAGCGCCGCATGCTGCTGTTCCTCGTACTGCCCGACCGGCCCGGCGCCCTGCTGCACGGGTTGATCCCGTTCGAGACCGGCCGCCTGAACCTCACCTTCATCCAGAGCCGACCCCTTGCCGGCAAGTCCTGGGAGTACGGGTTCTTCGTCGAGGTGCAGACCGCCGGCCGCGGGGCCGCACTCAAGTCCACGCTCGCGATCCTCGCCACGATCGCCGACTCCTGCCGCGTACTGGGCCACTACCCCTGCCGCCTGCGCCGCCTGCCGGAAGCGTCGGGCGCACGCCCGCCGGCACGCGTTCCCCCGGCGAAAGGCAGGCCGTCGGTTGCGCGCCGGCACGGCTCCGCGCGGGGTCCGCAAACCCGCGGCCGAACCTGATGCAAGATGGTCATTGACCCGGAAGCGCTGTTTCTGTATATAGAAACATCAACGCGCATCCACCGGCGGATTCGCAGCTGCGCCGACACCGGCGCCACAGGTGAAGACGGACAGACTGAATCGAGGCGCCCGAAATGATGCTGGAACAGTTTCCCGACCGTCAGAGTTTTCGCGACCTGGCCAGCCAGGCCAACGTCGTGCCCGTCGGACTGCGTGTGCTGGCGGATGCCGAGACGCCCGTCTCGGTGCTGGCGCGCTTCATCCCGGCCGGCCAGGACGTCTTCCTCTTCGAGAGCGTCGAGGGCGGCGAACGCTGGGGCCGCTACAGTTTCATGGGACTCTCCAGCCGCGCCCGCGTAACGGTCTGGCGCGACGACGTGGTCTTCCGCGAAGGGATCCGCGAGGAGCGCATCCCCCACCGCGGCGATCCCCTGGCGGTGCTGCGGTCGATTCTAAGCCGCTACACGCTGGCGCACCTGCCAGGCCTGCCGCGCTTCTGCGGTGGCCTGGTGGGCTACGTGGCCTACGAGATGGCGCACTATTTCGAGGCGCGCGTGCCCAACCGCCTGCCGGCCGAGAAGCCGCTGGCCGACTTCATGATCCCCGACCTGCTGGTGGTGTTTGACAACACCCAGCACACCCTGACCGCGCTGGCGCTGGCCTTTGTGCAGCCGGGCGAGAACCCGGACCAGGCCTACGATCTGGCCGCAGCCCGGGCCGCCGAACTCGTGGCCACGCTCGAACGCCCGGTGACCCCGCCGGGACTGGCGCTTTCGCGGCGCGCGCTCAAGCCGGTCCCGGTCCTGCCCGAACAGGCGTTCCGCGACATGGTGACGGACGTCAAGCGCCACATCTACGAAGGCGATGTGATCCAAACCGTGGTCTCGCAGTCGTTCGTCTGCGAGGCGCCCGAAAACCTGCTCGATCTCTACCGCGCCCAGCGCTACGTCAACCCGTCGCCCTACCTGTACTTCGTGCGCCTGGGCCGCTGCACCCTGGCCGGCTCCTCGCCCGAAACCATGGTGCGGCTCGATCACCGCACGGCCTGCCTGCGCCCGATCGCCGGCACACGGCCGCGCGGCACCACCGAGCAGACCGACCGGGCGCTGGCCGACGAATTGCTGCAGGACGAGAAGGAGCGCGCCGAGCACCTGATGCTGGTCGACCTGGGCCGCAACGAACTGGGGCGCGTAGCCCTGCCCGGCACGGTGCAGGTGACCGACCTGATGGTAGTCGAGCGCTACTCGCACGTGATGCACCTGGTCTCCAACATCGTAGCCGAACTCGAACCGGACCGCGATGCCTTCGACCTGCTGCGCGCCAGCTTCCCGGCCGGCACCCTGACCGGCGCACCGAAGATCCGCGCCATGGAGCTGATCGCCGAGCTTGAGGCCACCCCGCGCGGCCCCTACGGCGGCGCGGTGGGCTACATCGCGTTCGACGGCAACATGGACCTCGCCATCTGCATCCGCACGGCGCACATTGAGGATGGCCGCCTGACGGTGCGCGCGGGCGCCGGCATCGTGGCCGACTCCGACCCTGAGCGCGAACGCCTCGAGACCGTGAACAAGGCCCGCGCCGTGGCGCGCGCCCTGGAACTCCTCAGCCGCACCATTTCAGCCTGACCGCCGCACCCCGCACCGGAGACCTGCCATGATCCTGCTGCTGGATAACTACGACTCCTTCACCTACAACCTCGTGCAGTACCTGCGCGAAATGGCCGCCGACATCCAGGTGTTCCGCAACGACGCCCTGACGCTCGACGCCATTGCCGCGGCCCGTCCCACGGCCCTGGTGCTCTCGCCGGGCCCCGGCCGGCCCGAGGACGCCGGTCTCACCTGCGCGGCGATCCGAACCTTCTCCGGACAGATCCCGATTCTCGGCGTCTGCCTGGGACATCAGGCCATCGGCCAGGTGTTCGGCGCCCAGGTGGTGCATGCCCGGCAACTGATGCACGGCAAGACCTCCGATGTGACCTCGGACGGCAAGGGCCTGTTCGAAGGACTCGCGCGCCCCTTCAAGGCCATGCGTTACCATTCGCTGGTGCTCGAACGCGCCTCGCTGCCCGCCGTGCTGGAGGTGACCGCCACCTCCGAGGATGGCGAGATCATGGGGGTGCGCCACGGCCTCCACCTGACCGAGGGAATCCAGTTCCACCCCGAGTCGATCATGACCCCCGTCGGCAAACGCATCCTGCGGAACTTCCTCAAGATGGCGTCGGGCCGGGGCGCCCTGCCGTCGGCCGAACCCGTCGCCGAGGCCTGAACCGGGAGCACACCATGGACTACCGCACCATCCTCAGCAAGGCGATCCGCCGCCAGGACCTCACCGAAACCGAGGCGGCCGAAGCGATCGACGCCATCCTGGCGGGCGAGCTGTCCGAGGCCCAGATCGCCGGGTTGCTCACGGCCCTGGCCACCAAGGGCGAGACCGTGGACGAACTCGCCGGCGCGGCGCGGGCCATGCGGCGGCGGGCCCGCCGCGTCCAGGCCGTCGGCCGCACGGTGCTCGACACCTGCGGCACCGGCGGTGACGGCGCGCACACCTTCAACATCTCCACCGCCACCGCCCTGGTGGTGGCCGGCGCCGGCGTGGCCGTGGCCAAGCATGGCAACCGGGCCGTCTCCAGCCAGTGCGGCAGCGCCGACGTGCTCGAAGCGCTGGGTGTGAAGCTGGACGCCGAGCCCGAGATCATGGAGCAATGCCTGAACGAGCATGGCATCGCCTTCCTCTTCGCCCCGCGCTACCATGGGGCGATGCGCTTTGCCATGCCCGTGCGCAAGCAGCTCGGCGTGCGCACGCTCTTCAACCTCCTCGGCCCGCTCGCCAACCCCGCCGGCGCGACCTGCCAGCTGCTGGGAGTCTACGCGCCGCCGCTCACCGAGATGTTCGCCCACGCCCTGCGCCTGCTCGGGACGCGCCGCGCCTTCGTGGTCCACGGCCAGGACGGCCTGGACGAACTCTCCGTCTGCGCCCCCACGCGCGTCTCGGAACTGAACAATGGCGGTGTGCGCACCTACGACCTGGCACCGGAGACCTTCTTCGGCACGCGCGCGACGCCGGCCGACCTCGCCGGCGGCGACCCGGCCGCCAACGCCGCTTTGCTGCTGGCCGTGCTGGCCGGCGAACCCGGCGCCCGCCGCCACGTCGTGCTGCTGAACGCCGGCGCCGCGCTGGTGGCTGCGGCCAAAGCCCCCGACGTGGCCGCCGGGATCACGTTGGCAGCCGCCGCGATCGACGGCGGCCAGGCCCGCGCCAAACTCGACGCGCTGGTCCGCGCCAGCCGGGGCGAGGTCTAACCCGATGGCGGACTTCCTCGACCAGATCGTGGCCTCCAAACGGCGGGAAATCGCCGCGGCGCGGGCGCGCGCGCCGGAGGCGGGCGTGCGCGCGCAAGCCGCGCAGCGCCGCGACCGCCAGTCGCTGGCCGCGGCCCTGGCGCCCGGCGGTGTGCGGGTGATCGCGGAGATCAAGCGCGCCTCACCCTCTGCGGGTATGCTGCAAGCCGATCTCGATCCGGCCGCCCTGGCGGCCGCCTATGCGACCGGCGGCGCCGCCGCTTTGTCGGTCCTGACCGACGGCCCCTTCTTCCACGGATCCTGCGAGGACCTGCGGGCGGCGCGCGCCGCCACACCCCTGCCGGTGCTGCGCAAGGACTTCATCCTCGACGCCTATCAGATCTATGAATCGGCCGCGCTGGGCGCCGACGCGATCCTGCTGATCGTGCGCATCCTGGACGACGCGCAACTGCGCGACTTGCTGTCCCTGGCGACCGACCTCGGCCTCGACGCCCTGGTGGAGGTGCACGACGCCGCCGACGCCGCCCGGGCCGCGCGCCTGTCCCCGCGGCTGGTGGGCATCAACAACCGCGACCTGGCGCACTTCGCCACGGACACCGGCAACGCCCTGCGCCTGGCCGGCGCCTTCGGCCCCGCCACGCGGATCGTGGCCGCCAGCGGCATCCGCGACCGCGCCCAGGTCGAAGCGGCGCGGGCCGCGGGCATCGACTGCTTTCTGGTCGGTGAGAGCCTGGTACGCGCCGCCGATCCGGTCGCGGCCCTGCGCCACCTCATCCACGGGGAGCCGCCGCCATGACCCCGGACCAGCCCATCGCCATCAAGATCTGCGGGCTGACCCGGCCGGAGCAGGCCGCCGCCTGCGCAAAGGCCGGCGCCGATGCCATCGGCCTGGTGTTCCACCCGGCCAGCCCGCGCTGCCTGGATGTCACGCGCGCGCGGGCAATCGTCACGGCGTTGCCGGCCGCCACCGCCGCCGTGGGCGTCTTTGTCGATCTTGAACCAGCCGCCATCTGCCGCCTGGCCGAAGCCGTTGGCCTGCGCACGGTGCAGTTGCACGGCAGCGAACGGCCGGAAACGATCCACGCGCTGCAGACCGCGGGACTGCACGTCGTGTGCGCACTGCGCGCCACGGGCCGGGAACTGGTCCGACAGGCCGCGGCGCTGCCAACCGGGGTCGACGTGCTGGTCGAGTGCGGCGCCGGCGTGCTGCCGGGCGGCAACGGCGCGGCCTGGGACTGGAGCCTGGCCACCGCGCTGAGCGGCCTGCGGCCCTTCGCGCTGGCGGGCGGTCTGACGCCCGCTACCGTGGCCGCGGCCGTGGCCGCCTCCGGCGCGACCGCGGTGGACGTAAGCTCGGGCGTCGAACGCGGACCCGGCGACAAGGATCCTTTTCTGGTGTGTGCATTCATCGCGGCCGTGCGGGCCGTCGGACCCCGGCCGGTCGCCGGGACGATTTTCGATTCGGAAAAGAGGGTACGCTGATGGGCGGCCAGTTGCTGAGCAATGTCAACATCCAGTCGGTCGTGCAGATCCCGTCACCCCGCGAACTGCGCGGCGAGCTGCCGCAAAGCGGACGCAGCAGCCGGACCGTGCGCACCGGCCGCGAGACCGCCGAGCGCATCCTGGACCGCCAGGACCACCGGCTGCTCGCCATCGTCGGGCCGTGCTCAATCCACGATCTGCAGGCCGGCCTGGAGTACGCCCGCCGGCTGCGGGCCCTGGCCGAGGAGGTCAGCGACGCGCTCTTCGTCATCATGCGCGTCTACTTCGAAAAACCGCGCACCTCGCTGGGATGGAAGGGTTTCATCAACGACCCCTACATGAACGACACCTTCCGGGTCGAAGATGGCTTGCGTATGGCCCGCCGGTTCCTGCTCGACCTGGCCGAGATGGGCCTGCCCGCGGCCACCGAGGCCCTGGACCCCCTCAACCCGCAGTACATCGGCGACCTGATCGCATGGACCGCG
>CAZZCT010000065.1:0-25186 GCA_964652365.1 uncultured Lentisphaerales bacterium
TCCGGGCGAATCGTGTCCGGCGGTGTGTGTTCAACGGCTCTCTACCCGCCCAAGAAGTTCTTCGGTGCGGCACGCAACATCGAGGATGGCGGATCGCTGACCATCCTCGCCACGGCCCTCGTCGAGACCGGATCCCGCATGGACGAGGTGATCTTCGAGGAGTTCAAGGGCACCGGCAACATGGAACTCTGTCTGGACCGCGCCCTGGTGGACAAGCGTATCTTCCCGGCCATCAACATCGACAAGTCGGGCACCCGCAAGGAGGAGTTGCTGCTTCATCCCGACGAGTTGAGCCGGACCTGGATTCTGCGGCGGGCCTTAAATGGCGTGCCGCCGGTCGAGGCCATGGAGATGATCATCAAACGGCTGAAGAGCACGCGCAGCAACGCCGAGTTCCTTATGGGTATCAAGGAGTAATGAACTGCCGTCCGCCCCGCGTGGCGGACCGGCCGATTCCGACGAAGGACCAACCGCAGATGAAAGTCGAGACACTCAACACTGCCCCCTGCCGGGTGCGCGTGGTCGTCAAGGCCGAAGCCGACGAGACGCGCGCCGATTACGAGCACGTTTTTCAGGAGTATGCGCAGCACGGCCGCATCCGCGGCTTTCGTCCCGGCAAGGCGCCCCGGACCGTGGTCGAGCGCAACTTCCAGCAGGCCATCAACGGCGACGTTCGCTCGCGCCTGATCGGTCGGCTTTACCGCCAGGCCCTCGAGGGCGAAAAACTGGCGCCCGTGGCCATTCTGGACGTGGCGGACGTTGTCTTCTCGCCCGCCTCCGGCATCTCGTTCGCCATGACGGTCGACGTGGCTCCCGATTTCAAGCTGCCCCAGTACGAGCATATCCCGGTCAAGGCCGAGGACACCACGGTGGCCGATGCGCAGGTGGACGCGCAGGTCGAGCGGCTGCGAGCCTCTCTGGCGCGCTACGAGGAGTCGGCCGATCGCGTGGTTGCCCGCGGCGACCTGGTTCAGATCGACTACCAGGCGACCAGCGAAGGCAAGCCGCTCGCCGAGTTGGCGGGCGAGTGCGCCGGCCTGGACGCGGCGGTCGATCACTGGGCACGGGCGGATGAGCCTGAGTTTGTGCCGGGACTGGCCCTGGGATTGATCGGTTTCAAGGCGGGTACGAGCCAGACCATTCCGGTGACATTCCCGCAGAACTACCAGGTTGAGGGCGTGCGGGGGCGTCAGGCGCAGTACCAGGTGACAGTCAAGGCCGTCCGCGAACGCATCCTGCCGGTCGAGGCCGAGTTCCTCAAGCAGTTTGGTTGCGAGACGTTGGAGCAACTGCGCGACCGCGTGCGCGGTAGCTTGCAGTCCGCCGCCAACCAGCGCGAACAGGCCCGCCAGCGCCAGGCGGTTATGGACTTTCTCCTGCGCCAGACCGAGTTCGAACTGCCGCAGTCGGTGGTGGCCGAGGAGACCGACCTGACGGTCCGCGGCCTGCTGCGCGACATTGCCAGCCACGGCGCGTCGCGCGAAGAAGTGGAGAAGCACCGCGACGAGATCCTGAGTTCGGCTTCGCATGCCGCCCGTGACCGTGTGCGGCTGCGTTATATCCTGGCCCGCATCGCCGAAGCCGAGCACATCCGGGAGACCGAGGCCGAGATCGCCGAGCGACTGCGGGAGATGGCGCAGCGCCACCAGACGACGCCCGAGAAGCTGCGGAACATGATCGAAGAGCGCCACGGCATGGAGTCGTTGCGCGCCGACATCCGGGCCGACAAGGCCCTTGACTCGCTGATGGCCAACGCCAAGCTCACGTGAACGGAGAACCATGAACCCCACTACTGCCAATCAGATGCTGGTGCCGATCGTGGTCGAACAGACGGGTCGCGGCGAGCGCGCCTACGACATCTACTCGCGCCTGCTGCAGGATCGCATTGTCTTCATCGGAACCGGCATCAACGACGACGTCAGCAACGTGATCATCGCGCAGTTGCTGTTCCTGCAGTCGCAGGACGCCACCAAGGACATCGCAATCTACATCAACTCGCCGGGCGGGTCGGTTACGGCCGGGCTCGCGATCTATGACACCATTCAGTATCTCACCTGCGATGTCGCCACCTATTGCGTTGGTCAGGCCGCCAGCATGGGCGCCGTGCTGCTGGCCGCCGGCCGCAAGGGCAAGCGCTTCGCCTTGCCCAACGCGCGCATCATGATCCACCAGCCCTGGGGCGGCGCGGAGGGGCAGGCCACGGATATCAGCATCCAGGTCAAGGAGATCCTGCGGCTCAAGGACCGTTTAACCGAGATCCTGGCTTTTCACACCGGCAAGGACGTTAAGACCATTGCGCAGGATACGGAGCGCGATTATTTCCTGTCGGCCGGCGATGCCCGTGCCTATGGGCTGATCGACGACATCCTGGTCAAGAAAGTGGTGGAGAAGTCGTGAGCGGTCCCAGCGACAACGAGTTGGACGGCGGGAAGCCGGGGCGCCGACGCACCGGCAACCGGCTGACCTGTTCGTTCTGCGGCAAGCAGGAACGCGCGGTCAGCCGCATCATCGCCGGTCCGGGTGTCAGCATCTGCAACGAGTGCGTGGAGATCTGCCGGCGCCTGCTTGAGGAGGAGCATCAGGGCAAGGCCTCTCCCGCGAAGGCGGCGGCGCCCCCAGTCCTCAAGGTGCCGAATCCGAGCGCGATCAAGGAGTTCCTGGACCAGTACGTGATCGGGCACGAGTATTCCAAGAAGGCGCTGGCCGTCGGCGTCCACAACCACTACCGGCGGCTGCAGGGGCCTGCCGTGCCGTCCGAGACGGGGACCGGCGAGTTTGCCGACGTCGAGATCGAGAAGAGCAACATCCTGCTGATCGGGCCGACCGGCAGCGGCAAGACGCTCCTGGCACGCACGCTTGCGCGCATGCTGGACGTGCCCTTTGCCATCGCCGACGCGACCACGCTGACCGAAGCCGGCTACGTGGGCGAGGACGTCGAGAATATCCTGCTCTACCTGATCCAGGCGGCCAACCTGGACCTCGCGCGCGCGCAGATGGGTATTATCTACATTGACGAAATCGACAAGATCGCGCGCAAGACCGAGAACGTCTCGATTACCCGCGACGTCTCCGGCGAAGGCGTCCAGCAGGCCCTGCTCAAGATCCTCGAGGGGACGGTCGCGCGCGTGCCGCCGCAGGGCGGTCGCAAGCACCCGCAGCAGGAATACCTGCAGCTTGATACGCGCAACATCCTGTTCATCTGCGGTGGCGCGTTCGTGGGGCTCGAGTCCATCGTGCGCCAGCGCCAAGGGCGCCAGGCGGTCGGCTTCGCCGATCCGTCCGCCAAGGCGCGGCCCAACCTGGCCGGCGCCGGCCTGGCCGTGGAACCCGAGGACTTGATCCGGTACGGCATGATTCCCGAGTTCGTTGGACGCCTGCCGGTGGTCTGCAGCCTGAACGAGTTGAGCGAGGACGACCTAGTTCGTATCCTGGTCGAACCGCGCAACTGCATGGTTAAGCAGTACCAGAAACTGCTGGCCATGGAGCGCGTGGCGCTGTCGTTTGCCGATACGGCCCTGCGCGAACTGGCCCGCGCGGCCCTGGCACGTAAGACCGGTGCCCGCGGCCTGCGGGCGATTCTCGAACACCTCATGATGGACGTGATGTACGAGGCACCCGGCAGCTCCAACCTGCGCGAGATCAAGATCACGAAGGCGATGGTTCAGGCGCAGTTGGCCGAACCCGGCTCCCTGATCCGCGACCTGAAGTCCGCCTAGCAGCCTGGCGGGTTTAGTACACGATGCCACAAATACAGTGACGTTTCCGTTGGTGGCAGACAATGACCGGAGACGAAGATAGATGCCCGCCAGCGGACGGGGGTTCGTGTTTTTGTCCGGATGGGCGCATGGCTTCGGAGGCGGCCACGGCTTGCCGGCGCTACAGCCGCGGCAGCGTCAGGCCGCCGTCGACCACGATCACCTGACCGGTGCTGTAGCGGAAATCGCCCCGTGCCAGGGACGCCACCGCCAGTCCCACGTCGGCAGGTTGCCCCCAACGACCTTGCGGCACAAGCCCCTCGCCAATCAGGCGGTCATACTTCTCCTTGACGCCAGAGGTCATGTCCGTGGCGATGATGCCCGGGCGAACTTCGTAAACCGGAATATCATCACCCGCCAGTCGCGCGGCCCAGAGTTGGGTCGCCATGCTTACGCCGGCCTTGGAGATGCAGTACTCGCCGCGGTTGACCGATGCGACGGTGGCCGAGACCGACGATACGTTCACAATGCAGCCGCGGAAGGCCGCGTCGGCCTCGCGCTGCGCGACCAGCCAGCGCGCAACCGCCTGGGTCAGGAAGTAGGGTCCCTGCAGGTTGGTGCGTAGCACGTACTCGAAACTCTCCTCGGTCGCCTCCAGCAGGTCGCGCCGTTCGCGCGGCGCAACCCCGGCGTTGTTGACCAGCACGTGCAGCCGGCCGAACTGCGACCGCACTGCCGCCAGCAGCGCCTGGCGCTGGTCGCGCTCGGCCACATCGCACACGCCGTAGAGCACCTCGGCCCCGGCGCGCCGCAGTTCGTCGAGGGTTTCGGCACAGTCGACCGCCGACCGTCGACCCGCAATCGCCAGGTCAAATCCGCTGCGGGCCAGGGCTTGCGCGCACCCCAAACCGATACCGCGACTGCCGCCGGTCACCAGGGCTACTGGTTTGTTCATCGTCGTCTCCCATCCTTCAATTGTGTGCTTGGCTTGGTGGTCCCGACTGCAACCCAATCTCATCTCTCACCGCGACGCGGGCGACACGAGGTCGCCCCTCCATTGGCTGCGCCTGCCGATGGAATTCACGGCCACTCGTCACCCTTCACCTCGCCAACTCGGGTAGGTTGACCCAGGCGCGCTTCTGCCAGGACTCCACGCCCAACTCCGCCAGTTGCACGCCCTTAGCCCCTTCCAGCAGGTTCCAGCGGAAAGGCTCGTCGAGCACGATGTGGCGCAGGAAGAGCTCCCACTGCACCTTGAAGGCGTTATCAAATTCGCGCTGCTCGGGCATCTTCTGCCAGGAGCTGTAGAAGTCGATCGGCTGCGGCACGTCGGGGTTCCAGGTCGGCCGTGGCGTGGCGCCGTAGGGCTGCAGCCAGACGTCGCGCAGACCGGCCACGGCCGAGCCTTCGGTGCCATCGACCTGCACCGTCAGGAGGTCGTCGCGCCGAACCCGCGTGCACCACGACGAGTTGAACTGGCAGATCACACCGTTGGTCAGTTCGAAGGTCGCATAGGCCGCATCGTCGGCCGTGCAGGCATAGGGTTGCCCGGCCTCATCCACGCGCCGGGGAATGTGGGTGGCGCCCAGGCAGCTGACCGCCCGGATCGGACCGAAGACATTGTCGATCAGGTAGCGCCAATGGCAGAGCATGTCGATCATCATGCCGCCTCCATCTTCCTGGCGGTAGTTCCAGCTCGGACGCTGGGCCGGCACGGTGTCGCCCTCGAAGACCCAATAGCCGAACTCGCCCTTCACCGTCAGGATGCGGCCAAAGAAGCCGCGCTGGATCAGCGACTGGAGTTTGAGGAAACCCGGCAGCCAGAGTTTGTCCTGGACCACGCCGTGCTTCACGCCCGCGTCACGTGCGAGCGTGTAGAGGGCATAGGCGTCCGCCGTGTGGGTGGCGGTCGGTTTCTCGCAGTAGATATGCTTGCCGGCCTCGATCGCGCGGCGCACCGAGGCCACGCGCTGCTGGGTGCCCTGCGCATCGAAGTAGACCGGGTAGGATGGATCGGCCAGCACGGAATCGAGGTCCGTGGTCCATTTGGCCACGCCCGACTGGGCGGCCAACTTCTCGAGCTTGATCGCATTGCGGCCCACCAGGATCGGGTCGGGCAGGATGAACTCGGTGGGCGAGACTTTGACTCCGCCCTGGCGGATGAGTGGTGCCAGCGAGCGCATCAGGTGCTGGTTGGTGCCCATGCGCCCCGTGACGCCGTTCAGGATGATGCCGACCTTGTGAATCGTGGGTTTCTGCATGTTCGCTCCAGATCAGATTGGGTTGCGGGCGATAGCCCGCGTTGGACTGCTCCGTAGTGAGATGCGACGCATCTGCATCGCATCCTTATGGTGCCGGCTTCTCCTGGCACTGGGAATGGCGTGCGCCAGCCGGCAACGCGGGCGCTTCGACGCCGGCGCGCGGCAGCGTGCCAGCGAGCTCCTGCTTCCAATGCGCCACGTCGCCGGCCGGGCCGTAGACGTAGATCATCTGGCACGGGGTCTCGCCCGTATTGCTGAGCTGGTGGAAAACCCGGCAAGGAATGTAGACGGCCTGGCCGGCCTTCAGCACGCGCACCTCCTCGCCCAGGCACATCTCGGCCGTCCCCGAGACGATGAAGTAGACCTCCTCCTGCTCCTGGTTGTGCCAGGGGACCTGCCCGCCACGGGGCTCGAGCGTCACGAATCCCATGCTGAAGCTGCTGGCCTGGATGGGGGCCGCTCCACCCACCAGGTTCTGCGTGCGCCGCCGTGCCGGATAGGTCCGGCCGGCCAGTTGTGAAAGGTCGGTGATGGTCATGGTTTATTCCCGGGGGTTTCTGAGTCCGACACCTGTTTCAGGCCGCAAGGCGTCGCGGCCGCGAAGGCTAGAACCGTTTCTCCTTGCGCAGGTGCACAATCAGGATGCGGCAGTCCTGAAGAACCGAATAAGTGTGCGGCAGAATCGCGTCGAACTGGATGCACTGGCCAGCCGCCAGGGCGTGCTGTTCGTGCGGCAGGGTTACGCGCACTTCGCCCCCCAGGACCCAGCAGACCTCGAAATCGTCCTGGTGCACCTTGGGTTCCGAGACGCGGCCGCCAGCCAGACCCTCCCCCAGCAGCAGCCGACAGTTGGCGTAGCGGACTTCCTGGAAACGCAGGTCGCCCGACCGGTGCGCGCTGGCCGAGGTGCGGTGCGCCGTGCGCGACTCCGCCAGCGCCAGCAGGTCTGTCGTGTGCATGCCAAATGCGCGTGCGATCCGGAACAGCGTGCCCAACTCAGCCTCGGTGCGGTTGCGTTCCAGCTTCGAAAGCACCGCCGCCGAGACGCCCGAGGCACTCGCCAGCGCCGCCAGCGTCAATCCGGCCCGCGTGCGAAACTCGCGGATCACGCTGAAATCGAACATTTTAGGCGTGTTCGGCATCTTTCTCCAACGACATGAAACCGAGCGGAATATACCCTTCGCGAAACTCCGAGTCAAGCGCGGCTGCGCTGCGAGTGAACGAGGGGGCAACGGTCATCGTTTGGTGAACCCGCAGAAGGCATGACTCGCGCTGAGGCGCGGACAGAGGATGACAGCATACGGGATCGGGACGCGGGTGAGGGTGTCGTGAACGGCGCGAATCCCTTCCGGACTTCCCCATTCAAACCGCCGGGGGATTGTTCCGCCTTGCGTCCACGCGCGCTTTTGGGCACCATTTGCGCGAACACAACACGCAATCCGGCCAACCGCCGAGACGGGACCCATCTATGGACGACAAGATCAAGGCCAAGCTCGAGGATATTCGCGGCATGCTGCAGGCGGATGGTGGCGACCTGGAGCTGGTTTCCATCGCGGACAAGACCGTCAAGCTGCGGCTGCGCGGCGCGTGCGGCGGATGCCCGCATGCCTCCATGACCATCAAGAACGGCATTGAGCGCATCCTGCGCGAAGAGGTCGATGCCGCGATCACGGTGGAGCGCGTGGCCTAGGAACCGGTCGGGTGTAAGACCGTCGGCGGCTCAGACCCCGACCTGATAGGCTCCTAGAAGAGATAGCGCTGCAGCAGGTACAGCGCGCCGTGGCTCAGGATCAGGGCGTAGAGCGACGCAAAGAAGTCGTCGATGACGATGCCCAGTCCCCCGCGCACGCGCTGCAGCGCATGCGCGGGCCAAGGCTTCAGGATATCGCAGATCCGACTGAGCACAAAGACGACTGCCAGCAGGATGGCCTCCTGCAGCAGCGAGCGGCGCGCAAGTTCCACCAGTGGCAGGCCCAGCGTGCAGATCGGGAAGGTCAGGTATTCGTCGGCCACGATGCGGCCATCGTCCTTGCGGCCAAAGATGCGTTCGGCGGTGTTACAGAACGGAACCGCCAGCACGGTCAGCAGCAGCGCCACCGCCACCTGGGCAGCCAGCGGCAGCCAGGCACACGCCAGCGCCAGCGGCAGGCCCAGCAGGGCGCCAAACGTACCGGAGGCGATGGGCGCATAGCCCAACCCAAAGCCGGTTGCCACACGCACCGCCAGCTGTTCCCAACGGGTTCTGCCTTGCATGGCGGCACAATAGCGATTCAGACGGCGATGCGCAACTCCCCACGCGCAAGCGCGTGTATGCGCGCCCGGAAACGGCTACGGTGAAGCTCATGTCGTCACGCCTTCGGCTGCTCTTCCTGCAACTGCCGCGCCTCGATCCCGACGTGCGCTCGCCGGGCGAGAACGTGATGCTGGCGGCCGCGTGTCTCGGCAGTGCCCTGGCGCGAAGCGACGAGGGGCGCCACTGGCAAGTACTCGGCACGCCGGCCTTGCAGGAGTGCGCTGACAATCGCAGCCTGGCCGCCGCGATCCTGCAGGCCGATCCAGATGCCGTCGCTGCCACGCTCTACGTGTGGAATGTCGAGCGGACCCTGCGACTCCTGAGCGCCCTGCGACGGCAACGACCGCACCTGCGCTGCATCGTCGGCGGGCCGGAGGTGGCGGTCGATCACCCCTTCCTGATGCGTACGCGGGCGTTGGACGCGGCCGTGACCGGCGAAGGCGAATCGATTCTGCCGGGCGTGCTGCACGGCGTGCGGACCGGATGCTGGCCCGACTGGCGCGAGTTGGGCCACCGCACGGGCCAGGTCTGGGTGTGGGGACGTCGACGGGGCCCGCAACGGCCGCTGGTGGAGCTGGCGCCGGTCCCGACGCACCCCGTGAATCGGCCGGACGCGCACGGTATGGCCTACCTGGAGACCAACCGGGGCTGCCCGTTGCGTTGTGCCTTCTGCTGCTACAATCTGCGGCGGCGCGGCTGGAGCAGCCTGCCACCGGCCGCAGTCGTGGCGCGCGTGCGGGTGCTGCGCGCGCGCGGGGCGCGGGAAATCCGGCTGGTGGACCCAACCTTCAACGCCCACCCGCAGTTCCAGGCCGTGCTCAAGGCCCTGGCGCGGGTGAATGCCGACGGCCGGGTGGCCTTCTTCGTCGAGTTGCGCGCCGAGACCTTGACGGCCGAGGACGTGCGCCTGCTGAAGGCGGCCCACGTTGCCGAGGCGGAGGTCGGCGTGCAGAGCACCGATCCGGCGGTCCTACGGGCCATCCACCGACCGACACGCCTGGACCGGGTGGCGGCCGGCATCGCCCTGCTCGAACAGGCCGGCATCCGGCCAACGATTGACTTCATGTACGGACTGCCCCGCCAGAATCGGCGGGATCTGGACCAGAGCCTCGACTGGCTGGCCCAACACCCGCAGGCCCATCCCCAGTTCCTGCCCACGCTTCTGCTGCCCGGCACCGAACTGCGCCTGCGGCGGAGGACTCTCGGTTTGCGCGCCCAACCGCGCCCGCCCTATCGCGTGCTGGCCACGCGCGACCTGTCGGCCAACGCCCTGGCCGAGGTGGAGCAGGCCGCCACGCTGCGGCTGGGGAGCTTCGACACGCCGACGCGCCGCTTTGTCGGCCGGCACCTGTCCGATCTGTTCCCGGAACGCGTCCACCTGCCGGCAGACGCCGTCCGGACCTGCGGCCGCGTGCTGGGCCGTGCCAACCGGCGCGCGGTGCTTCTGGCCGGCGACAACCTGTTCGCGCGCCAGGCGGAACTGGCCGGGCTGATCTGCCGCGCGGTGCGCCA
Organism: uncultured Lentisphaerales bacterium; assembly: GCA_964652365.1. Classification (GTDB taxonomy): domain Bacteria; phylum Verrucomicrobiota; class Kiritimatiellia; order RFP12; family CAZZCT01; genus CAZZCT01. The sequence goes on from CAZZCT010000065.1 coordinate 9,762, forward strand.
CGAGCCCGATGTGCTGTGGCAGTTCGTGCTGCAGCCGGCTCACGAGGAGCCCCTCGATCTGCTGGAACACCTGGCACAGACGATCCAAGGGCTGCCGACACACTGGCTCGACCGCCTGGTCTCGCCCGGGTATCCGCCGCGCTGCGCCGCGCGCCGCCTGCTCGTGCGCCTGCCGTCCCGGCCGCCGTTTGACCCGGGCTGGTGTGCCGACGCCGAGGAGCTGCTGCGCAGCAGCTTCCACTAGCCCTGCGAAAGCTGGGCTAGGGCTCGAAGGGCGGCACGTGGGCCCGATGCCGCAGCCAGTTGATGGCCGGCCGCACGCCCGGACGCGCCGCCAGCCAGCGCTCAAAGCGGAACTTACCGGGGAAGTTCATCAGCGTGAGCCCCGCCACGACACTCATGAATCCGGGCCCGGGGGTGATCAGCATCAGCAGCCCGGCACAAACCAGCAGGGCGCCCACCACATTCTTCAGGAAAGCCAGCAGCTGATGGAGCAGCCCACGCCAACCAGTCTTGCGGGCCACATGGCGCCTCGGCTGGCTGAAGTAGTCGGCAGGCAAGCGGACCAGCGCCCACGGCAGCGCGAGCGTCAGACCGACCATCAACACCATCGATAGCGACAGGATCAACTGCCAATGGGCGTAGAGCACGTGTGTGAGTTGGCGAAACATGCCTGGCTCCGCGCGCAGGCCGGTCAGCGGGTCAGCCACCGTTGCCTGCGCGGCCTGCGACGAACGTGAGTCGAGGCAGTGTGTCAGAGGCGGACGACGGCGTCCAGCGGAAGCTTGGCGCGGTGTCGCCGGCTTACGCCCCCGTGGCGGGTGCCGCCAGGTAGGGCCGCAGCACCGCCTCGGCGCGGGCGCGACGGTCGGCCAGCAGCGCCGGCTCGCGCGCCTCCAGAATCAGCCGGACCAGCGGTTCGGTGTTCGAAGAACGCACGCAGATCCACCAGTCCGGGAACTCGATCCGGTAGCCATCGAAATCGAGCACCGCCGTGGGCGTGCCCTGCGCGAGCGTGTCGGCCCGCACGGCCCGGACCGCCGCGTCCTTGTCCACGACCTCGAAATTCAACTCGCCCGAGTTCGCGAAGCAGTCGATCGGCGCCAGCAACGCGCTGAACGCAACGCCGCGCTTCCGGGCCGCCGCCAGCTCGCCCAGCGCGACCAGGGCCGCGAGCTCGCCGGAATCGCAGCAAAAGAAGTCGCGGAAGTAGTAATGGCCGGCCAGTTCGCCGCCGAACACGGCACCGAGCTCGCGCAGCTTGGCCTTGGCGTAGGCGTGCCCGACCTTCCACATGGCTGTGCGTGCACCCGCCGCGCGCAAGGCCGCGACCACTCCGCGCGAGGTACGGATGTCGCACAGAATCGTTGCGCCGGGCTCGGACCGCAGGAAGCGGTATCCCAGCAACGCGATCATCAGGTCGGGTCGCACCCAGGCCCCGGTCTCGTCCACAAACGTCACACGGTCGGCATCGCCATCAAAGAGGACGCCGACGTCGAGGCGCTCGGTGCGGACACAGGCGGCCAGCGCCGCGCTGTTGGCCGGATCGAGCGGGTTGGGTGCGTGGTGCGGAAAACGGCCGTCGGGCTGGTCGAACAGGTAGCGGGTTGCCGGGCCGAACAGGCGGCGTGCGACCAACCCCGCCATGCCGTCCGAACAGTCGACGGCCACGCGCAACCCGGTCGCCGCGGGTTGCCAGGGTCGCAGGAAATCGAGGAAAGCCTCCTGAGTGCTGACGGTACGGCAGGTGCCGGGCGCGGCCGCCCGCGGCGGCAGTTCGGGCCGCCCCACGCGGCGCTCCAGTTCGGCCAGCCCGGTCTCATAACCCACCGGCCGCGCCCCCCGGCGTGAGATCTTGAGTCCATTGCAGTCCGGCGGATTGTGCGAGGCGGTGATCTGCACCGACAGGTCGTAGTCGCCGCGGGCGGTCGCGAAGTACACCATGGGTGTCGTGGCCAGGCCCACATCGTCGACGTCGCAGCCGGCTTCGCACAGGCCGCGGCAGAGCGCCTCGCGGATTGCCCCGGAGGTGAGTCGCACGTCGCGCCCCACCAGCGCGCGGCGGCCCGTCAGGACCGACGGCAGCCACCGGCCGATGCGGTAGACCGTGTCGAGGTCGAAATCGCGTCCGAACACCCCGCGGATGTCGTAGGCCTTGAAGGCGCCCATGGACCCTCCCGCCCGCGCGAGGCTTGTCGCGGGCCGCCGATGCTGAAGCCTTGCGTGGTCAGTCCAGAATCAGCAGGTAGCCACCCTGGCCCGGCTGCCCGAAGGCCCGCAGCAGTTGGCCGGGCCCGGCCTGACCAACGTTGTTGGTGCCACCCGAGATGGCGCCCAGCAGGTTCTCAGCCATGCGGTTCGAGGCGGACGTCCGGCGCGCCGACTGGACCCAGACGCCGAGCAGAACTCCGGCCAGGGTGGTCAGCAGCAGCGCCAAAACCAGTGTCGTGGGAGAGAGGGCGACGCGTCCGGCCGCGCGCTGCTTCAGCGCCATCTCGCCGCGCCAGGTGTCGCGCTCCGCCTGCAGGCGTTCGCGTTCGAGTGCCAGCCGTTCGCGCTCGATCTGGATCTTCTCGCGCTCCAGCGCCAGGTCTTCCGGTGAAGAGGCGGCCTCGGAATGCCCCGCCTCCCCGGCCGTTTGCTTCTCGTTCATCACCGCAGTCTCCCGGGCGGGCCGTGTCGCGCGCCGCCAACCACAAGAGCAAGATAGCCGGCCGGAGGCGCGAAGCCAAGGCCAAAGGAACGCCTGCGCGGCGCGCGCCTGCCCCCGGCCAGATCCTGCGACGGCCGGAATGGCGCGACCCGCGGTCACACTCTGCAAAGTGTGACCGCAGGTCGCGTGCGTTGGAAGGAGATCGGAACTCCGCGGATGTCCGCTTCAGCTGTCAGCCGACGCGCGCGCGGCGGTGAACAGACTGCCCCAGACGCCCTGCAGCACGGCCAGGCGGTTGCGGGCGTTGGCGGCCCGGTAGCAGCAGACCAGGTAGTGCAGTGCAACCGGGAGGACTCCGTGGAGGGCCTGGCCCAGCACGAGTCCGCACCCACGACCGCCGGCCATCGGTACGACGTAGCCGGGATCGAAGGGGCGGCAGGGCCGCGTCGCCTGACCCGCCAGCAGGCGGATCGCATTACGGCCAGCTGTGGCACCCTCGGCCAGCGCGAACGGCACCGACATGCGCAGTGTCTGCCCCCGGAAGACGTGGGCGGCCGCGTCACCGGCTGCAAACACATTGGTGGCGGCCCGCAGGTCCGGCGCCACCTGCAGGCGGCCCTGTGCGTTCTGTGCCAGTGCCAGCCCTCGGACCGCTGGCGGTGTCGCCACGCCCGCGGTCCAGATCAGGCGGGCTTTTTCAAATGTGCGGCCATTGGTCAGGCGAACCGTTTGGCCCTCGACCTCCGCGATGCGCGCTTCCGGGACGAACTCGAGACGTTGCCGTTCGAGTTCGCCCAGGATGTAGCGCTGGAAGGTTTCCGGCAAACCCCGGCAGGGCATGCGCCCCGGGTCGACCAGGACGAGCTGGCCGCGCCAGCCATGGCGCCGCGCGCGGCGCGCCACATGGGTGGCGATCTCGACCCCGGTATAGCCCGCCCCCGCCACGACAAAGTGCTGCGGCAGTCCCGTACTGGCCGCTATTCGCAACCGGCGGGCGTCGGCGAGGTTGTCGAGCGTGAGGGCGCTTGGGCGCCAGGCCTCGTGCTCGTGAAACGTCGTACGGGCGCCGGAGGCCACGATCAGAACATCATAACCCACGCGCTGGCCGTCAGTCAAAACCACGCAGCCGGCATCGGGGTCGATCGTCTGAACGGCGGCCCGCACATGGCGGAACCCCAACCGCACCGCCGCCTCGTCGAACGGCCACAGCAGACGCCGGGTCGGGTAGCCCAGTCCCACGACGTCGGGCAGCATCGGCAGAAAAGCCTGTCCGGAACCCGGGTCAATCACCCAGCGCTCAACCCGCGGGCCGACCGCACGCAGCGCCCGAGCCGCCGCCAGCCCGGCAAAACCACCCCCGAAGATCAGAACACGTTTCATAGACCGTCGCACACCAGCGTCAACGCGACCAGGCCCTGCGTGGCGATGGCCAGCCGCGACGCGAGCAGCAGCATCGGCTTGTCGCCCACGGCGTGCCGCAGCCGGTCGGCGGCCAGCAGGCTCATCGGCGCCGTTGCCAGCGCCAGGCCTGCGGCGACCGAGGGACGCAGGATCAGGCACGCGACCACGGCCAGATACCCGGCCACGGCCACGGCCGCGTAGAGCAACCAGCCGCGCGCGACGCCTGCCCGCACCACCAAGGTGCGCTTGCCGACGCGCCCGTCGCCAGCGGCGTCGGGAACCTCGTTGGCCAGCAGAACACCTGCGGTAAACAGCCCCAGGGCCGCCCCGACCAGGCTGACACGACCGTCGGGCCGACCGCCGCCGGCGGCGGTCCAGCCGGCCCAGACCGTGACCGGGCCGAAGAGCACGGCCACGGCGGCTTCTCCCAATCCCCGCGACATCAGCCGGATCGGCGGCCACGAGTAGGCCCAGGCGAACGCGCCCGCCAATCCGCCCCAGACCAGCGGCACCGCGCTGCGCAGATGCCAGGCGAGGGCCACCAGGAAGACCGCCGCGAGACTGCCGCTGGTCGCCGCTGCGGTGGCATACCATGTGACGGTCAACCGCCCCTCCTGCAGGATCTTGCTGCCGCCGAATAGCTCGTAGCGCGCCGTGTCCTGCGCATCGGCGCCGTTGGCGGCATCGGCCAGCTCGTTGACCAGGTTGGCGGCCAGATGCACCGCCGCCACCGCCAGCGCCGCCATCCCCACGCTGATCCACCGCACGGGGCCGGCGGCCTGGGCCACACCCGCTGCGAACGGCAACAGGCTGGCGCCCAGGAACGGCAACCGCATGGCGCGGCAGGCCAGGCCAAGCCTCCTGATTATCGGTTTGGGCGATGCCATGCGTACACGCGCCTACTGGTACCAGTGGCCGGCCAGACCGCGCAGGCGCGCCCCGAGGGTGCAGCCGCCGCCGCCGGCCACGACCATCGCCACGAAGACGATGGCCATGTTGAGGGCGTGTGCGTAGGCGCTGAAGTCCTTGCCGCCCTGCACGAGCCACGCCACGGCCGTGATCATCGTGAAGGCCATCAAGGCCGCGAACGGGCGCACGCACAGGCCGAGGAGCAGCGCCAGGCCGCCGAAGAACTCGGCGAACGCGGCCATGAAGCCCCAGAAGGCCGGCGCGAATCCGATGCCGAACACGCCCTGCATGGCGCCGCCAAGCATCTTCCACTTATCGGGACCGCCTGTGAGTTTGCTCCAGCCGAAGACCATGAACATGATGCCAATGCCGATGCGCAACAGAAACCAGCCGCGCTCGGTCGATCTGCCATTGCCTGCCATTGGCCGCCTCCGTGTGTGATGCGCCGGGGACGCCGCGTCTACCGCGTCAACGCGCGTCCTGAAACGCTGACACGGGCCTTCATCGCCCTGAAAAAGTGAGAACGGCTCAGGCGTGAAAATCGTGAACATCGGGATCCGCGAGCAGTTCCTCCGACAGGCGCACGTGCGCCGCGTGCGAACCGGCCACGCGCCACGTGAATACCGTTCCGCGGGCGGATTTGGCGATGTCATAGCTGCGCACCCGCAGGCCGGCCACGCGGATGCGATCCGTCAGTTGCGTGATCCGGCCCGGGGCGGGACCGCACGTCATCTCGTAGGTGCGCTCCTCGTGCAGCCGCTCCAGGACGCGCTCCAGCCGCGGCAGAAAGCCCAGCACCACCAGAGCCAGCGCCACCGTAAACAGGACCATGCCGGCCTCATCACCGGCGATCCCCATGCCCAGCGCCGACGCCAGCCAGATCGTGGCGGCGGTCGTGACACCCAGCACGCGGTTGCCGTGACGAAGGATCACCCCGCCGCCCAGGAAACCGATGCCGTTCACGATGTTGGCGGCGATTCGGGTTTGCTCCTGAGGAGCGGCCAGGCGCCGCGACAGCAGGGTGAAGAGCGCCGCGCCCAGGCAGATGCAGATCAGAGTCCGCAGACCTGCGGCCTTGTCGCGGGCCTGGCGTTCAAGACCCAGCGCCGCGCCCACCAGGAGGGCCAGAAGCAGCCTGACCGCATCCTCTGCTTGAAGCGCCACATCCATAAAAGGTTGGATTACGGGTGCAACCCGTCCAGCGGCCGGGTTTCCGACCTGTCTTTCCCGCAGCCGGCAGGCTCAATCGTCGTTCGGGCCGTCGAAGTAGTAACGCATGGCCACCGACCCGACGACCCCGTCCATGTCCTCGGCACCGTCCGCGCTCTGATCGGCGATGACCAGGCCGACGTCGAAAACGAACGTAAAAGCCGGGCCCATGGCAAACTCGGCACCGCCCCCGAGCGTCACCAGCACTTCCGAGAAGGAGTCCTCCTCGGGCTGGGGCTCGAAGTCCGAGAAGGTGCTCCGGTCACGCCACGTCAAGGCCCCCTTGAGAAACGGGGAGATCGGCTCGTCGGCCGGCAGCAACCGGTGCGTGAGGGTCACGGTGGCCGCCTTGGTATCGCGCTCCGGCGCGCCGTTCTCCTCGTTGAAGCGCGTGTAGGCGCCGATCAGGGAAACGCTGGTGACTGGCAGGATGTAGTGTTTCAGACCCAGCCCGAGGGTCCAGGCCTCCACGTTGTCCGAACCATCGGGCGAGATCTCATCATACCCGACGCCGGCCAGCATGGCCCAGTCCGCGTTCGGAACGGCGAACACATTCTCGACCCAGAGGCTGCCGCCAATCGAATCGACATCGTCGAGTTCCGCCACGTTGAGCGCCGCGGTGTCGATCATGCGGGCGCCGCGGTCGATTGCCGATGCGCCCATGCCACACCCGAGAAGCACTGCCAGACCCGCCATCCCGACACGTTTCATGGTGACGCCCTCCTGTGGTTCAACTACGCGCGACAGGAATCCGCGTTTTCGGACGGCACGGACACACGCCCGTGGAGACCGCACGGAAGACGCGTTTTCATGATGGTCAGCATGGCAGAACGCTGGCGGAAACGCAAGCGCCCCAAAGGGTCCAAAAATCCGGAGGTGGATGGGTGGAAGACCGGAAGTGCTGCAAACGGTGCGGTGCCAGCGACCGCGTTCGAGCGACAATTGCGCATGGGCTGCGGGCTTGGTATACTGGAGCATTCGATACGGATGCCAGTTTCCGCCGCGTGCCTACGCGCGTCGCGCCTGGCGAGAACGAGGATGCCCCATGTCGAACTGCTGCCCACGCCGTCCGTTGCATCAGGTCTGGGCCCTTTTCGCTTCAGCCTTCGCGTTCGCCACGCTGTCGCTGGCCGGCGCCGAGGTCGGCCCCGCAGGGGGCGTGCCGGTCCGCAACCTGATCCTGATGATCGGCGATGGCATGGGACCTCAGCATGTGCAACTGGCCGCTGATTATGCTGGCCGGCCGCTGGTCATGACGTCCCTGCCCGTGCGGGGCGCCCTGAAGACTCTGTCCGCCAATAGCGCCGTCACCGACTCGGCTGCGGCCGGCACGGCCCTGGCCTGCGGACAAAAGACCAACAACGGCATGCTGGGTCAACTTCCCGACGGTACCAAACTGACGAGCATCGCGGAGCTTGCACGCGATGCCGGCAAACGCGTCGGCATCCTCTCCTCGGTGCCCCTCAACCACGCCACCCCCGCGGCTTTCTACGCCAAGGCCGGTTCGCGTAACTCGTACTACGACATCGGTATCCAGGCACTCGCCTCCCGCTTTGAGGTCATGGGCGGCAGTAGCCTCTCGGACGCCGAGGGGATGAACAACACGCCGCGTCCCGAGGCGACGCTCTGGCAGTGTGCCCAGACGGCGGGCTGCAGCCGCGTGCGCACCCCCGCCGAATTGCGGTCGCGTGCAGCCGGGCAGGGCCCGGTGATCATCGCGCCGGAGAGCTACTACTCCGAGCAAGGCGTGCCCTATGGGCGTGCGTTTGACGCCGAGAAGCAGATCACCCTGGCCCAGGTCACGACCAAGGCGTTGGAGCTGCTCGACAACCCCAAGGGATTCTTCCTGATGGTCGAAGGCGGTGCCATCGACTGGGCGGCCCATGGCAACGACGCCCTCGGCGTGGTGGGGGAGACACTCGCCTTCGACGAGGCGGTCGCCGTCGCCAAGACCTTTGCCGAGGCCAACCCCGGCACGCTGCTGGTCGTCACCGCCGACCATGAGACCGGCGGACTCACCCTGAGTGACGCCTACGCCGCCGCCACGGCCCGCAGTGTGTTCTCGCGCCAGACTCAGACACGCGAGGCGGCGGGGAACTGGCTGAAGAAGCACGCGGCCGAAGCCGCGGCCGCGCAACCGGTAACCGACTGGGATGCGGCCCGCGGCCCGTTCGCCACCGCATTCGGGCTTCCCGAGGGCGTGGCACTCGAGACGCTTCAGGCGCCCTATGAGGCGCTCGTGAAGGCGGACGCCACGAGCCAGGACAAGGCGGCCGAAGCCCTGCGCCGCGCCGCGTTTTCGCTGCGCGACGCGGCGGCCGGGATCTCCTGGTCCACGGGCGGCCACACCGCCACGGACGTGCCCGTCTTCGCCTTCGGTCCCGGTGCCGACGCCTTCGCGGGGACACAGGACAATACACAGATCTTCCGGCACGGCCGGGCGCTGCTGCTTGATCCCGGCCAACTCAGGAGGTAGCACGTTCCTGTTGCTGTTACCCCCGCCGGCGCATGTGAAGCACTTCAGGCCGAAACGACGAAGCGGGCTATTGCCCATCCGCTTGCGTGACCGATGCCTATCTGCGTGGCGACTCGGTTGACGCCGTCCGAAATCGGTATGTGGAAGAACAGCCCTGAACGGGGCGGAGCCGTGGACCTCAGCCGTTCTCAATAGGGTGCAGACCGCCTGGAGGCGGGACGACAAACGGCGCCGAATCGTGCGGACACGCGTTCGCAGTCCCGCCTTCAGGCGGTCAGGGTGGGGACTGTCAGGGTGGGGACAGTTCGCTGATGGCCAGACCGGCTTGCCCACACAATCAGGCCGGGTACGGATCAGTCTGGATCGCCGCGCGTGCCATCCGCGCCGCGCCCAACGGGGGCGAAGCGGCCCGGACAAGGGTGAAGTCCAGCTTGAGTTGCCGTCGCAGGCAGTCGCGCCACGGCGCGGACTCGCTTCCGCCGCCACTGAGAACGACCGGTTGGCGACGAACGTCGACATTCAGAAGGGCGAGCAGGCCGCCGAGGCGGTCCGTCAGCGTGACCAGCACGGCGCGCGCCTGGTCGGCCACCGTGGCGGCCGCGTGATCGAGCCCGGTCCAGCGTCCCGAGCCAGCGGGGCCGTCGGCCACGAAGCACACGCCGTGGCAATCCGCCGGGGCCGCGGCGGCGGCCGCGTCGAAGTCTTGCTCGCTTGCGCACCCGGGCAGCAGGCTCCGTGCCCAGTTGATCGTTCCCGCACCGAAGTCGTCCGCGCCGAGCTGGTAGAAGCGGCCGCCCGGGTAGGGCCCGCGCATCAGGCCCGGAACCGGGGCGGGCATGGCGGCCAGGCTCGCGTAGACCACCTGCGCGGTGCCGAGACTCACGAGGGTGGCGTCGGTCTCGTGGATCGCCGCTCCGAAGGCTCCGGCAGTCTGGTCATTGCCCGCCAGGACGACGGGGATGCCTGCGCGCAGCCCGTACGTGTCGGCCGCCGATGTGGTTGTGCCCGCAACCGAACCGAGCGCTGCCAGCGCGGGCATGTTTCGCGGACAGAGACCGCAGAGTTCCAGGGCTTCCGGCCACCAGTTGCCGAAGGTCAGCGAATACAGGCCGCTCATCGCGGCGAGGTTCGCATCGATCGCCGGTTTTCCGGTCAGCTCCATCACGAACCAGGTGGGCAGCCAGAGCAGGAGGTCGTCCGGGGCCACGGGCGGTCGCGACATCTGGTTCCGCAGGAATGCCAGCTTCGCCACCGTGAGCCCTGGCAGGCAGTCGGCAACGCTGCAGTGCGACGCGAAGTCCGCCAGCCGTTGGGCCGCGAGGTTGTGGCACTCGCCGCGCGTGTCGCGCCAGGAAATGAATGGCAACTTGGCCCGTCCGTCGGGCGCGCGTACCGTGAACGTCTGGGCCTGGCTGGCAAACGCGATGGCGCTCAGGTTGGACGGGCGGCAGCCGGCGCTGGCCAAGGCCCTGGCAATCGCCGCGCGCAAGGCGGTCTCGTTCTCCGCGATGGGCATCTCGACCCGGTTGCCGTCCACGGGGTCATAGGCCACGGGTGCCGAACCGCGGCCGACGCAACGCAGCCCGGGGTCAAACAGATCGGCCTTGAAGACGGTCGAGCCCAGGTCGACGGCAAGGATCATGGTTCCCCCGGTCACACCGTCTCCACCGTTCCCGCCGCGTGGCTGCGCAGGGCGGCTGTGAACAGGCGGTGGGTGCAGGCGACTTCGTCGGGCGTGACGCAGGCGGCGAACCGGCTCTTCGGGCGGCCTTCAACCAGTTCGTACAGGAACGCGGCCCACATCTGCTGGATGGCGTCGGAGAAGCCGAACTCGAAGATTCTCCCGGTAATGGCGCTGAACGCAACGTCCCAGCCCATGTCGATTTGCTGCCAGGCCTGCTCGCCTCCCGTATATTCAAGAAGCTCCAAGCGACGCGGGTTCTTGCTGGACCAGCGCGCGCAGGCGGACATGCCCTTGACCTCGAAGTACCACGTGTTGGTCTCGCCGGGGGCAATGCGCTGCGTCTTGATCGTCAGCGGGAAGGCCTTGCCGTTGTGGGGGTCGACCGCGTCGCAGAGCAGCGTGCCGTTGTCCCACGTCTCGCACGGCACCAGATTGCCGTCCTGATCGGGACGTTCGGACACCAGTTTGGAGAGGATCGCACGCACCGTCCGGGGCTGCCAGCCGGCCTTCAGCGGCATGTGGCAGGGGTGCAAGCCCAAGTCGCCCAGACAGCCGTAGGCGCCATTGAATCTGACCATGCGTTTCCAGTTGATCGGCTTCTTGGCATCCAAGTCCGAGGAATGCAGGAAGCCCGCGTTCACCTCGATGAGCGTGCCGAACGCGTTCGCGTCGATCATCCGCCCGATGCGTTGCATGGGCGGGAAGAAAGGGAACTCGGAGCAGCAGCGGACGAAGACGCCGGGGTGCTTGCGGATGCAGGCCAGGATGGCGTCGTTCGCGGCCTTGTCGATCCCGAACGGCTTTTCGCCCAAGAGGTGCTTGTGGGCCTCGATGGCGTCGATGTAGAACCGTTCGTGCAGATGGTGCGGCACGGCGCAGTAGACGGCGTCCACGTCGGGCGAGGCCAACAGCTCACGGTAGTTGCTCGTGACCAGTTTGATCGATCCAAAATTGTCCGTGAACCATCGCTGCAATTCCGTGTTGGTGTCGCACACCGCGACGATCTCGGGCCGCACGGTCATGCCGGTCAGGTGGCACCAGCGTGCGACCGCGCTGCCGAACTCACGTCCCATCAGGCCCAGCCCGATGACGCCGAATCGAACTCTGGTCATTCGTGCGCTTCCTTCAGTGTTTGGCAGTTCGCCGCCGGCCGCCCTTTCAACAGTTCCAGCGCCGTTTCCACCAGAATCGACCCCGACTCCGGTGCGAAGATGGCGTTGGTGGCTTCGTAACCGCCCTCCGCGGCCGCGGCGGGCGTGACGATGTAGCCCTGCAGGTTGCCGTTGACGAGACTGACCGGGAAGACTTTTCCGGGCGCGAGGCGTTTGAGCTCCAGAGCATACTCGGTGAAGGTCTCGCCCGGGAACCCTACGAGCGCGGCGTCGCCGACGCGAATGGCCTGCACATCGACCGCCTGGTAGTCCAGCAGCGCCGTTTCCAGTTCACCGCTGGCCGCCGCCTGCGAGATGGTCCGCGCCCCTTCCGCGCCAAACACGGCGCATTCGGCGGTGCGGATTTCGGCGCGTGGAGCGTGCGCACGACGCAACCGGTCGTAATCGTCGCGGCACGCGGCCAACAGCCGTTCGGCTTCCGACAGTGTCCGGATGGGGTTGCGCTTCAAGCCAACCTGGACCAGCTGGCCGCTGACCGTGGCGTCGCCGCGCCACGCCTCAGCCCCGATCTGGTCAACCGCGCCGCAGACGACCTTCCCCAGCCGACGTCCGAGCCGTTCGGCTTCGGCGAACGTCTGCCCGTCGACGAAATGCCTTGGGCTCTGGTTCCCGGACGGAGCGGTGAAATAGACGACCGGGATTGGACGGCCGACGTGCTCCTGGACCTCCCGCCGTGTGTAGTGCGGGAAGTCCGCGGATACCAGCGTCGAGTCCTCGTGCAACACGGTCGGGTGCATGCCGTAGACCAGCACGAGGCCCAGCAGCTCCTGCTTCGCGCCGGTCTCGCGCAGCGCTAGGATGCCGCACTCCGGATCGGTCAAACCGCCGGGGGTCCGGCGGTTGCCGCCGACGCCGGTGGCGTCGGCGCGGGTCCAGGCGATCTCGGCCGAAACCAGGCCGTGGGCCGCCGTCGCAGCCGCGGCGACCACCTGCGATTTCAGGAACCGGAGGTAGTCCGGAGCCGCCGGCGGCATGGCGACGTCATCCCGCCAGCCAAACAACTGCGATGTCACCGGTCCGGAGTGGGTATGCGTGCAGCCGATGAAGACCCCGCTCGCGCTGCAGCCCACCGCTTGCGCCACGTCGCGGCGGAGGTCACGGGCGAAGGCGGGGTCGATCATCAAAATATCCAGCGACGCCAGCACCACGGTGTCGTCGGCATCGTCGCACAGCACGACCACCGTCGCCAGCAGCGGGTCGTGAACGCCCGTCGAAACGCGTTCGACGTGAGGGTAGCCGTACAACGCCATGGGACGCTTCGGGCTGATGTCGCGGACTCCAGTTCCTGCGTACAGCGCCATCTCAATGCCCCAGTTCCTTTTCGGTCTCCCCGATGGCCTCGTCGATCAGGTCCAGACCCTTGAGCAATACGTCGTCCTCCATGACCACGGGCGGGCTCATGCGCAGGATGTGACCGGCGGGGATCCACGCGAGACCCTTGGCGAACGCCTTCTGGTAGACGCGCTTGCCCGCCTCGTCGAACGGCTCCTTCGTCGCCCGGTCCTTGACCAGCTCGATGCCCATCAGGCATCCCTTGGCGCGCACGTCGCCGACGATCGGGTGCTCGGCCTTCATTCTCGCCATGCGTGTGAGGGCCAGTTCGCCGAGGTGCGCCGAACGCGCATTGAGCTGCTCCGCCTCGATGGCCTCGATGCTGGCCAGCGCCGCTGCGCAGGCCATCGGGTTGCCGCCGTAGCTGGAGGACGCCGAAATCGCCTCGAACGTCTCCTGGTAGGGCTCGCGGACCGCCACGCACGTAACCGGGAAGCCGTTGCCGAAACCCTTGCCGAGGGTCACCACATCCGGCACCACGCCCCAGTGTTCCATGCACAGGTATTTGCCGGTGCGCGACATGCCGGTCAGGACTTCGTCGATCATCAGCAGGATCTTGTGCTTGTCGCAGAGCCTGCGCAGCTTGGGGAAGAAATCGTCGGGCGGCATGACCGAGCCGCCCCACCCCTGGATGGGCTCGAGGACGAAGCCCGCAACCTGGCCGCAGGTGCCCTTATACAGGTATTCCTCGTAGAACGCGATGTACGCATCCGTGTCGATCGTGCCGTCGGGCTTGGTCCACATCGGGCGGTACGTGTCCGGGCGCGGCACCATGTGTGCGCCCGGCATGCGCGTGGGGCCGTAGACCTTGGAGCGGATGTGGCCGAGCGACACACCACCGGTGGTCTTGCCGTGGTAGTCGTAGAAACAGGAGATCATTTCGTGTTGTCCGGATGCGGCGCGCATCACGCGCTGACCCGCTTCGACGGCCGCCGTTCCGGAGTCGTAGAACTGGTACCCGGTCAGGTCGCCCGGCAGGATCTCGGCCAGCTTCTCGACCAGTTTCGTCTTGATCGGCGTGGTGAAGTCATGTGCATTCATGAGCTGGCCCGCGGCTTTCTGAACGGCCTCGGTCACCTTGGGGTGGCAGTGTCCGAGTGTCGTCACGTAGATGCCGGACGAGAAGTCGATGTACGCGTTGCCGTCGACGTCACGCAGGATGCAACCGTGGCCGGACTCAAAGGCCACGGGGAAGAGCTTCACCTGACTGCTGAGGCCCTTGAAGTACTTCGTGCAGCGCGCGTGCAGGGCGTTCGACTCCGGACCGGGGGCCGCAGTCTTCATGCTGGGGTAGCGTGAGATGTCGACATGGGCCCAGTAACTGGGACCGGAGGCGAAGACCGGGGTTGTTTTCATGGAGGGCCAGGGCTTTGATTGCAGGGTTCGGGGTGGGGGGCGAGGGCTAAACGACGGTGATGGGGACGCCCAGGGCGCGCAAGGCGGCCAGATGCTCCGGTGCGATGCCGCGGTCCGTGATCCAGCCGGCCATCTCGCGCAGCGTGCCGTGGCACGCCAAGGCCGTGTGTCCCACCTTGGAGCTGTCCGCCAGCACGTAGGTGCGCCCGGCGCGCCTGCGGATCGTCTGGTCAACGCGTGCCACGCCGAGGTCGGCTGTGTAGAGCATGCCGTCCAGGCCAATGGCGTCCGCGCCCTGGAAGGCGGTGTCGACCGCAAGCATGTCCAGTACGGCCTCGGTGACCTCTCCGGTCAGGTCAGGGCTCCCACGCCGCAGGACGCCGCCGAGCAGGATCGTCTGGACGCAGTCCGAGAACTGCAGCTCGGCTGCTACTGCCAGCGAGGGCGTTATCACGGTCAGGTCCGAGATCTCCCGCAGCAGGCAGGCCAGTTCAAGCGTCGTGGTACCGGCGTCGAGCAGCAGGCGGTCGCCCGGCTTCACGAGCTTGAGCGCCTCCGCGGCGATCGCCCGCTTGGCACGCTGGTTGGACTGCCGTCGCGCCACGAAGTCGAACTCGAAACCGAGCCGCTCGGCCGGCACGGCGCCGCCGTGTGTGCGCCGCACGTGGCCGGCGCGCTCCAACCGGTCCAGGTCGCGGCGCAGGGTCATCTCGCTGACGCCCATCGCGGCGGCCATCTCGGCGATGCCGGCCTCACCGTTCTGCCGCAGCACCTCGCGCAGCCTTGCGTCCCGCTGGGACATGGTCAATCGTCTGCTGTCGCGCATCATTCACCGTGGGATGGTATAGTTTGTGCGATTGGATTGTAAATTACCATGTCTGAGCATTTGGTCAAGCGGTCTTTTCTGCCCGTGAAACCGTTCTTCTGTGGCGGCGCGGAGGTCATGCCCGTGCGATTCTTGCTTCACCTGCGAGGAGACGCATGATGGCATCGATGTCTGCCTGAAAGATGGGCAGATACGACTCGGCAACATGGGCACGATGGTCCTCGATGGCGAAAGGAAGCCCGCTGTTGAGCAAGTCGTCATGGGCAGCTTGCATCGCCTTTCTCGCCTGCGAGGCGAACACACGTGGGTCTCAAGAGTTCCAGTCCGCTCGGAACTCCATCCCGCGACCCCTCTAACTGCCAAAGATGCGCTGGTGCCGCTCTTCGATGACCCGATGGACCTTGTCC
>CAZZCT010000066.1:0-25000 GCA_964652365.1 uncultured Lentisphaerales bacterium
AGACCTCCGGAACGCGGGCGACGGAGGAATGCACCCTGAAGGGGTGCCAGAAACCTGACGGAGGATGCAATGGGCTCAACGTACCACAGCCTTCACTACCACGTAGTGTTCAGCACCAAGGAGCGTCGGTCGCTGATTGGTTCGGAGTGGCGCGAGCGCTTTCATGAGTACGTAGGCGGCACCGTGCGGGGTCTGGGCGGTGTGGCGGAGGCTGTTGGTGGCATCAATGACCATGTGCATCTTTTGGTGAGTCTGCGCACAACCGATGCGCCGGCTGACCTGGTTCGCGAGGTCAAAAAAGCGTCGTCTGTGTGGGCTGCTGGGAATCACGCGCCATCGTTCGCGTGGCAGGAAGGGTATGCCATCTTCAGCGTGAGCTGGATGCATATCGACGTGGTGCGCCAGTACATTGCCGGGCAGGAGGCGCACCACCACCGGACGTCGTTCCAAGATGAGTTGAAGCGCCTGTTGGAGAAGAATGGCGTGCCGTACGACGCCCGGTATGTGCAATAGAAGATTCTGGCACCCCTTCAGGGTGCGGCGCGGTGCGACGCGGGTCCGGGGGTATCGCTGCGCTCAACCCCCGGCTACGGTCTGGCATCCCTTCGGGATGCGTGGTGCGCGTCCGCGGGCGCGCAGGCGTGCGGGGACGTGCGGGGCGTGACGGGGGCCGGCAACCCGCCGCGGCCGTGGCGGGCGTCGAGGACGCGCGGGAGTGGTGGGCCGGCAACCTGCCGCGGACGCGCAGGCGTGTGGGGACGTGCGGGACGGGACGGCGATGTGGTGCGAGGGGCGGGCGGGTAACCCACCGCGGGCGCGGGACGTGACGGCGATGTGGCGCGAGTGACGGGCCGGCAACCTGAAGGGTTGCCAGAACGTAGCCGGAGATCGGAGCAGCGCGCAGACCTCCGGAACGCAGGCGACGGGGTTACGCACCCTGAAGGGGTGCCAGAAATCCGCCTCCCCGTTCGCGCATCGTCATTGTGCCGCCGGCTTGCGCCAGTTACGATGCGACCTTTCATCCACTCGAAAGGACCGCACGATTTGGCCATCTCGCGTTACGCCTCGTTCTACTGGCCTTTGGCGCTGACCAGCCTGCTGGCGTTGCTGGAGTTGCAGTTCCAGAACGGCGTGCTGGCGCGCTACCCGGATGCCGAGGTCCAGTTGGCCACGTTTGCGCTGGCCTCGGGTAGCTTCCAGTTGCTCAACGCCTTCCTGGTCTTCGTGCCCCAGATGGTGACGGTGCTGGGGCGCAACGCGGCTGACCGCGGCATCTGCCTGCGCTTCGTGCTGATGGTCGGTCTGATCCTGGCCGTGCCCCTGTTGGTCATGTCCTGGTTCCCACCCGGCACGCGCCTGCTGGCCCTGCTGCTGGGCATTCCCGCGGCGGTCCTGCCGCAGGTCATCCGCTATCTCCAGTGGCTGACCCCACTGGTGGTGGTCAACGCACTGTGTCAGTACTACGTGGGGGTCCTGGTGCTCGCCGAGCGCACCCGACTGGTGACCCTGCTGAACGCCGCGCATCTGACGATCCTGGTGGGCGTGTTGCTGGCGGGCCGCGCTCTGGGTTGGTCGGCCATCGGAACCCTGGCCTGCGCGACCATCAGCGCCAACACCCTGCGGCTGATGCTGAGCGCCTGGGCCGCGGCCTGGCGGCGCGAGCCCGAACCGCCGGGTCCCACCGACGGCCCGCATCTGACCCACCGGGCCGTCTTCATCTTCTTCTGGCCCGTGGCGATGACCAGCGCCATGTTCGCCATGACCCGGCCGGTGCTGTATGCCTTCGTTAATCGCACGGACCTGGCGCTCACCACGATCGCCGCGTTGCGCCTCGCGTTCGACGTCGGACTCTGCTTTCAGAATCCCGTCAACCAATTCCGGCATCTCTACACGACGTTCGGCGAGGCCGACCCGGTCGGCGTGCGGCGCTTCATGGTGCGCATTACCGCGGGGCTGACGCTGGCCATGCTGGTTCTGGCCTTCACCCCCCTTGGTCGGCTCTTCTTCATCCGGGTGCTGGGGGTGCATGGCCCCATGCTCGGGCAGGCGGTTGACGCGTTGCGCGTGCTTTGCCTGGCGCCGGCGATCATCGCGGTGCGCAATGTCTACCACGGCGAGCTGATGGTAGGCCGCCGCACGGGAGGCATGGCGGTGGGGTCGGCCCTGCGCGTGCTCGCCATCGGCGGACTGGCCTGGTTGGCGCTGCGAATGGGGATCCTGGATCACACGGTTTGCGCGATGCTACTGGTGGCCGGCTTTCTGGCCGAGGCGATCTCGTCGCGGTGCGCGGTGCGGCGGCTGGCGCCGCGCGCGGCGCCAAGCGCCCGGCGGCGTGCCGAGGGTCTGCCGGAAGACGCGTGAGAAGCCGGCCGCATTGGGGAAGCCGCATTGCCGGGCGATCTCGCGCAGCGGCAGTTGCGTCGCACGGACCAGTTGCTGGGCCTTGGTCACGCGGAACTGGCGCAACAGAGCGCTGAACGTCTGGCCGGTCTGCTGCCGCAGGACGGTTGAAAAGTGGCAGGGCGAGAGGCCGGCCACGGTGGCGGTCTCGTCGCGTGACAGACCGAGCTGCCCGGCGTGCAGCCGCATGTGCGCCACGGCGCGCGCGATCTGCGCCGAGACCGGGGCCTCGCCGGCCGGCGGGACCGCCTGAATCGCCCGCTCGAGGTAGTCGGCCACGGTGCGGGCCTGGGTGACCTCGTCGGCGGCATGCGCCAGACTCGCCAGCACCTGGTAGTTGCCGGCGATGACCTGGTCGGCGTTGGCGCCCGAGGCCACCACCGTGCGCGATACCATCACCACCAGCTCCAGGATGAAGCTGCGCACCAGGTCGCCCTGGCCCTGACCGCGGCTGTAGATCAGCACCAGCACGCGGTTGAGGACCTCGCGCGCGGCCGGCAGGTCGTGCCGCTGGATCGCGGCCAGGAGTTCGGGCTCCTCGCGCAGATAGAGGCGCAGCAGGTCGATCGAGGCGCTGCGTTTGGCGGCATGGATCGCCTCGGCGCGGGCGCGGTCCTGTGCGGCAATCCGGCGGTTCTCGGCCAGCTGCGCGCTGTTGGTCAGGTGCAGACCCTCTGCGAGGGCCTGCAAGTCCTCGGCGGCAGTCCGGATCTGGGAGGGTGCGCGCGTGGGCGGGTTGGTCGCACGGCTCTCGGCCGTGGCCGGCACCGCGGCGGTCACGGCGCCGCCCGCCAGGACGTCATTGGCGAGCAGCGGCACGCCCCACAGCATCCGGCCCGCAGGACAGAAGCGGGGTGACGGCTCGCCCCAGCGCAGGGCTTCCTCCACCGCCTGGCGAAAGGCCCGGCGGCATACCAGCCGCCGGTACCGACCGCAGCATGGCCGTTCCCGCGGCAGCAGCCGGCCGGTCGCATCGACGAAGGCCAAGGGCAGCGCCGTGCGGTGCGCGTGAAGCAGCCGCAGGCGCGTGCGCAACGGCCCGGTTGCGGTCACCAGGAACCTCGCCACGCGCTGGAGGTCGCGCTCGGTCGCTCGCGTCACCCGGTCCGCGCGGACCGTCGCCGTCTGGCGACTAACCGGCCCGGATCGGCTGCGAGTTACCTTGGGATTTGGCAGATTTATCATTGGGTACGATTCTATTGCCGGCGGCTTGCGGTTGCCAGCGATTTGTGACCAAATATCGGCGAACGCGGCGACAGGGGCCGAAGCGGCAGGTTCGTCGCAGCGGGGCCGGCCGCGGGGCCCCTTGCGGCAGCGACAGGTGGCGAGGGCGCCGGTTCTGCGGTAGCCGCGGGGCAACCGACGCGTGGGAGCCAGGGAGAAGCGAGCAAATGACTGGACGGGAGTTGGTTCTCAAGACGATCCGGCGCGAGCGCACGCCGCGCGCGGCGTGGCTGCCTTTCGTGGGTTGCCACGGCGGCGCGCTGATTGGCCAGACGGCCACGGACTACCTGCGCTCGGCTGAGGCGCTCGTGGCTGGCACGCTCAGGGCGCGCGAGCTCTACCGGCCTGACGGCCTTCCGGTCTGCTTCGACCTGCAACTCGAAGCCGAGGTGCTGGGATGCCGGCTGCACTGGGCCGACGATGTGCCGCCTTCGGTCGTGACCCACCCGCTGGCCGACGGCGTGCCGCTGGACCGGCTTCCGGCGTTCGATGCGCAGGGCGGTCGCATCCCGGTGGTGCTCGCCGCGCTGCGCGAGCTCAAGGTGCGGATCGGCTCGGAGGTGGCGCTCTACGGCTTGCTGTGCGGACCGTTCACCCTGGCGTTGCACCTGCTGGGCAACGACATCTTCCTCGAGATGTTCGACAACCCGGAGCGGGTGAAGCAGATCCTGACGCGGTGCGCCCGGATCGCCTGCGACATGTCCGATCTCTACCTGCGTGACGGTGCGGACGTGGTGGCGCTCGTGGATCCCATGACCAGCCAAATCTCGCCGGAGCACTTCGCCGAGTTCGTTGCGCCGGCCGTCAATCAAGTCTTCGACCACATTCGTGCGCGGCAGGGGCTTTCGGCCCTGTTTGTCTGCGGCGACGTTACGCGCAACCTCGAGGGCATGTGCCGGACCCGCACCGACAGCATCCATGTCGACGAGCAGGTCGACATGGCCCGGTTGCGCCAACTGAGTGACCAGCACGGCAAGGCCTTCGGCGGTAATCTCAAACTCACGGTCGTGCTGCTGCTGGGCACCGAGGACGACTCACGCCGCGAGGCCCTGGGCCTGCTCGACACGTGCGGCACCACGGGCTTCATCCTTTCGCCCGGGTGCGACCTGCCCTACCAGGTGCCGCCCCGCAACCTGGCGGCCGTGGCCGAGATGGTGCACGACCCCTACCGGCAGGCCCTCGTGCGCGCCTCGGCGGCGGTGCCGTCCAGCGAGACATTCGAAGACGTGCATCTGCCGGACTACCTGGCATCCGAGGGGGTGGTGATCGACGTCGTCACGCTGGACTCGACCTCGTGTGCGCCGTGCCAGTACATGATGGAGGCGGTGCGTCGGGCGGCCGAACACGTGTCCACGCGCTGCTTCATCAATGAGCACAAGATCAAGGCGCGCCATGGCATCGGCATGATGGCGAAACTCGGCGTGAAGGCCCTGCCCACCATCTGCATCGATGGTGAGGTGCGGTTCGTGTCGATCATTCCGGACCTGAAGACGCTCGTCGCGGCGCTCGAGACGGCCGCGCGTGCCAAGCGCGCACCCCCGGTGGCGACTGCCACGACCGCGGTCGACGAGGCGCTGGCCGCCACGGCCGCCGGGATCTGACGCCATGATTCCCCTGTGTCTGGTGACCGGTTTCTTGGGCAGCGGCAAGACGACCTTTCTGCGCCAACTGGTCCGGCGGCATGCCGGGCAGCGGCTGGTCTTCCTGGTCAACGACTTCGGTACCGTGGACGTCGACGCCCGCGTGTTGCGTGAGCTCGGACCGGACGTGCTCTCGCTGCCCGGCGGCAGCATCTTCTGCCGCTGTCTGGTGACCCAGTTTCTGGGCACGCTCCGACGCGTGGCCGCGCAACTGCACTCGCCGGAGCAGCCGGTCGCCGGCGTGGTGATCGAAGCCAGCGGCATGGCTGACCCACGGGTGGTGGGCGAACTCCTGCAGGAGACCGGGCTGGTCGCGGAGTTCAGTCTCGCCAGCGTGATCGGGCTGGTCGATCCGGCCAGTTTCCACAAGCTGCTGCAGACGTTGCCGACGGTACGCGCGCAGATCGAGGCCTGCGACGTGGCGCTGGTCAACAAGGCCGATCTACACACCGAAGATGTGCTGGTCCGCACGGAGGCGGCGCTACGCACGATTCAGCCCGGCCTGGCGACCATCCGGTGCGTGCACGGCGAGGTCGACCTGGCGCTCTTTCAGGGTCACAGCCAGGCGCTGCAGGTGCGGGGCGAACTGGCCGGCTGCCGCGATCCCTCGTTCCTGAGCGCCACGGTGCGCTTTGGCGCCGGGCATCGCCTGGATCCGCAGGCCGTCCTGGCGCGCCTGGCGGCCGCGGGCGACTTCCTGTGGCGCGCGAAGGGTTTCCTGCCCACGGCCGCTGGCTGGGTGCACCTCGAATGGACCCTGGCCGGCGCGGCGGTGCAGCCGGCTCCGGCGCGCACGCGCCTGGCGGCCCTGGTGCTGATCGCGCGCGGCGATGCGCAGGCGCGGATGGATGAACTAGTTGCCGAACTCGCGCAGCCCTACGAACTAACCCCAAGAACGCACTGAACGCGGCGAGTTCACCGCGGTGCTTTCGCACCCAGATGCGCGTTCGCGATCCCAGCCGGCTACGCCAGCCGAAGCTCACGCGTCTCCTGTGTCTTTCGCGTGCAGCCTTCGCGTGTGGCCCCGGACCGATTCCCGAAGCAGGGCTGGATACGAAAGGCATGCCCCCAGGCAACCGAGAAGCCGCATGAGTCGGCGCGAGCCAAGGGCCGACAACCTGGCTCCGTGCTTCCGATAGCACAGATTGAAGAGCAAGTAGGGCGTACGACCGGCCCCGACGGCTGGCATCCGAGCAAGGATGCTGCGCCACGAATAAAACCGCTTGTACGCCTCCAAGTACCCGGATTCAAGCTCGGCCGTAGTCATATTCTTCGGCAGGAAGACCGCCCGAGACGTGTTGTAGTGCGTCAAGTCGTGGTCGCGTACCCGGCCTTCGCGCACAAGGCTTGCGTGCAGTGAAGTGCCGGGATAGGGTGTCAGGATGTGAGCGGTCATGGTTTCGATTCTCTGAGCGATGAGCCATTCGACCGTTTCGCCAAACACCTCCGGGCCATCCTCATCGAACCCGAATACGACGCTGGCGTTGACCATCATGCCGTGTGCGTGAATCTTGCGCACCAGTCCCTCGTACGTCTCGCGTCTGTTCTGCAGTTTATTGGCAGCACGTAAGTTCGTCGGATTGAGGCTCTCGAATCCAATAAAGAGACTTCGACAGCCGGTTTCTGCCATGAGTGCAATGATGTCGTCATGGTGGCCGATATCCGCGCTGACCGCTGTGTGCCAGGTCAGACCCAGATGGCGAAACGCACGGAGGAGTTGGCGGGCGAACGACGGGTCGGCAATGAAGTTGTCATCGATGAACATGACGTGCCGGGAATGGAGCGACGCGATCTCAGCCAGAACGCCATCGACGGGTTTCGCGCGATAGAGTTGCGGCAAGTTGGGGGAGCTGTTGTAGCAGAAGGCGCAACGCCACGGACATCCGCGTCCAATCGTTAACGTATTCGTGTAGAGATAGCGACTTCGTTCAATCAGCCCCCATCGCGGGATCGGCGTTTTGGCGAGGTCGGGCGGCGTGGCGCTTCGGTAGATGGGTTTCAGAACTCCCGCCTGGGCGTCGGCCAGCAACTGGGGCCACACCTCCTCCGCCTCGCCGACCACAAGGGCGTCAGCATGCAGGGAGTTTTCACTGGGACACACAGTAGGATGTATGCCACCCAGCACGACGGGGACACGCCGCTCACGGTACGCCCCTGCAATCTCCCACGCGCGAGTGGCAGTGTCGGCCTTGACCGTAATACCGACCAAGTCGGGGCCGTCGTGCAGATCAAGTCGCTCGACGTTCTCGTCGGCGACCGTCACCACGTGTGGGTCTGGCGTGAGGGCCCCCAAGACCAGCAACGCAAGAGGTGGCGCCATCTGCCGTTTAAAGGCCGAATCCATCGGGCGCATCGTGACCTTGGGCGAGATCAACTTGACCCACATGATGGGAAGCGTAGCACACAGTATCGGGCTGTCGAGCTGGTTCTGCCGGGGGGTGACATTGCCATCTTGCCGGGGGCACGGAGCCGTACGGCGCCCGGCTGGATCACACCGCCAGTCCTGCCCGGCGCCAGGCCGCCATGAAGACCGCCAGCGCGGCCATCTCGAGCAGGCGTTGGACCAGTTCGGGCAGCGGCTTGCGCGTCGGCAGAAGGGCTGTGCCGGCACCGCCGAGCGCGCCGTAGAAGAACCCGTAGAAGTGCCCCTCCAGATCGCTGGTCGGCGCGGTGCCAAGCAGCACCAGGATGCAGAGTCCGGCGCCGAGCGCCTGCCCGGTGCGCAGCGCGAAAAGGGGGTGGGTCCAGAGCGACGGCCGGTGCGGCGCGCAGGTGGGGTGCCGGGGTCGGGCATCCTGGGCCAGGCGGCGGCCCGCCAGCAACCCGAGCAACGCAAAGACCGAGGTGGAGGCGCCGAGGCACACGCGCGGACCGTCGCCCACCCACACCGAGGTCAGGTTGGCGAGCACCCCGCACAGCAGGGCCAGGCTCCACGCGAGCCCTCCGCCCAGCGCGGTCGCCGCCGCGGTGCCGAAGGCCACTGTGGTCGCCACGTTGGCCGCCAGGTGCGTGACGTCAGCGTGCACGCCCAGGGCCGTCAGCAGCCGCCACCATTCACCGGCCTGGACCCGTTCGGCATCGCAGGCCGCCCGAGCCAGCAACGGCACGTCGCGGCTGTAAGGACCACACCACCAGTAGAGCGCGATCAGCAGGCCGGCAACCCACATGGCCGACCATCCGGTGCGCTGCACCGGTACCGGCAGCGGCTTGGGCGGCGGCGGCCATCCGGCGTTCTCGGTCTCATACAGGCGGATCTGACGGCCGGCCTCCTCTGCCCGGACGCCCGGCACCGCGATGCGCCAAGTGTCGGCACCCGCCTCGAAGGTCAAGCGGTGCGGAATTCCGAGCGCCTCCAGCAACAACAGCCACTCCAGCGTCTGGCGTTCGCCCGCTGGTGCCAGGAGGACCTCGTCGCCGACCGGTTGCGAGTCCGGTTGCGCGGATTCCTGCCCGTGGATACCTTCCATGCCGGTACTGTAGCGGGTGGTCGTCGGCTTGGCGAGCGTTGCGCTTTCATCCCGCTGGTTCGGCTCGGCCTGGGGTGAGTTCCGAATCAGGCACGCGGCCCCCGCGAGACCCGCAGGTTCGCGCTGGTTCGAGCCGTACGCTCAGTCTGGTGGAGCCGCGCTATCGCAGGGTGGCCAGGACTGCGGCGGCGGCGCGTTCGGCGGCGCGGCCTTCGCCCAGAGCGCCGTTGACCGCCTCCATGGCTTCGATCATGGTGCGGCGCGCGGCCTCGTCGGTCAAAAGCCGCCGCAGATGTCCGGCCAGCGCCGTCGGGGTCAGTTGCCCCTGCAGCAGTTCGGGCATGATCTCGCGTTGCGCCACGATGTTGGCCAGTCCCAGGTGGCGCACGCCGCGCACCAGCAGGCGCGCGAGCAGGTAGGTCGGCGGGCTCGTGCGGTAGACCAGCACGGTGGGACAACGCATCAAGCTGGCTTCAAGCGTGGCGGTGCCGGAGGCCACCGCGGCCACGTGGGCCTGGCGCAGGACCTGCCGCGCCTGGCCGTCGACAAAGGCCAGGCGCGCCGGCTTGGCGGGTGCGCGGTGGGCAACCTGCTCGGCGAGTTCCCGCATGGCGCGGGTGGGCGTGGGAATCAGGACCGAGCAATCGCCCGGATCGCGGTCGAGCTGTGCGGCGGCGGCCAGCAGGTCGGGCAGGATCCGCGTGATTTCCGCCGCCCGGCTGCCAGGCAGCAGCGCGATGTGGCGGGTCGCCGACCAGGGCAGGGCGGCGGCCGGCTCGTCCCACGTTTCGCCGGCGCGGTCGACCAGGGGGTGTCCGGCAAAGGTCACGCGCAGTCCGGTATCGCGGAACAGGTCGGGCTCGAAGGGGAAGAGTGTGATCAGGTGGTCCAGCACGGTGGCGATGCGGGGGATGCGGCTGCGGTGCCAGGCCCAGACCTGCGGGCAGATGTAGTGCACCGTGGTGAAGCCGCGCGCATGTGCGCGCGCCGCGAAGCGCAGGTTGAAGCCGGGGTAGTCGATCGTCAGCGCGAGATGCGGCTGCCAGTCAGCCAGTTCGGCTTCGAAATCGCGCATCATGCGGCGGAAGAAGCCGTAATGCCGCACCACCTCCCAGATGCCCATTACCGCCGTCTGGTCGGTATGGTAGCGCAGCACGGCGCCGGCCGCGCGCATGGCATCGCCGCCCATGCCGCGAAACTCGATCGGGTGCGGCCACTGCGCCTGCATGGCACGCATCAGGGCGGCTGCATGCAGGTCGCCCGAGGGTTCGCCGGCCAGGATCAGGCAACGCAGCGGGGTGCCGGGCGCACGCGCCGCGGCGGCGGACAGAGGCGCGCGCCTAGCCGGCAATGCGCTCATGACACGAGCTCCGTCGGGCCTGGCCGGGTCGGCGCCAGCGGCAGGCCGGAGTCGAGCGCCACCAGGGCGATGCCCAGGCGGTTGGCGGCCGCCACGACCTGCTCGCGCTCGAGTAGGATGGTGCGGCCGGCCTGGATCGCCAGGGCCCGCACGCGAGCCCGGCGCAAGACCGGGATTGTGCGTGCGCCGATGACCGGGATGTCGAAGCGCATGTCGTGCCCTGCGCGGGCCACCTTGACCACGACCGCGCCCGGTCCGCCCAGGCGGCCGCCACGCCGGATGGCGCGATTCGTGCCCTCGAAGGCCTCGACGGCCAGGATCATGCCGTCTTTCACTACGATCGTCTGTCCGATGTCGTGGCTGCCGATGGCCAGCGCGACCCGGTGCCCGTATTCAATGTCCGCCAGTTCGCGCGCGTCCGGACCCCGCGTGGAGAGCTGACCCGCCGCCGGCAGGTGGCGCTCCATGTAGCACGAGGCCGGGATCGGACGAAGACCGCGCTCGGCCAGCAAGCCGGTCAGCGCCCCGAAGATCGTGTGCGCGCTCTTGACGCGCAAGGCGTGCAGCAGCGAACGGGATAGCGGATCGAACCGCGTGCGGAACAGGGCGGTCGGCGTGATCTGTCCGACCATGACGGCCGTGGGCACGTGCAGGCTGGCAGCCCAGTCCAGCATGGACTGCAGTTCGCCCACCCCGAACCAGCGCAATTCGTCGACGAGCGCCCGCAGCCGCCGGCTGGTCTGGCCGCGCAGCGCCGCCGCCGCAATTCGTCGCACACCCGCGGCACGGGCACCCTCGGCCAACAGCAGGGGATAGCTGCCGCTGCCGGCCAGTAGCAACAGGTCGGGCAATTCGGTATGCACGGAAACTTAGATACCTTGGTTTGCGGTCCAGGTCAAGGGTTTGCGAGTCGGAGGACGATTACGGGCGACGATTACGGCGGACGATTTCGGCAGACCCCGCGTAGTCCGTAATCGTCGCCCGTAATCGTAGACCGAACTGAACCGCACCCCATATCTGACGGTCCGGGGAGTCGATCCAGTCGAAGACGCGATTTGCCATCGAAGAACTGTGCGGGGGAGGCGGGGTGCCATGAGTGCTGCGCCAACACTGACGGTCCGCGCGGTTGGCGAGGCATGGGCCCAGACAGTCGGCAGTGGCCGGTCAATAGACAATCAGATTTCCCGGCACGAGGAATCTAGCGGGTGGGCGGCGAAATCCGGCGGTAGAGACCGACCGGAAAGCGCAGCGCCGCGAAGGGCCACTCGTCCAGCATGGCCACCAGCAGTTGCCGCGAGCGTACCGCCTTGGGCTCGCGGACGGCGCGCGCCAGACCCAGACACGCCAGGCGCATGGCCAGGCTCAGGGCGAAGGCCACGTGGTAGTGGTTCCAGGCGCGGCCAAACACGACGCCTCCCCACGCGGCGGTGCGCGCCAGCAACGCGCCGGTCAACATGGCCGCGAGACCGCCGCAGACTCCGGCCAGGCCTGTGATCGCGGCAATGAACATCGAGCGGTTGCGGCGCGGAGAGATCGCCAGCATGTAGCCGTTGGAGGCCAGCCCATACCCGGCGTTCAACATGCCATCGGGCAGGAACGCCAGCGGCAGGAGCCAGATCACGTTCGTGGGCGTCAGCAGCATGAAAACCACGACGATGGCCGGCTTCAGCGCCACGCATACGATCAGCACCGGTCGGTGCCCGTAGCGGTCGGTCAGCCTGCCCCACATGCCGGATGCGAGCGCCATGCCGAGACCCTGCGCGCACCAGATCAGCGAGGTCTTCCACGGCGAGAGGTTGAGCACCTTGAGGACATAGAGTTGCATGAAGGCTGCGGCGGTCATCGTGGCGAAGCTCCAGACGCACGAGAAGAGCACGAAGCGGCGGTAGCCGGGGTCGGCCAAGGGTGCCCGCAGGTCGGTCCAGACCTGTCGCTCCTGCATGATCGGGTTGGGCGGTTCCGGCACGCCCAGGAAGAGCAGGACATCGGCGATGCCCGCCGCCACCGCCAGCACCGTCAGGATCGGGAAGGTGACGGTCGCCGGCCAGGTGGTGCGATACAGGAAGAACGTCACTGCCAGGTTGGCAACGCTCCAGGCGATATGCATGGCGCGCTGCCGCCAGCCCCAGACGCGGTTGCGCACCCGTCCCGGAATCAGGTCGGCCATCCAGGAGTACCAGAAGGGCACCGCGAAATTGTGCGTGGCGGCGCTGATGGCCAGCAGGACGAGGATCACCGGGACGACGGTGCCGGGGCTGCGTGTGCGCAGCAGGAGGGGCAGTGCGGCCACTGCCAGGTAGAGCAGGCGGCAGAGCACCAGGCAGACGACGAATACGGGCTTGCGCCGCGCAACGCGATTGAGCACGGCCGCGCCTGCGAACTGCATCAGCAGCATGACCAGCGGAATACCGGTGATCAGGCCAAAGTGAAACTCGTTCGCGCCCACGCTTCGGAAGAACTCGGTCGTGGCCGGACTGCCGATGCCCACCGTGTAGACCATCGCCAGGCAACCGCCGATGACCACGGTGCGCAGCGCATGGCGGAGCGACGCGCTGGACTCGCCTGCCTTCATGCAGCGCGGTTATAGCCTGTTCGGCCGCAGCGAGGCAACAGAAAGCCGTCCGCGCTTGCGCGCCCGGACCACGTGTGCCACCATGGCCACGGTTGCAGGTCTGGGCGGGCCGAATCTGTCCGCAGGAGACATGTGCGATGCATTGCAGAGGGTCCATGCTGGCCGTGCAGATGTACACGGCGCGCGAGTTCACCAGGACCGGCCAGGGCTTGTCTGAGAGCCTGGCGCGAATCGCCCGATTCGGCTACCCGGCGGAGCAGTTCTCCGCCGTTGGCTGCATGGCTGGCGCGCAGCCCGAGGTCACGGCGCCGGCGGCGCGCCAGCTGCTGGACGACCTCGGCCTGTAACCGGTCGACCGGGCCAGCGTCTGGCTGGAGATGAACCGACACCGATCCAAACCGAAAGACACGTAGTGACAACCAACTCGCCGACTGACACAACGCGCGCCCGCTGGTTCTCGGAAGACCGGTTCGGCATGTTCATCCACTGGGGGCTGTACAGCAACCCGGCCGGCGTCTGGCAGGGGCGCAGGATCAAGCACCCGTACGGCGAATGGCTGCAGGCCTCCGAGCATGTTCCGCGTTCGGAATACCGCAAACTAACCGAAACGTTCAATCCGCAGGGGTTTGACGCCGAGGCGTGGATTGCCGAGGTGAAGCGCGCGGGCATGCGCTACTTTGTCATCACCGCCAAGCACCATGACGGCTTCGCGCTCTGGCCCACCCGGGCTTCGCGGTACAACGTCATGGATGCGACCCCATTCAAGCGTGACATCCTCGGCGAGTTGGCTGCGGCCTGCCGCAAGTTCGACATCAAGCTCGGATTCTACTACTCCCACTGGCAGGACTGGGAGGGCACGGGCGGCGACATCTGTGCCACGCACATGGAGAACGAGGAGTATGTCCATCCGAGCGAGGCGGCCTTCGAGCATTACTGGAAGACCAAGTGCCTGGTCCAAGTGCGCGAGCTGCTCGACGCCTACGATCCCTCGCTCTTCTGGTTCGACAGTTGGGACAAGAGCAGTCTCGCCTATGTGACCCCCGCGCGCCAGGACGAGTTGATCTCGCTGATCCGCGGTCGCAGCGCGACGTGCCTGGTCAACAGCCGCATCCAGTTCCTGGCACCGTCCGAGCGCGTCGATTACATCTCGATGATGGACAATGACTTTCCCGAGAAGGGCGTTGAGAAGCCTTGGGAAACCTCCGGGACGCTCAATCACTCCTGGGGCTATCACCAGCTCGATTTCGCCTGGAAATCGACTGCGGAGTTGCTGCGCAACCTGATCGGAAATGCCGCTAACGGCGGCAACTACCAACTCAACGTCGGCCCCATGGGTGACGGCCGCTTTCAGGCGGCGGCAACCAAGCGGTTGCGGGAACTGGGCACCTGGTTGGCGGTCAACGGCGAGTCGATCTATGGCGCCGGGCGCAGCCCGCTTGGAAGGCCGAACTGGGGCCGGATCACGACCCGGGCTCTGCCGGAAGGCCGGACGCGGCTCTACCTGCACCTGTGGGACATGACCCCCGGTACGGCGTTGCTGGTGGAGGGGGTCACGGGCACACCGGTGGCGGCCACGGTGCTTGAGACCAACCAGCCGGTGAGCTTCGCCGCCGGCACGGACGGCGTCTGGCTGAAACTGCCCGGCGAACTGCGCGGCCTGCAACTGCCGGTGATCGCGCTCGATCTGACTCCGGGCGGCTGAGTGCCTGAGCCTTCAGATCCACCTCAAGGACAAGGAGGTCGTTGCCGAAGGCCCACTGCCTGGGGTTCCTGCATCTGCGGCGCATCTGCGGCCGTGCAGCTTGGGGGTTTCTGGCCGCGGCCGTGCTGGCGATGAGTCTGGGTGCGCTGGGGTCGAAGACCCCGGGCGTCCGGAACCTTCAGGTGTTGCGCTTCGCCCTGTCGGCTGGGTTGTTGTCCCTGCCGCTCGTTGGAGCCGGCCTCGTCCGCCTGACGGCGGAGGCACGATCGCCGCGCCTGATGCGTGTGGCCGCCGGCAGCCTGTTGACCGGTGCGCTCTCGATCGCCAGCTTGAGCTTGCTTGGCGGGCCTCGTCAACCCACTGAACTGCGCGAGTATGGTGAGAGCGGGCTGATGCTCCGACCACGCGTCTTCGCGCGACCAGACTGTCTTGCCGACTTTGACCCCTGTCGGTACGTGACTGGTCTAACGTACTCGGCTTAGGCCCGACAGGCTCCTAACGAGGCCAAACCTCAGACTGACAAGCCTGCGATCGCAACTCAACCGATTGGAGCTCCTCCGGAAATCTTCGGGTATTGCTCCCGCCGGCCTTTCCGTGCTATCAAACAACACGGCCCAAGCCCTGCCGGGGGCCTTCCGGCAGGGTTTGCGGGGCAGGGGTGTCCGGTTGCCCGGAACAAGCCGTACGAGAGAGCCTACGTGCATCTTAAGTCGTTGGAAATGATAGGGTTCAAGAGCTTCGCGGACCGTACGAAGCTGGAATTTGAACCTGGCATGATTGCGATTGTCGGGCCGAACGGCTGCGGCAAGAGCAACGTCTCCGACGCCATCCGCTGGGTCCTCGGCGAGCAGCGCCCGACGGCCCTGCGCGGCACCCGCATGCAGGATGTGATCTTCAACGGCACCGACATGCGCAAGCCGCTCGGTCTGGCCGAGGTCAATATCACCTTCTCCGACTGCGAAGGCACGCTGCAGACCGAGTTCAACGAGGTCACCATCTCGCGCCGCGTGTTTCGCACCGGCGAGGGCTCCTACTTCATCAACCGCACCCCGTGCCGCCTGCGCGACATCCACCGCCTCTTCATGGGCACCGGCGTTGGCACCACCAGCTACTCGGTCATGGCTCAGGGCCAGATCGACGCGATTCTCTCATCCAAGCCCGAGGATCGCCGTGCGGTCTTCGAAGAGGCGGCCGGCATCACCAAGTTCAAGGCCGACCGCAAGGAGGCCCTGCGCAAGATCGAGCAGACCGACGCCAACCTGCTGCGCCTGGCCGACGTGATCCGCGAGGTGCGGCGCCAGATCGGTTCCCTACAGCGCCAGGCCGGCAAGGCCCAGCGCTACAAGGAGCTGCGCGACGAACTGCGCCGGCTGGACCTCTACGCCACCCGCAAGCGCCTGGCCGCGCTCGACGTGCGGCTGCGCGACATGGAGGCCGAGTCGGGCGAGGTCGCGCGCCAGATCGCCGAGTACCAGGAGGCGGTCGCCGAGGCCGAGCAGGACAACGGCCGCATCCATGCCGCCATCCTCGAGACCGAACACCAGGTCGGCGCCCTCACCGAGTCCAGCGCCCAGGCCGAGAGCCGCCTGCAGCACGCCCGCGAGATGATCCGCGTCAGCGAGCAGCGCATCGCCGAATACCGTGACTGGTCGGCCCGCGATGCCCGCGAGATGGCCGAGACCCACCAGCAGATCGCCTCCGCACGCCTGCAGCATGCCGAGCTGTGCGCGCGCCAGGAGCGCGTGGCGACCGAGCGCGCGGCCGCGGCTGCCGAGCTCGAGCGCAGCCAGGCCGCCTTCGATGCCCAGCGCCAGGCGGCCGACACGGCCCGGGCCGCGCTGCAGCGGGCCCGCGATGAGTCGCTCGAGGGCGAGCGCCGCTGCGCCCGCATCCAGAACCAGCTCGCGGTCCTCGAAGCCCGGCAGCGCGAAACGCTGTTGCAGCGCGAACGACTCTCCTCCGAGCAGGGCCAGCTGGCCCAGGCGCTCGAGGGACTGGTCCAGACGCGTACCACGCTGGCGACCGAGCTCGAGACCCGGCGCGAGACCGTGGCCGGCCATGCCGAACGGCTGGAGACGCTCGAAGCCGACCGCGAGACCACCGCCTCCGACTTGTCGTCCGCCCAGACGGAAGCCTCCCAGGTGCAAGCCCAGCTTGCGGCGCGGCGCGCCCAGCTCGACCTTCTGAGTGAGCAGGAGGCCAGCCACGCGGAGTTTCAGTCCGGCTCGCGGCTGCTGCTGGATGCCGCCAATCCGCTGCACCTGGCCCGCGGCACCATTCTGGGGCCGCTGGCCGACCGTTTCAAGGTCTCGCCCGAATATCGCCCCGCGCTCGAAGCCGTGCTGCGCGCCTGGATCGATGCGGTCGTGGTGCATACCCCCGCGGATGCCGCCGCCGTGGTGGCGGGCCTGCTGGACCGCGGGCAACAGGCTTCCGCCCGCATGGTCGTGGCGGCCGGCTTGCCTGAGACGCCGGCCACCGCGACCCTCGACCGGCCCCGCCTGCTGGACCAGGTCACCGTCAGTGCCGATTTCCGCGAGGCCGCCGAGCGGCTGCTGGGCCAGGTCTTTCTGGTCGCGACGCTCGAGGAGGTTCCTCAGCCCGTGCCGGCCGGCTGCACCGTGGTCACCCGTTCCGGGGCCGTCTTCCGCGCCGATGGCTGCACCGAGCTGTGGATGCCCGAAGGGCAGACCATCAGCCCGCTGGCCCGCCGCCTCGCGATCGCCGATGCCCACGAACAGGTCGAGGCGCTCGCAAGCCAGACCGGCCTGCTGCGCGCGCGCATCGAGTCCCTCAGCCAGCGCGCCGCGACCCTGACCGCCGCGATCGCCGACGTGCGGCGCTCGCTTGAGGTCAGCCGGCGCGAGGCCGCCCAGCAGGAGGGCGAACTGCAGAGCATCAGCCGCGACGTCGAACGGGCCCGCCAGCGCCACGGCGTGGTCAAGGCCGAGTTCGAGCTGTTGCAGTTGCAGACCAAGGGTGCGGACGATGAAGCCGCCCAGCTCGCGGAGGAGCTGCGTACCCGCCTGGCCGCGCGCGAACAGCTCGTCGAGACCATCGCCACCGGCTCCGCCACGGTGCAGGAGCTCGAAGCCCAACAGGCCGCCAGCAACGCCGAGTTGACCGAGCACCGGATCCGCCACGCCCATCTCGTGCAGCAGGCCGAGCATGCCCGGGCCCAGACCGAGGCGGTCGATGCGCGTCTGGGCGAGCTCGAGCGCCAGTTGCAGGGGCGTAACGCCGGTGTGCAGTCCTACGATGAGCGCATTGCGCAGTTGACCGCTGAGATTGCCGCCACCTCCGGTCGCCTGGGCGACATGGAACAGCAGGTGCGCAGCCTCCAGGAACAGACCGAGGCCATGCGCCGCACCCGCGCGGCCAAGGCGCGCGAGCTGGAGCGGGCCGAGGCCGGTCTGGCCGAGCACCGGCGGCGTCTCGACACCGCGCGCGAACGCAAGGCGCGCCTGGATCTCGACTTGGCCGAGGCCCGCATGCGGCGGCAGAACCAGCTCGAACGCGTCCAGTCCGAGTATGCCCTGAGCGCCGACCAGCTGGTCGCCGAGTCAGATCCGGCCTGGCCCGGCGGCGAGCCGCCGGCCCTCGAGGACGTCGAGTCGCGCGTCAGCCAGCTGAACGCCAGCATCCAGGAGATGGGGCCGGTCAACCTGGTGGCCATCGACGAGTACAAGGAGCTCGAGGAGCGGCTGACCTTCCTGAAGGCCCAGGAGGACGACCTGATCAAGTCCAAGGAGCAGATCCTGGACCTGATCCGCATGATCAACAAGAAGTCCGCCGAGATGTTCCGCGAGACCTTCGAGCAGGCCAACCAGAACTTCCAGCAGATGTTCACCAAGCTCTTCAACGGCGGCACCGCCAGCCTGGTGTTGCTCGATGAGGGCGGCGACCCGCTGGAGTGCGGCGTGGACATCATCGCCCGCCCGCCCGGCAAACGCCCGCAGTCGGTCTCGCTGCTCTCCGGCGGCGAGCGCACCATGACGGCGGTCAGCCTGCTGTTCGCGATCTACATGATCAAGCCCAGCCCCTTCTGCATGCTGGACGAGCTGGATGCCGCACTCGACGACTCGAACATCGGCCGGTTCGTGCAGGCGCTCAAGGACTTTCTGGTGCAGTCGCAGTTTCTGATCATCACTCACAACCAGCACACGATCGCCAGTTCGGACATCGTCTACGGCGTCACCATGCCCGAACGCGGCGTCTCGCGGATCGTCTCGATGCGCCTGCGCGAGATCGGCGTGCGCGAGCTGGAGATCGCGGCCGACGCACCGGCCGGCAATGGCGAGTCCGAGACCGGTCCCAAGCGGCGCCGCCGCGGACGCCGTAGCCAAAGCGGAGAAAGCGCCGAGAGCTCCGAGGCCCTGCAGTTACCGCTCGAACCGGTCCCAGCCGAGGCGCTGCCGCCTGACGCTGAGGACGCCGACGAATCTCCGTCGCTCCCGGACGTGCCCACGGTCGACACGCCTGTCCAAGACCTCAAGTTGCCATGACATCGAACATTGAACATCGAACGCTCAACGTCGAATGCAATCCCAGATTCGACGTTCGACGTTCGATGTTGGACGTTCAACCATTTGGACCTCATGATTCGTCAATCTGTAGTTCTGGCAGAGTTGCCCCTGCGTTCACTCGCGGCGCAGCCGTGCGTCCGGATTTCCTCTGAGTCCGCTCCCTGAGACCTTCCCATGCAACTGGATCTGACCCGCGTCCCCGACTTTGAACTCACCGGCTCCGGGTCGTCCCCGGCCTGGCAGTCGTTGGATTGGCAGCCCCTCACGCGCGTGGGCCGCGGTTCGGCCAACTACCGCACGCGCGCCAAGCTGCTCTGTTCGGATACCGGCCTCTATTTCCTGGTCGACTGCGAGGACCGCCACCTGACCTGCACGTTGCTCGAGGACAACGCCGATCTCTACCGGGAGGACGTGGTCGAGGTCTTCCTCTGGCCCTCTGAGCCGCAGCCGCTCTATTTCGAGTACGAGATCTCGCCCCTTGGCTTCGAACTGCCCCTGCTGGTGCCCAACCATGAGGGCCGTTTCCACGGCTGGCTGCCCTGGCACTATGACGGACCACGGGCCGTGCGGCGGGCCACCGCCGTGCGCGGCGGCCTTCAGGCGCCCCATGCCGATGTCAGCGGCTGGAGTGTCGAATGCTTCATCCCCTTTGCCCTGCTGGCTGGCCTCGGCAACGCCGTGCCCGCGCCCGGCACGCCCTGGCATGCCAACCTGTACCGCATCGACTACGACGCCGGTGTCACGACCCAGTGGGCCTGGTGTCCCGACACCGGCACCAATTTTCACGACTTCGCGCGTTTCGGGCACCTGGTCTTTCCGTAGGCTTCGCTATCAGGAAATCAGGCAGTCAGGAAGGGGTCTTGCCCGCTCTTTCCTGTCTTCGTGAGTTCCAGATTCCCTCCGTCGGCCGGCGCAAGTTAGGGACGACGGGCGGGCGGTGCGTGGTACATTCGGCCGTCTTGGTGCATCCCGAAGGGATGCCAGAGCGTAGCCGGGGGTTGAGCGGAGCGATACCCCCGGAAATCTGAGCGTATGCGCCGCACCCTGAAGGGGTGCCAGAATGCCCGTCGCACGAAGGATCGCGGCTGAGTCGGGCGGCCGTTGCACGACCGCTCGCGACGCCGTGTGCCGCCGCCGGGAATAATCACCGGGGCTCGAGCGACGATATGGGCAGACGGCCGCATAGGCCGGGCCCAAGCGAGTTGGGGCAGGGGGAAGTCATGCAGCAGCGGACGAATTGCGGCGGGCGCCGAGACAGGTGCGCAGCGTGGTGGCTGGTGCGGGCGGCGGCGCTGGGTGTGTCCTTTCTGGTCACCTTTGCCGGTTGCTCTTCTGATGCGCCTGCTTCGGGCGCTGTGACGCGCGGCTGGATCAAGACCAAGGCCCGCGGCGACGAGCAGACGGCCGCCAAACCGGCTTCGCTGGTGGATCTGACCCCGCGCTACCACGCCCTCGTGATCGGCATCAACCAGTACCGCCAGTCGGGCGTCAACGGCTGGGACAAACTCACCACCGCCCGCGGCGATGCCGAAGCGATCGGCGACGTGCTCGCCAGCACGTATGGCTTCGAGGTGACGCGCCTGCTCGACGGGCAGGCCACGCGGTCCGCGATCATGGCGGCACTCGACGGCCTCGTGACGCTCAACGAGCACGACGCCGCGCTGGTCTACTTTGCCGGTCACGGCTACTACGACGACACGATCGACGAGGGCTACTGGATCCCCAGCGACGCCCGTCGCATCGAAGGCTCGCGCCTGCCCAACGAGGACTGGCTCTGGAACTCCACCATCAAGAAGATGCTCGGAGCCTCGCGCGCCCGTCACGTCTTCGTGATTGCCGACTCCTGCTTCAGCGGTTCGCTCTTCCGCGGCGGCCTGATCCAGACCCCCACGGCCAATGACCTGAACTGGTACCGCCGCGCCGTCGCCAAGCCGTCGCGTTACCTGCTCACCAGCGGCGACATTGAGCCCGTGATCGACAGCGGCCTCAAGCACAGCATCTTCGCCCAGCAGGTCCTGAATTACCTCAGCTACCCGGAGCGGTCGGTCTTCGCGGCCTCCGACCTCGGCGCCGCCGTGCGTGAGAAGGTCAGCACCCTGACCGGCCAGATGGTTCGCAGCGGCCCGTTGGCCGTGGCCTCCCACGCGGGCGGCGAGTTTGTCTTCATCCATCGCGAGGCCAAGAGCGGCGTCGCCGAACCCGAGGGCACGCCGACCTCGCTCGGAACGTCGGCGGCCGAGGCACCGGTGCGCGTCGAGGCGGTTCGGACGATGGACCCCCAGGTGGCGCAGGCCGAATACCTGAAGGAGGCCGTGCTGCTCGGGCAGCAGGGCGCCGTGCGGGCCGCCCGCAGCCTGGTCGCGGAAGCCGCCAGGGAGCCGGACGCTGACCGCCTGGTCCGGGCCGTGCAGAGCTACTTCGATGCCGAACGCCAGTCGCGCGACCGCGACGAGTTGCGCCAACTGATCGATGCGCTCGAAGCCCGCAAGCAGGCCAAGGGCGCGGCGGACGCCGCCAACCGCGCCGACCAGGCCCGGCCCCGGATCGTGGCCTGCCTCGGCCCCACCAACCGCGGCGTCGGCGCCGAGAACGAAGCCACCGCCCTGCTCACATCGATCGGCCTGCACGCCGAGCTCGCCAACCAGGGCGCCATGGTCCTGGTCGAACGCGAGTCGCTCAACCGGATTCTGCAGGAGCTGAACCTGGGCTTTGCCGATCTGGCCGACCCGCGCGCCCAACTGGCCATCGGCCGCTTGCTGCCGGCCAGCCTGCTGCTGCTGGGCGACGTCATTCCGGCCGGCGGCGGCAGCCGCATCCAGTTGCGGTTGGTCGATACCGAGACCACGCGCGTGCTGGGGCTCTTTGCCGCCACTCCCGCGGGCGCCGCCGACCTGGCCGCCGCCTGTGCCGACCTGGCCCGCCAGGTGGCGGCCAAGGCCGCCGCCGCCAAGCCACTGACCGCCCGTGTGTCGGGCCGCGAGGGCGACCTGCTGCAGGCCGGTGTCGGCCGGTTCCATGGCGCGACCGCCGGCATGCGTTTCGCCTTGCTTGAGCGCACGCCGCGCGGCGATCACGCCACCAACTACACGGAGAAACTGGTCGGCTCCGCGCAGCTCGTGACGCTGGGCGAGGAGTCCAGCGACCTGCGGGCCGAGTGGCAGGCCGGCGTCGATCCGGCGGCCCTGAAGCCGGTCTGGGTGGTCGAACGGGAGGCGCCATGAACACGAAGCAGGGGCCGCGGGTTGCGGGACGGTGTGGGATGAGCCCGGTCACGCATGCA
This sequence comes from uncultured Lentisphaerales bacterium, assembly GCA_964652365.1. Taxonomy (GTDB): domain Bacteria; phylum Verrucomicrobiota; class Kiritimatiellia; order RFP12; family CAZZCT01; genus CAZZCT01. The sequence goes on from CAZZCT010000066.1 coordinate 22,172, forward strand.
GGCGTCTGGTCGCAGCCTGTAGCCGCCGGCGGCCCGACGGCGGCCGGCGTGCGCCCGGCCGAACCACACCGCACCGGATGGGTCCGTCCCGGCCGCCGCGTCCGGCACTGGCTCGCCCTCCTGCTGTTTTGCGCGTACGCCATCGCTCCCGTGGCCACCTCTGCGGCCGACGCACCCGCCGCGGCGGCCGCAACGCCGGTGCGCTTCAAGTGGGCCTTCGTGCATGCCAACCAGCGCGGTGTGGCGCGTGTGGTCGATTTCGACGCCCAGCCCACCGTGGCCTCGGGCGACACCATGCGGGTCTATTTCCAGCCGCTTGAGGGCGCCTACATCTACCTCTTCTTCCTCGACACCTCGAAGGGCCTTCAACTGGTCTTTCCGCCGTCAGCCGACTTCTACGACCGCGCCGTGGAGATGGGCCATGAGTACTTTGTCCCCGAAACCGGGCGGTTTCTCATGGACGACCATCCCGGCACCGAGCGCTTCTACCTGTTCGCTTCGCCGCAGCGCCTGCGTGAGCTCGAGCAACTCACCGCCGCCTTCCAGGCCGACGGCGCCCCCGAGCGCAAGGCCCGCCTGCTCGACGCGCTGGTGGCTACTCAGCGGCAGCACAGCGACGTGGCCATGGCTGCCGAGAAGGGCGTACCGATCGCTGGCACGGTCGTCACGCGCAGTGCGCCGGAAGTCACCGGCCACGCGACCCTGGTCGAGGCCGCGGGGTTCTACTGCAAGGTCCTTCGGCTGAAGCATGAATAGACGGCGCAGTCAGACGCTGCTTGCCCTGGCGGCCGGCGCCTTTCTGGCGGCGGAGCTGCTCTGCCGTCTCCTGCCCGGCCTCTTCGGCATCTGGGAGTCGCGCGCCAGCGATTATCTGTTCAGTCTGCGCTATGCCTGGTTCGGCTGTCCGGCATCGCAGGTCTCGACGCGCGTGGTGCACCTGGACGAGGACGACGCCAGTCGTCGCGACCTGGACCTCGATCGGTTGCCGGCCGATTTTCACGAGCAGGTGATCGAACTGCTCACCCGGATCGATGCGGCCGCGATCGTCTTCGATCAGATCATCACCCAGACCCCCTCCGGTGAAGGCCTCGCTCCGCTCGTGCGCGCCAGCGAAGCGTCGGGGCGCGTCTACTTCCCCCTGGCCGTGCGGCTCGCGCCTTCAGGCGGTCTCGGTCACGGTGTGAATGGACACGGCGCGGCCGATTTTCTGGACCGGCACCTCTGGCACCCCCGCATCGTGCGCGCGGGCGCGCCCTTGCAGGCCGAACCGCAGGTGGCCACCTCGCGGCGCCTGTCGGAGGTCAGCCGCGGTCTGGGCAGCATCACCTGCCGACCGGGGCCGGACGGCGTCTACCGGCGGCTGCCCCTGCTGGTGCGCTGCCGCGACGGCTTTCTGCCGGCCCTCTCCCTGCGCGTGGTGTGTGACTACCTGCGGGTGGACCCGGCCGCCATCGAGGTGGCCTTCGGCCGTCACATCCGGCTGCCGGAGGCGCACTTTCCGGATGGCCGGCGCCGCGACATCCGCATTCCGATCGACCGGCAGGGGCAGGCGATCATCAACTTCGTCGCCCCCTGGGACGCCCCCGAACTGCGCGCCGCCCACTTCACCCTGGGCGGTCTGCTGGCCGCCCGCCAGGATGCCGCGCGGCTCGAACGCTACCGGGACGCCTTCGAAGAGACGCTCGTGATCTACTCGGACGTGACCACCGGCAGTCACGATGCCGCGCCCGTGCCGCTGGACAGCGCCTACTACCTGAGCGGGATTCACTGGAATCTGGTCAACTCCGTGTTGACCGGTCGGTTCGTGCGCGACCCGCCGGGGTGGGGGACGGTGCTGCTGGACGTGGCGCTGGTGGCGGTACTGTGGCTGGCGGGGTGTTGGCGACGCGCCGCAGCCTTTGCCGCGTGGGCGCTCGCCGCTCTGGTCGCCTGTTTGGCTCTGACCGCCGGGTTGTTCTTCTTCGGCGGCGTGTTGATGAACGGTTTGCGGCCGGTGCTGGGCATCATCGGCGCCTTTGGCGCCGTGCTGCTCTACAAGTATGTCCTCGAGGAGCGCGAGCGCGCCCAGTTGCGCGAGCGCTTCGGCAACTACCTGGCGCCGTCGGTGCTGGCCCGCATTCTGGTCAGCCCGCACCCCCTGGAGGCTTGCGAGAAGAAGCCCGTCACGGTGCTCTTCAGCGACATTGTGGGCTTCACCGCCTGGAGTGCCGGCCAGCCGGCCGAGACGGTGCGCGCCACCCTGAACGCCTATTTCGACGCCATGGCCGGCGTGGTGTTTGCGCACGAAGGCACGATCGACAAGTTCATGGGCGACGGACTGATGGTATTCTTCAACGACCCCTTGCCGCAGCCCGATCATGCCCTTCGGGCGGTGCGGGCCGCCATCGCCATGCAGCAGCGGGCACGCGAGTTGGCTGCGCGCTGGGAAGCCGCGGGCGGGCTGGCCCTGCGCATCCGTATCGGCTTGCACACCGGCGAGGCGGTGGTGGGCAACATGGGTTCTGCGCAGCGCTTCGACTACACGGCCATTGGCGCCGACGTGAACCTGGCCCAGCGACTGGAGCGCGAGGCCCCCGGCGGCGGCATCCTGATCTCCACCCGCCTGCGCGACGCCGTGACCGCCCACGTCCGCCTGCGCCCCTTCGGCCCCATCGACGCCAAGGGCCTCGGCGCCGTCGAGGCGTTCGAAGTGGTCTTGGGCAGTTGAGGGGCAAGTGGCGAGGGCAAGGGGGGCTCTTTGTCGCGAGCTTTGGCGACAACTGTTAGCAATATAAACGGGTGCGATTCACTTTAGTTGATGGTTAGGCGGCCGCGAGGTTGGAGCGGAAG
>CAZZCT010000067.1:0-24738 GCA_964652365.1 uncultured Lentisphaerales bacterium
TGGCGCGATGGCCGAGCGGTTAGGCAGAGGTCTGCAAAACCTCGTACAGCGGTTCAACTCCGCTTCGCGCCTCCAGATCCTGACCCCGAAAACCAGCGGTTCGCGCTAAACCGCGGCCGATGTGTTTTTGGGGTTTTTTCTTGAGCCGACGGCAGCCCAGCAGCCTGTCGGGCTTAGGCTTCCTACGTTGCCCCAGCCATGTGCCGACAGGCTCCGACACGCTGCCAGCGGAGAACGCCATGACCCTTCCGACCGATCCAAACCTCCGGCTTCACGGCTTTGATGTGCCCGGCGAGTTGCCCAGGTTGCGCGCAGGCGACGGCCTGCCGGGGAGGATGGTCGCATTCTGTGACGGCCGCACGACCCTGCGGGCGAGTGCGGAGGCCGGGGGGTTTGACCTGCTGGTGCACTATGCCGCCGATTCCTGGTTCGGCTTGTCGCGCGTGCTCAGCGGCGACACCGGCGCCATGCGTTGGATCGTCGACGATGTGCCGCACCGCTTCGAGTGGACCGAATCCTTTGCATTCGGCTACATCAACCGCGAGGAGCGGTCCGACGCCGGCGTCATCAGGTCGCGTGGCTGGGTGGAAGAGGGTGCCGTGGGGTGGCAGATCGAGGGTGTCCGCACCAGCGCACGCTTCGAGATTCCGCGCGCCTGCTTCGTGACCCATGACCGGCGCGACCCGACCGGCGACACCGTGCTCGAAGCCACGCGTTGGGAGCTCGGCGAATCGGTGGCCGACGGCATCTGGCGCGCGACGCGGCACGAAGCGTGGCTCTTTCGCGACTCGTCGACCTATGCCGACGTGATGGGGCACAAGGTTGCGTCCGAGGCCCGCCGGTCGGCTCTGCATCTGTGCGTGGCGTCGGGCGGCCCGCTCCACGTGGCCGCGGATGCCGCGCGCGTGACGTTCGAACTCGCGCCCGATGCGGCCGGAACGGTGATTCTGGTGCTGGCACTCGATAGCGACGCCGCGGCCGCCGAAACGCGCGCCCGTGGCGCGGCCGCGGCACCGGCGGTTGTCTGGCAGCGGCAGATTGCCCGCTACGCGGCGGTGGCGCAGTCCACGCCGCGGTTGGAGTTCGGACGGCACACCGCCTTGCGTCGGTTCTTTGCGCTCGAACCGCTCTACCTGGAAAGCATGCGCATCCGCGGATCGCCAGGCGCCTACCGTGCCAACAACGACTACTACTGGGTCTGGGGATGGGACATGACCCGTCCCGCCTTCGGCCTGCTGGCGGGCAACGGGTACGCGTTCGTGCGCAGCCTGCTCGATTTCGTTTCGGACGCCGGCTACATCAACCAGTACGACAACGCGCTGACACGCGACCTGCGCGCCGACGGCGGCACCCCCGGAGCGCTGGAGTACATGTTGGCACACGACTACCTGGCATGGACGGGCGATCTCGCGGCGACGCGGCGGTGGCGCGACGGCTTCGTGCGCGCTCTCGACGCGGCCTGCGCCAACCCCGATGCCACCGGCATGACGCCAGGCGCCGCGGCCTCCACCGACTTCCCAGCCGAGTTCGGCCGCACCTTCAAGGCCTGGCTGGCCTATCCAACAGCCTGGCAGTATGGCGGCTACCGCGCGGCGGCCAAACTGCTGCAGGCCTGGGGCGACACGGCTCTGGCCGAGCGCGTGGACGCGCTGGCCGAGCGCATCCTCGGCCACTTCGACCGCGTCTTCTGGAATGACGAGACGGGCTTCTACAACGAGGGTGTGCATCCCGAAGACCCGGACCTCGTCTGCGATATTCCGCTCTCGACGGCACTTGCCGCCATGGACAGCCCCTATGGCGAGGATCTCTACGGTGCGCGGTTGGAGTCGCTTGCGCGCTTTGCTGCACGCGAGTTCCTGCGCGAGGACGGTGTCCATATCGTGCGGCGCGGCGAGACCCGGGGCTGGAAGGAGTGGACCCGCCAGCCCAACAACTGGTTTGCCGCCAACGACACCATGCTGGCCCGGCTCTGGCGGAGCGTCGGTGACGCCGCGTCGCTCGAACGCCTCTTCTACCTGTACGAGAGTAACTTCGGATACCAACCCTGTGCCTTCGAAGGCAAGCCGTTCCGCAGGCCGCTGCACACCTCGGGATCCTGGCAGGCTTTCGGCGCGGGAGCCTGGTACCGCAATCTGGTCGAGGCGGCCGTCGGCCTATGGGCCGACCTGGGAGGGATCACCCTGGTGCCGTGTGGCCTGGAAGAGCCAGTGCACCTCTCCAACCTGCGCTTCCGGGACGCGACGCTGGATGCCCAGGCCAGTGGACAGGGGGCCTGGCCACAGAAGGTCGAGATTGATGGCGTCGCGCTGCAGGGTACGGTCAAGTTGCCGCCCCTGACCGCCGGCGCGCACACGCTGCGCATTGCCTACGGCGCGGCTGCCCCGGCGGGTCCCCTGCTGTTGCAGGCAGTGGACGCCGTGGTGCGCGATGCGCGCGTCACTGGCGGCCTGCTGGAGGTGAATCTGACGGGGCAAGGCTACACCCCGCTCGCGTTCTTTTCGCCCGCCACGCCCCGCGTCCGGCTGGACGGCCGCGAGGTCGACTGCACGTGGGACGCTCGCAGCGGCCGTGGCCGGGTTCGCGCGTGCCTCCGGGGCACGCACCGGTTGGCAATCGACAGCATTGCGCTTCGGGCACAATAGGCGTTAGAGTTGGACGTTAATGTAAACAGTGCCTCGCTCGGACCGCGAGGCCTTTTCAGACTACACGAAAGGATGATTCCATGAAGCTGACCTGTAAGACCCTCTGCGCCTGCGCTGTCGTTGCCATCGCCGCCTCCGCTCTGCGGGCTGAAGGCGAGGGCGCCGCCACGCCGACGCCGGCCAAGGATCCGGCTGCTCGCGGCGCCGAGCGTTTCAAGGCCATGGATGCCGATGCCAACGGCACCGTCTCCCTGGCCGAGTTCACGGCTGCGCACGAAAAGCGCATTGCTGACATGAAGACGCGCATGGGCGACAAGTGGGACGCCGAGAAGGCGGCCAAGATGCCCAAGCCCGAGGAGATGTTCAAGAAGGCCGACGTGGATGCCGACGGTGCGCTGACCCCGGAAGAGCTGAAGGACGCGGGACCGCGGCGCATGGAAGGCCATCCGGGTGGCGCCCGTGGCGAGAAGAAGCAGGGCGGCGGCGCGGCGGCTCCCGCCCCCGCGGCTGCCGAGTAAGGCAGTCGGTCGCTTCCCGTGCGGAGGCACTATCCTGACGCCCAAGTACCCTCGGGACTTGGGCGTGTCTTTTTTGTGTCCGCGGTCGCAGTTCTCGTGCGGCGGGCTTGCCTATAACTTCAACCCGCCGCACGGGGCGTCTTGAGACGGCTCGCGAGGACGCTCGCCCTCCATCGGTGAGTCAAGCGGGCGCAGAAACTCATGGAGGGCGAGCGTCCTCGCGAGCCGCAGGGGGAACGCAGGGGTTATCGGACGATCAGCACCGTACCCGTAGTGTCTGCCGGCGGGCAGACTGCCGCGACGTCGATGTCGTCCACGCAGCCCTCGCCCTCCAACTGTAACGCGGTCACGGCCTCGCGCAAGCCGCCAAAGCCGAGTTCTTCGGCCAGTCGCACGCCGTTCAGGCGCAGTTCCCAGCGCTGGCGGTCGTAGTCGAGCAGCGCTTCGACCTGGACCCAACTCGCGTAGTCTAGGGCCGGTGTCGCCGTCAGCGTCAACCAGCGGTCGCCGGCCGGGCGGGTGCCGTCGTAGACGTTCAGGCGCAGGTCGTCGTCAAAGACCCAGGTGGCGCTGCCGGTCTCCGGATGCGCCGGCCGGTCGCCCGGTAACGCCTGCATCCAGGCCGATACGCGCACCCGGCGGGCCGTCGGTGCTGTGAAATAGTGTGTCGCGCGGCTGGGCGAGCCGGTCGGCCCGGGCGCCAGTTCGAGCGTGCCATTGCCCGCATGCACCGTGGTCGACTGCACGTGGGCCACGCCTCCGCTCGAGACGGTCCAGCCGTGGTGGCCGTCCAACGCGCCCAGTGGGCAGGTGTCGGACTCGAAACGCTCGACGAAGTGCAGCGGCGCCGGCGGCGGCTGGATCCAGACGTGGACGACCGCGGATGTCACGCTCCCGCCAGGGCCGTCCGAGGCCACGGCCCAAACGTCCGCGCCGGCCGCGCCCGCATAGGGGATGTCGGACCAGACTACGGAGTAGGGGGCGCTTCCGGCAGTGCCGATCGGCCCGCCCACGGAACTGTAAAACGTGACGGTCCAGCCGCTTGCCAGGAGCGTGCCATAGGCGTCCAACGCGATGCAGTCGCCGGCCACGAGCGTGCCGCCGAGAATCGCACCGGCCAGTTCGAAGGGTAGGCTGTCGATGGTCACCCGCACGCGCACCGCGTTGGTGACGGTCGGCACGCCGGACACCGGAGCGCCCGTGACCAGGAATGTCGCGGTATGTTCGCCCGGCGTCAACGTCGCGGGGTCGACCGTCACCTGCAGGCCGTCTGGCGCCAGTCCTTCGGCCGCGAGCGCCCAGCTGGCTGGCACGCACGTGGCCCAGTTGGTCGTGCCCAGCACGACGGGGACCAGCGTCGCGCAACCGGTGTTGGCCAGCGGGAGCATGCCCGTAGCGCGCTCCCGGCCGTGGAAGCGCAGCGTGCGCAGCAGCGGCACCGGGCTGGCCCGCGCCAGCAGGCTGTCGTGGAGCGTATTGCCGAAGGCGTTGGCAAGGCCGCCCTTGCGCTCGACGGTCGTGGCACCCGTGAAGCGCCACCATTCGAGCTGGAAGCTGCTGGTGTCGAATACCAGGTAGAGATCGTGTACCCCGACGGCGCCGGTGACCGGAAAGCTGGTTGTGCCGGCGCCGGGGACATCGAACGCCGCCACGACAGGGCCATGGGGAGTGTCGAGGTGCGCCGTGCCGCGCAGCAGTCCAGTCGTGGTGTTGAGCGTCAGCAAGTTCGCACCGCCACCGAAGTCGACGGCCGCGTAGCGTGCATAGTCGCCGTTTCCAGCGCCCTTCAGGATGTTGCGCGTGCCGCCAGTCCACGTCGAGAGCCGGTGCGTGATGTCGGTGGAGTAGGGGAGCGCCGTCCCCGGATAGCGGTTGGTGGCAAGCAGCACGCCCGCGTTGCGGCTGAAGCGCACGCCGGGCGTGCCGGCCGGCAGGTTGATCTCCAGATCGCGGAGCAGCGTATCGGCCAGGTTGCCGGCGCGGACGCCTTCGACCCGGCCCGTGCAGACGACGTGCTCCCAGGCGCCGCCGACGGCGAGGCGCTGCTGGCTGTCGGGAACGTCCGGGTTCAGCCCGACCGAGACCACGCTGTTGCTGCAGTCGCGGACGCCGCCGCGGACCAAGTTACCCAGTTGCGCCGGGCCGACGCTGTCCATCCAGGACGAACCCGCGGGGGTGGAAGTCCAGACCTGCGCGCTGTCGCCGCCGGTCAGGCACTCCAGCGCCGTCTCGTCGCGGAACTCGTTCCACATACAGGGCGCCGTGGCGCGGCCATGAATCGCGCGCGCGGTGGCGGTGCGCCTTGAGAGGTTGCCCTCCGCGACGCAGTTCATGGCGTTGCCGTCGTAGTCGATGCCCACGCTGGCGACGTGGCTCTTGTACACATAGCCCGGCGGCATGGCGTTGAGTTCGTTGCGGTACTGCACGCAGTCCTGGTAGATGAACAGCACCATCACGACGGAGTTGGAGGTGGGCGGCACGCGCCAGGCCCCGTCGACCGTCAGTGTGTCGCGCGTGTGGCTGCGCAGGCGGCGGTACTGGCCCACCCCGTCGCCGCCGGCCACCAGCACGAGCGTGTTGCCGTCGATGCTGAAGCCGGTAGGATTGAGCGTGTCGGGCACCTGCGTGGCGGGCGGGCGCCCTTCGATGTTCAGGACCTGCCCATGGACCAGGCCGTTGGTGGTGATGCGCACCGTCAGGCCGTCGGTCGTTGCGACCTGGGCATAGAAGGGGGTGGCGCCCTCGTGGAACAGGAACATCTCGCCCTTGTTGTCCTCCACGCCGACGTCGCGCGAGGTGTTGTGAGCGAGGTAGGCGTGCGTGGGCGAGATCATGTTGCAGGAGAAGGCCATCATGCGCTTGCACCACGGAAGGTAGGTGGCCTGCTCGCTGGTGATGAAGCCGTCATAGCGGTAGCGGCGGCTGCCGGTGACCGGATCGGTCGGCCAGTTCAGGGTCTCGAAGTGGTTGCGCTCGGCCACCAGCCGCAGGAAGGTGTTGGCGCTCAGGCCGCTTTCAGACCAGTTGCTTCCGTAGGCGCCGTGGTCGCCGCCGTGAAAGAGGTTGTCGTGTACCCAGACATCGGTGGCGTAGTTCATGCCGAAGGTGCGGTCGAAGACGCACTCCGCGACCTCGCCGCCGGCAAAGGCAAATCCCACGCCCCGGCCGCCGTAGCTTCCGGACTCGGCGCAGAAGCCGACGCGCCGCACGACCAGGTTCGAGACAGCTCCGCCCTGGGGCGTGCCGGCGATGCCGTAGCGCGGCTCGAATCCGCTGGCGCAGGCCCGGAGCGTGAAGTCCTCGAGCGCGACGTTTGGTCCGGCTGCCCACAGGCAACTGTCGTAGACTTGGGCGAGCCGGACCTCGACGCAGGTGTTCGTCCGCCCCGCGCCGGCCAGGCGCACGTTGCGCGGGACACTCAGCAGGCGGGTGATCGTGTAGGTGCCCGCGGTGAGGCGCACGGTGCCGCCGTTGGACCAGCTCGTGACTGTGTTGACGGCGCTGTTCAGCGCGGCCCAGTCGTCGGCGCCGGAGGGCGCCACGGCCAACTCCGCGGCACCGCGCTGCCAGGTCGGTTCGACGCGCAGGGGCAGGGGATCGCTCCAGCCCCAGGCGCCGCCGTGGCCACCGTGTGCGAACACCTCGTACGCGCCGGTGGTGAGGCCGGCTGGTACGGTGAACGCCACGGCGTAGGGGTTGACCTCGGTGACGGTGCAGGCTTGGAAGTCGCCGTCGGTGGCCGGGCGGATGAAGACGTGGGCGGTGTTGGTGCCGTGCGCGTAGGCAAGGTCGCGGCCGAAGACGCGGCGCGTGGCGCCGGCCGGGGCCGACGCGCCACCCGGACCGAGCCAGTTGGCCTGCGCGCGGTTCAGCGCAACCGGTGCGCTCGCGCCGTGGCGGTTCTCGACCCAGAGCAGATAGAGACCGCGCGGCAGGTCGGCCGGTACCGTGGCGGTGATCAGCCAGTCGCTGGCGGTCCAGATCCGGGCCTCGCGCAGCACGCCGCCTTCTGGCGTGGCCGCCCACAGCCAGACCGTGGTGTCCGCGCCCGCGGTCGCCCCGGCGAGGCCGGTGAACCGCACACCCGTCAGGGTGAAGCTCTCGTCCGGCCACGCGGTGCGGCTCCATTCGGCGATCACCGGCGCGCGCGGGTCGACGACGCCCGTGAAAGTTGGCGCAAAGGCATCGCCTGGTGCCGCCGGCGCGCCGGCGGGTGCGCTCCAGTCGGGCGGCGGCAGGGAGGGCGCTGCGCGAACGCCTCCGGCGAAGGCCAGTGCGAGCGCCAGCGCGCGCGAGCAGGACGGCAGGGGTCGGAGGCGGGTGTGGCGCATGAGTGGTTCTGTTCGTGGGGGCGGACCGGGGAGGCGGCGACGGTCCTCGACGGCTGTCGATCTCAGTCAACGACGACCGACAGCGGGCGGTTGCTGTCGGCGGCAATCGATGGCAGTCGGCGGGAGTCGGCGTCAGCCGCCGACCGGTCACTGCCGCGCTAACGCACCATGACGGCCGTTCCGCGTGGTATGGGGGCCTTGTAGGTTGATCCGTTTTCCGGCAGAGTGCCTCCGGCGTCGCCGGTGCCGGCAGCAACCGACAGGGTGAGGCTGTCATACGAGCCGCCCCGCGCCACCAGCGCGATGCGTCCGCCGCCGCCCATCGGACTGCCGTTGCCGTTGCCGGTTTCGTTCCCGCCGTTGACGCGCAGCGTACCCGTGCCGGAGATGCGCTCACACGTCACGAAGATCGATCCTCCCGAGCCGGCTCCGCTATAGCCATCCAAGGTGTTCTGCCCGCGGGCGTTCAGGGATCCGGTCAGACTCACGTTGCCCGAGGCCGCAATGCGGATCGCGCCGCCACCGTCGCCCGCGAAGGCGTTTACCCCAGCCTCGTCACACACACTGCCGCCGCTGCCGGGTGCCACCGGTGCGGCTGCGACCCCGTAGGACTTGCCGCGCAAAGTGGCATCAGAAAACAGTGTCCCGCCCCGTCCGCCATACCCGCCACCGCCTGAGTTCCATCCTGCCTTGTACGTTCCCGCGCCGAAGCCAAAGGCTTTCTGCCCCTTGGCACGCGATCCTTCATAGCCCTTGTAATCCGCGTCGATCGTGCCCGCGATGCTGGCGCTGTCTACCAGGAAGACGACGGACCCGCCATTGGTGCCATGCGACCAGGGTGAGACGGTGGATCCGCTGGCTAGTGAGAAGGCGCGCGCGACCGCCACGGTGCCGCCATAGGCCGGGGCCAGATGGTTGGTGACCACGCTGGCAGGCAGCACGCCGCTCGCGTAGAGGGTGACGGTTGACGTGTTACGGACCGTCAGGTCGCGGCAGGCCAGACGGAAGGCGCTGCCGAAGCGCAGAGGACGGCCCATCTGAAGGGTGCTGGCATGCACGATGGCGTCGCCCGTCGCCGCGACCCGCACGCCCTCGCCGATCTGGAGGGTCGTGTTGCTGACGACCAGGTCGCCCGACACGTTCCACCCCGAAGGGAGACCCAGCAGGATGCCGACGGGCGGTTTGTTGTTCGAGGCCACCGGCAGGCGCACCAGGCGCGCATGTGTCAGGTAGTAGGTTCCGTTCTCGTTGCTCTGGGTGGGATTGCTTGCGCCGCGCGCGGCGCCACACTGCAGGTTCGGCACCGGCAGGGCGGCCTGTCCCGCGGAATCGGCAACCACAATCGCCAGGCGACCGCCTCCTGCGCTGCCACCATTCGGGTTACCACCATTGCCGCCGTTGGCCGAGATGGTGCCGCTGCCCTGGATCGTGCCGCACTGAATGTAGAGCGTGCCGCCCGAGCCGCCGCCAGCGCTTCCGGCGCTGCCGTTGCCGCCATTGGCGCTGATGGTCCCATTGACTGTCACGAGGCCGGTAGCCTCGATGGCAATTGCGCCGCCACCGCTGCCAGCCGTACCGCCACCGCTTCCGACGCTGCCGCTGCTGCCGGGATGCGACGGGGCTGCGTCCGTGCCGTAGGCGTCGCTATCGCCATACGGTGCCGCCGTGATCGCCGCGGTGCTGTAGTAGCTGCCGCGCCCGCCGAAAGAGGCCGAGCACCCGTACCAGGCACTGATCCCCGGGCCGCCCGGACCGCGGCCGGTTGTGCTGGATGTCGTTGGTCCCGGATACCCCTTGCTGTTGGCATCAATCGTCTTCGAGCTGTTGACCGTCAGGTTCGAGCAGACGATACGGAGGCGGTTGTCGGGAACCCACAGGCCGCCGCCGCCGACGGCGGTGGCGGTCTGGGCGTTGTGCGTGATGGTGCCATTCACGGTCACCGTCGTCGCGCGCAGGGCCGTATTCCAGCCGCCGAACGTGAGCGTCGCGTTGTTCTGGAACGTGGCCAGTTCCGGCGTGCTGTTGGTGAGCGTGACGGCGTGGCCGACCGTCACCTCGTCGCCGGCGGCGGGCGCACCGTTGTTCCAGATGGCGTCATTCCAGTTGCCGGCCCCCGTGGTGGCGGTGACCTTGGCATGTGTCGGCAGTGCACCGAGCGCTACCGCCGCGAGTGCGAGCGCAGCCTGGCAGGCAAGCCGCGTGCGTGGGATACGTGTCTGCTGCTGTTCCATGGTCTTTTCCCCCTGTTTCCGACTTCTGAACCCCAAGAAGGTTACTGCCGCCACCGCCCGTCCTGGTCGAGGTACTTCTCCGTGGCCGCCCGCAAGTCACTCCCGTAGTGTTGAGTCAGGTGCAGTGTAGGCGAACAACGCTGCGAATACACGTAGTCGAAAGGCGGGCCGCCCGCGGTCGTGACCTGCTCCTGCGAGAAGCTGGCCACGATCATACTGCCGATGTCGGGGTTGAGCCAGCGGTAGATCTCGCCCGGCGAACCGATGGCCCAACATTCCCGCTTTGCGTCCCACGTGACGTAGTCGTAGATGCCAGCATAGACGGTCATCACGTCGCAGTCGTGCTCGACGTAGCACTGCACGTCGGGTCCCATCTTGTCGCGCAGGTACTTCATGATCAGGACGTCGTCGAACCCGGCGCCGAACGTGTCCATGTAGTAGAGCGTGAAGCCCAAGTCGATCATGCGTTTGAAGCGCACCCAGACTTGCGCTTCGAGGTGCTGGCGGTCGTTGGGGTTGACCAGGAAGGTCCAATCCACGTTCCAGTCGCCGCGCACGGTGAACTCGCTGGGCCGCGTGCAGAGCCCCATCTTCATGTTCGCCTCCTCGAAACGGCGCCGCAATCGCGGCAATTGACGCTCGATCGCCGGCGGCAGGACGTCGAAGTCGGTGCGGAACATGGCGCCGCGCGGTTCCCAGCCCCCCAGGGCCCAGATCACGACGCCCTGTCCGTTGACTTGCTTGAGCTCGCCCAAAGCCCCATCGCAGTAGGCGTCCACGGACTCCGCCGTATCCAAGGTCGGCCGCCCGCCGAGGGGGTTCTGTGGCCCGACGTTGTGCGGACTCGACGCAAAGACCTGCATCAGCAACGGCCGGTTGTCGGAACGGTAGCGGGTTGGGCCGTGGGTGGCCCGGAAGTAGGTCCGGTACGGCTCCAGCAGGTACTTCCAGTCGCGGGTGGCGCTGACGCGCAGTTGCAGTTCGACGGTCGCGGCTCCGGCGTGCGGCACGAGTTGTGGCTGGAGGTACTCGAGGGTCTGCTCAAAGCCGCCCTCTACGGTGGTTACCGGCGATCCGTGGAAGAGCGTCCTGGCCAGCCCGGTGTTAAGCGGCGTGCCGCCGAAGCCGAAAAAGTCATCGTGCCGGTAGCAGCCGCCGACGGGGGTCGATGAACTCGGATGGCAGTTGTTGACGATGCCGCCGCGGTACCAGCGGCCGAGGCTGTCCAGGCTTTCCAGCGGGGCGTCGTTGAGCAGGCCCTCCGGACGGCTGGCGAAGCGGAAGCGCAGCCCCGTCAGTCCGACCATCGCCAGGTCATTGGACGGGTGGTTGTTCTCGACGCGCACGGCGACCCGCACGTCCTCGTCGTCGAAGCGGTACGTGTAGCGTGCGGTGAGGTCGCCCTGGGTGTGCCGCACGCGCACGGCGGCCGGGCCCAGAGGCTCGATTTCGGCAGCCGACGGCGCCGGAATCGCGATGCCGCCCGCGACGGTCGGGCAGCGCGCGCCGACGTCGAAGAGCCGCCAACCGCCGGTGGCGACCGTGCGCGGGCCGACGGCGATGGCCGAAAGCCCGTTCGTCGTGACCGTGAAGGTCACGCCGGAGCGACCGGTGTAGACGAAGGGCTCGGCGGCCGCCGGCGGTGGGCAGGCGAGCTGGGCGGCCAGGAGCAAGCCGATGGCGCCTGGAATCCGGACTCCGACCCCTGAAGCTTTCATTTCGCCTCCAACCACGTGCGCCAGGCGGCGGGGTCCTGTCCGAGCGACTGCCCGGTGATGCGGACCAGTCCCTTGAGTGCGCTGTCGGCGACTTTGGTGTCCTTGTGCTCCAGCAGGCCGATCAGGGGGGTGACGGCGTTTCGGGCGCCCTGCGCCGCCAGCACGTCGGCTATGCGCTCCATCCGCTGCCAATCGCCTTCCCGCCCGCGCGCGGCCGCCAGCAGGGGGTCGACGACCGCTTCGCCGAAGGCCGTCAGATGCGGGCGCACACGAGCCGGAAACTGCCAGTTGGGCGAGAGCACGAACTCGCGTGCCATGGGCGCGGCCGCGGCCGGGCCGAGTTGCGCCAGCCACGCGACGGCAGCGCCGAGGACCTCCCAATCGATGGCGCCGGCCTGCGCACTGAGGTAGCGGGCGTAGGGCTCGGCGGCGGGCGCGCCGATGGTGCGCAGCGCCTCGGCGGCCGCGGCGCGCACGGGGGCTTCGTCGGCGACGGTCAGTGGCGCCAGCAGCTCGGCGGCGGGCGGCGTCGCGAGCTTCGCCAGCAGGGCCGCGGCGTCGATGCGTGTGCCGCCGTGGCCGTGGCGGATGAGGGCGTCGAGACCGCCCAACGCGCGCGGGTCGTGCAGCGCGATCAGCGCCTCGATGGCGGCCTTGCGCGGGAAGACGGCGCGATCGGCCAGCAACGCGGCGACGGGATCCGCGGCCGAGGCGTCGCCGACCGCGCCAGCGGCGAGCGCGGCATGGCCGCGCACCGTCAGGTCGGAATCCTGCAGGGTTTTCAGAATCGCCGGCAGATGGGCGCGGTCGCGCAAACGGGCGAGTGCGTCGAGCGCATCCCGGCGCAGGCGCCAATCGGGGCTGCCGAGCAAGCTGGTCAGGGCCTCGCCGGCGGCGGGCTGCGGCGGAAAGAGCGCCAGGGCTCCCAGTGCGGCCCGCTGCATGGGCAGATCGGGAGCACGCAACGCATCGGTGGCGGCCTGCAATCCGCGCGGGTCGCCCAGGCGGGCAAGGGCGCGGAGCGCCACGTGGCGGTTGGGAGCGGACGGGTTGCGCAGGTGTGCCAGGAGCGGCTCGATGGATGGCGCGCCGAACGACACCAGCACGTCGGTCACGACGACCACGAAACCCTCGTGCTGGTTGAACGTCTTCATCAGCGCCGGGATGGCGCGCGGATCGCCGATCTTGCGCAGCGCCTCCATGGCTTCGGGCTGCCAGATGTTGGCGTGGGATGTCAGGAGCGCGGTCGCCCGCGGCTCGTGGAACTCGCCCAGCGCGAACATGGCATTGACGCGACCGGACACATTGGTTTCGCTGGCCAGGGCCGCCAGCAGCGGATCGATCGCCGTTGGGCCGATGCGCACCAGTGCCTTGGCGGCCTCGCGGCCGGGCGAGGTGAGTTCGGAACTCCAGGGGTTGTCCGGGCGCTGCCAGAGCATCAGGCGACCGTCGGTCATGGTGCCATGGTCGGGCAGCAGGCCGATCAGAAACGGCACGGCACCGGTGGCGGTGGTCCCGAGGTTGCCCAGGCGCCAGGCGGCCTCGATGCGCAGGGTGCGGTCGGCGTCGGCAAGCGCCGTGACGTGGGCGCGCAGAGCCGGCGGGAGACTGCCAGGCTCGTCAGCGTGGGCATGTTGGGCGTGCGCCCACGCGGCGAGGCCGAGCAGGAGGCGTCCGGCGACGCGCCGCGCCGGAGCCGTCCGGTGTCGGTGTGCCGGGACGACCTTGCGGCTCGTGGGTTGGGTCGGCATGTTCGTACTCACTCCGCCACGAGGATGCGCAGACCGTGGCCTTCGATGCGGAATTCGCCGGCGCGATACTCGCCGAAGCGCTGCACGTTCGGCCGCACACTGCCGTCCCACAGCTTCTCGATTGGACGGCGCGACTCCGCGTCGTACAGGCGCACGGTCTCGCGCCCGAGCAACTCGCGGGTCAACGTGAAGGGGACGTCCTTGGCCGCGCGGTCGGCGTTCATGATCACCAGCGCGGCGCGATCCTTGCCTTTGTACACCGAGGCGTGCACACCGGGCGCGCCGAGTTTCACCAGGTCGGCGCTGCGCCAGTAACCGATGAAGGGGCAAGCCGCCGACTCGTCGAAGTAGCCCACGGCCTCGTGCAGCGCGGCCGGCAGTTCGTGGTACTCCTTGGCATACTCCTGGCTCCAGAGGTAGGCGCCGATGTCGTGCAGCAGGCAAAGCCCGACGAGCGAACGCGCCCGGAGGCGCGACTCGTCGAGCGTGCAGGGCTCGTAGCCCTGATAGCGCGAGGCCAGGCGGTGGATCAGTCCGCGCCGCAGGGTGCCATAGGCCCGGAACTGGTCCATCGTGAGCTGGTCGAGCAACGTGTTGCCGGGGCCGTCGACATAGAAGTCGTTCTCGATATGCCAGCCGACCTGGTTGAACGACCAGTCGACGTGGCAGTTCGAGATCCACCAGGGCTTGCGGTTGAGCCGCCAACCAATGGTGTTCAGCCGCCGCAGCATCTCGCGGCGCGCAAAGATGTTCCAGCGGTAGGTGAAGTCACCGCGGTCGGCGTCAAAGTCCTTGATGACGAAGAGCGAACTGTTGTCCCACCAGGTTCCGTTGACCGGGCATTCGCGCAGCAGCTTCTCGTGGTACCAGACGAAGCAGTCGATCTGGCTCTGCGTCCAGTTCACGCCGATCTCGTGCTGTTCGCGCACGAGACGGCTTTCGAACGACCCGCCGATGTTGAAGCCGGTGGGCTTGGCGGCCACCTCGTCCGAGGGGATTTGCGAACTCCCTTGCCACTCGCCGCTGAAGGTGTCGAACTCGGGCATGTCCTGGCTCATATTGGACGTCGAGCCGTAGAGCACGATGCGGTCGCCGTTGGCGCCGGCCTGCTGCAGCGAGCCGCCGCCGAGCGGTCGGCCGGGCGGGCGCAGCCCCTGGAGCATCTCGCGCAAGGCCGTGCGGTCGGCCTCCTCCAGGTAGTAGCCGTCGTTCGAGCGCCCCCATTCGCGCCAGCCGAACGTGTTGTGGGCGTAGAGACCGGCGTTGTACCGGCCGCCCCAGCCCCACCCCTCGCGCCGCTCGTTCGGGACGGGCTTGACGGGATCGACCAGCAACGCGAAGTGGAAGACGCGCTCGCGGTCCAGTGCGGCGGGCGCAGCCAGGAAGTGGATTCGGATCTCGGTGCCGGCCGCGGTGCGGACATATTGCACGGTCGGCAGGTTGGGGTTCGACGTCCAGTCGTCGTTGTTGTCGCCGAACCACCAGACGCCCTTGTCGTAGGAGCCGCCGTGTACGACCGGCACGAAGATCTCCCAGTCCTTCCAGTCCCACGTCGTGCGGCAGGGGAACAGTTCGGCCGAGGTCCAGACCACGCCGGTGCCGGCCGGGATGGCGCCCAGGCGGTTGCCGCCGCCGACGCTGTCGCCGCCGCGCTGCGCCCACATCGTGTCGGCGCCGCGCCAGAGCGGGATGGCCAGCGTCAGGCGGTCGAGGCGCGCACCCGCCGCGCCGCGGCGCAGGCGCAGTGTCACCTCGTAGAAGCCATCGAAATCCATGCGCCCCTCGGTGGTGAAGGTGGCGGGGCCGATGCGGCCCGCGGCCTGCACGCGCGCCTGCGCGTCGTTCGCTTCGGTGACCCGCAGGCGTGTTTCGCTCGGGAGCAGGGGCTGTCCGGCAGTCTCCCCTTCCAGCCGGATCGGAGCTGTCAGGATCGGTTCGGGACCCGCGCCGCCGCCGGCGCGGACGGACGCGAAGAGGCCGTCGGGCGCAAGCACGATCTCGCGGTTCCACGGCTGCAGCGTCACGGCTCCGCCCGCGTTCGTGGAAAGCCCCAGGGCTGGCCATGGCGGCAGGCGCACCCGTTCGCAGCCGAGTTGGTTGCGCTCGAAGGCGTAGGCGCGGCGCCGAAAGGGGCGCTCCTTGGCGCTGTCCACCGGCTGGCCGTTTGGTGCCAGCAGTTGCACGCGCGCCACATACTCGCCGGGAGGGAGGTCGCCGGGCTTCATCAGCAGGCGGCCCGTGAGGTTTGTAACCGGCGCCGTGGCAGACGCGACGGGCTTGGCATCTCCGGCGCGCAGCAGGTCGACGCGGAAGGCGTTTGCCCGCAGTGTTTCGGCGGGCATGCCGAAGAAGTCGAGGTCCACGCTCGCCTCGGCCACGCCATAATAGGGCCAGTAGGCGTAGCGCCAGGCGAAACCGCCGGTGGTCGGCTTGGCCTTGAGCCAGGGGTCGACCCGGGCGGCCCACTCGGTGGGGTTGGCGAGGTTGATGACGGGGATGCTGTTGGCGAAGAGCGTTTCGACTGTCGGGGCGCCGGTGGTGGCATCGCGCCCGGCGGCGGTCGCCAGGATCTCGAGCCGGTTGCCGGGGCGGTCGCTCCACGTGACTTTTTCGGCGAAGCGGAATGACTTCCGCCCGTCCGGCGGCACGCGCTCGGTAAGGGTGCGCTCGGCCAGCGCGCGCCCGTCGGCGTCGCGGGCGCGGACCTGCACCGTCACCTCGCGTTCGGCCCGGCGGTTGCCGACCGCCTCGAAGGTCAGGTCCAGGTCGCCCTTGGCGGTCTCGCCGCGATCGATGAAGCGGAAAGCCGGCGCCTGGGGGTCGAAGACGACTTCGCCGAACGCATCCCACGACATCCAGGCGGCGCCGACCCACCCGGCGAAGTAGATGCCGCCAGGACGGTCGGCGCGGACAAACTGCATCACCCAGGAGCGGCCGTCGAGGTTGCGCTCGTTCAGGGCCGCGAGGGAGATCGCCATCTCCATCTCCCAGCGCTCCTCGGTGACGGTGGACTTGCAGGCCCCGCCGATCGACCAGAGGTGCTCGGTGCCGGGCGTGCCGTTGTAGTACCACTCGTCGCGCCACATGCCCTTGGCGTTGTGGATGATCTTGTAGAAACCCATGCCGGGTTTGGCGTAGTTCTTCCGCCCGCGCGTGGCGATCTGAATCTCGGTGTGGTCGTCCCAGAGGATCTCGCCGTTCTCCATCTCCTTCACGCGCGCGGCCGGCCAGGTGCCCTTGGGGTGGGGCGAACGCATGGCGAGGTAGAGGTGCGTGTCGTCGTAGCCCATGAACCAGGTGACGTCCTGTACGTGTGCCAGCAGGCCCTGGCTGTCGGCCCCGCCGTAGGTTACCATACCAGTCAAGGCCGGGCAGTCGGCGTACTCCGCATCGCCGATGACACCGTCGATGGTGGGGGGCTGGGCCAGGCGCGCCACACGCCACTGGGGGGGCTCGGCCTGCAGCGGCGCGGCCGCGCCAACGCAGAGACT
Source organism: uncultured Lentisphaerales bacterium (assembly GCA_964652365.1). Lineage (GTDB taxonomy): Bacteria > Verrucomicrobiota > Kiritimatiellia > RFP12 > CAZZCT01 > CAZZCT01. Next base: position 16,683 of record CAZZCT010000067.1, read on the forward strand.
CGCCCATGCCAGCAACGTGGCGGCAGCGTGGCAGCGGGATTTCATGGACTGGGACCGCATGCGTCACTCCTCTTCTGGTTCGAACAGCGCTTCTGCTGGCCGTTGCGGACTGAGATCTCAGGGGCCGGTTCCCCAATCGTTCTCGTCCTCGTCCTCGTCCTCGATCGGTTTCGCAGGGATAGGGTGCTATCGCACCAAGATCGCGGCGCCCTTGGCGGGCGGTTCGGTCTCGAAACACCCCAGATCGTAACCGGGGTCGCGCGGGTTGAATGGCCGCGGTCGGCGGTCGAGGTCCAGCGCCACGCCCGTATTCGCGGCGGCGTTGATACAGGGGCTGCCAGGCAGCAGGCGGTAGTTGCGGTTGCCGGCATCCGCGAAACGGGGATCGAGCGAGAACGAGGCCATAGCGGCGCAGGTGTAAAAGTTACTGGTGGTATGGCCGGACGAATCGACATGGCCGATGCTGAAGCGTCCGGGGTTGGTCGTACCGTTATACCAGACGAATCGCACGCCTTCGGCGCCGTTGTTGGCGACGACCGAGTTGCTGACTGCCAGCCAGCCGCTGTTGTTGTTCCAGAGATCCGTGCCTCCGAGGATGCCGCCTTGGGGGTTGCTGACGATCGTGCAGAAGCGAACATCCAGCGCCGGCGCATGGACGCTCGACCTTCCCATGAGGGCTGGGCTGCCGGTGTTGGCGTAAAGCAGGCAGTTGACCACACGATGCTTGCCGACCCAGTAGCCTGGGCCGCCGACGGCCGAACCGCCGCTCTGGGCGCCGCTCGGTGCGTAGTTGCCAACGAAGACACAGCGGTCAAGTTCCATCAGGTTCTTCGGGCAGAACGCGGCTCCGCCGGCATAGCCTCCGTTCGTGGCGCTATTGCCCACGAAGGTGCTGTCGAGGACGCGGGTGCGCTTATTTTCGGGACCGGGCGCGTCGCCCCCGCCGATGGCGAACAGCCCGCCGCCGCGCGTCTGTGTGCGGTTACCGCGGAAGGTGCAGTTCGAGACGATGCCAGCGTCAAAGGCATACATCCAGATCGCACCGCCAGCACCGGCCGAACGGTTGTCCAGAAAGTCGCAGTTGCGGACGTCGATGGTGCTTCGGCTGTCGATCAGGGCCGCGCCGCCCCCTACGCCGGTATCCGGCTGGCCATCGCCCGTGCCTTTGCCGCTCACGTTGTTGGTGAAGAGGCAGTCGTTGAAGTAGACGCTGGTGCCCCACGCGAGTGCGCTGGCGTAGGCGCCGCCCGTGCCGGTATGGTTGGCGTTCACGAACGCCAGGCCGTCGTAGCGCGCGCTCTTCGAACTCCAGTTCGCGAAGACCTGGTAGACCAGCCGCTGGCCCGCGCCCTGCCCGTCGAGCACCGTGGTGCGCGGCGAGCGCGTCACCCAATCGAACGTTCCCGAGCCCGGCTGGTAGCCCGCATAGCCGCCGTAGATCGAGGCCGAGTTGCTGACGACCAGCGGGAAGCTCTCAATGGCGGAGTCGTGGCGCGCAGCCGCCACGCGGATGATGTGCGGGCCGGAGCTGGCGTTAACCTGCGCCAGGGCTTCGCCCAACGTGTTGAAGGGGGCGGTTGGGGATCCGGTCTCGCTGCCGGAATAGCCCGCGTCCACGTAGTAGTCCGCGGCGTGAGTCGTCACGGCGGCCAACGCCGCGCCGAGGCCCAACAGCAGGACGACCTTCGCCGGCCGGCAGCGTGCATACGTCGGTTCGTTCATTTCGTGTTTCATAATCTACTCCTGTTGGTCAGTTCATCTCTCAGTCTCGCGAACGAGTTCGGCCCGATTGCGCTACCGCACGATCACGGCTGTTCCCTTGTCGGGGACGAGAATCAGCGGCACGGTTTCGTTCAGGCTGGCGTTCGAGAGCCGCAGTTCGTCGTAGGTCATGTACCACACCGTGGGGCCGACCGGATTGAGGCTGGTGATCAGGTTGAGGTAGCGGGTGGTGTCGAAGGTGGCCGTGTTGGAACTTGTCTTCGACCCGCGCTGCAGGACCTGCGCGCTGCCGGTACCCAGTGCGGCGGCATCGAGTTCGGCCTCCGTCAGCGGATCCGACGCCTTGGACCTGAAGTAAGCGAACTGCGCGGCTGTCAGACACCAGAATGCTGCGGTTTTGCTGCCGCTTCCGCCCACGTTGGTGGCCTTGATCAGCAGCAGGTACGACGTCGTGTTGTTGTAGGCCATGCTTGACCCGTCCGCTGCATGGGGGCCGCCCACGGAGCGGCCGATCTTCATCCCGCAGAGCGGGGTGGCATGATCCCACTGCTTGGTGCTGACAGAGATGTCCGTGGGATACTCCGTTTCACCATTGCTGCCGATGCCGAGGATCGAGCCGCTCTGGTTCGCGTCCGCATACGGCTGCGCGCCGGGTTTGACCAGGAAACTTCCGTACAGCGTGCCGGTGTGCGTGACGGACAACTGGCGGCTCACCAGAGACGAACCCGACCACTGCCCCTCCATGCGGATCGCCCCACCGGCTGTCAGCAGGTTGGTGAAGGTCAGGCCGGCTGCGACGTAAGTGGCATGGTTGTTGCCGTTCTGACTGCTGAGCTGCCAGCTTCCGCCCAGGCCCGTGCCGCCGGCCATGGTGCTGGTGGTCGTCGACAGGTTGATGTTCGCCGCTCCATACTCGAAGCCGTCGCGGACGATGATCGCGGCTTCCAACGATGTGGTCGACGCGACCAGCGCGACGGTCGCGACGAGTGTGCGCGCGGCCTCGCGGGTCCCGATACTGAGACCGATTCTTGCGGACATGGCGTCTTCCTCTCTGGTTGATGTTGCTCTGTTCAGGTGTCGTCCTCTTGCACGTGCCGGAACGGTACGACCGTGGCCTGGGGGACGCGCGGTTCGCCGCGCAGGCGCCGCAACAGGACGTCTGCCATGGCGCGGCCGCACGCCTCGGGGTCCACCTCAAAGCGAACCACGGGAAAGGGGTGAAAGATGCCCGAGCCCTTGTTGGCGTGGGTGGCCACGAGGAGCTTGTCCGGTACGCGCACGCCGAGCGACAGCAGCGCCATGGCCGTCTCGGTGAAGAGCGTGTCGACGCCGACCAGTAGGGCGTCGGGCTTGGGCCCCTTGCCAAGCCAGATGTCGTGGATATGGTCCCAGCCGCTGCCGGGCTTGAGCGGGTTATGCGCCGTACAGACCCATTCCCGGTGGAAACGCACACCGGCCTCGGCCAGCGTCTCGCGGAAGTGAACCAGCAGATACCACTCCTCCCCGTGACGCTTCAAACCAGGCTGCTCGTACTGCACGAAGGCGATCCGCCGGCGCCCCTGGTCCAGCAGGTGACGCGTGGCCGTGCGGACCAGGCCGGCGTGATCGACGGTCACGTGGTGGGTGCAGTCGTGCTCGTTCTGGCCGACCACGGCGATGCCGGCCTGCTCCAGTTCCAGGACATCGGCCCGTTCATCCTTGCCCAGCAGGCGGAGCACGCCGTGTATGGCGCGGTCGCCGGTCCGTTTGCGTAGATCGCGCAGGGGGTGCGCCGGCCGGTTCGCGGCCGTGAACGGCGCGCCGTCGCGCGCACCGCCGCTGCCATCGGGCAGGAACTCCACTTCGAGCCCCTGGGCCTTCAGCAGGGGCACGGCCGCCTCCCGCACACGGTGATGGAAGAAATAGGGCGCCGCCTCCAGCCCGGTGGGTGCCACCACCGCCACGCGCCGCAGGTGCGGCGTGACGGCGCGCACACGCGTGCTGCTTCCCTGGCGGCGTTCGAGCAACCCCTCCTGGCACAGCAGGCGCAGGGCCTCGCGAACCGTGATCACCGAGACGTCGAACCGGCGCGCGTGGGCCGCGTCCGAGGCCAGCTTGTCGCCCGGTTTGGCCCGCGCCAGGATCTCGGCCCGCAACGTGTCGGCAATCCGTTCGTGATAGAGCTTGCGGATGCTCACGGCAAATACACCCCTTGCGACACCACCCAGAATCGGGTTGCAGCATAGGGCTTGGCCCCGTATAGTGTCAACAACTTCGTTACTAAGTTGCGGAGCCCCGCCGCGTGCCGATCGGCGCGACGGGCGGGGACACAGGGCGACGCAAGGAGTGTGGCATGCACAAGCGCGGATGGTGGTTGGTCGGTGCGGTCGCGTGCGCGGCCGGATGGGTGTTGGCGGGCGGCAAGCTGGTTTTCGACGAGAGCCTGATCCCGCGGTTCAACGTGCCGCGGACTGCCCGGCCGCCGACGATCGACGGTCGCATCGACCCGGCCGAGTGGCAGGCCGCCGCTCGCGTGACGGGCGTGGTGAGCACGCACTCGCTCGCGTACAAAGATCGCGACGTGACGTTCTGGCTGGCCTGGGACGCACAGCATCTCTACGTGGCCGCGCGCAGTGACGTGTTGCCCGGCCACCGCCTGTACCGCGCCAGCCGTGAGCGGCATACGACTGAGGTGGTCTTCGACGACGCCTACGAGTTCGGCATTTTTATGCACGACCGGAACAAGCCGGCCGGCGAGCACCCGAGCTTTCTCAAGATGGTCGTCAACTCGCTAGGCGCTGGCGAGTACATGAAGATCTACCCTTCGATCGGCCAGAACATGTACAACTGGCAGCCGGACAATGCGATCTCCAACCGGGTCTACGAGGCCGATGGCCGCCGCTGGTGGGATTTCGAGATGGCCATGGACCTTGCGGATCTGCAGATGCCGGTCGAGAACCGGGCCGGCGACAAGCTCGATATGTTGCTCGCCGCCGACCTGAAGAATCCCGGCTGGCAGTGGTTGGATTTTCCCTCAGCCTCGGGCCATCTCGAACACTATGGTTTTCCCCGGTTGACGCTGACGGACGCCGAGCCCTATGTCCAGGTCGAGCGCCTCGGCGGCCTGCATGATGAGAAACTCGACCTGCGCCTGACGGTCCACAACCCCTCCGGCCAACCGGTTACGGTAGAGGCTATGACCCGGATCACGCACACGCCGCCCAAAGGTGCAGGTGATCCCGCTACCGTGGTGGACGAGACGCGCGCCCTGACGGTCCCGGCCGGCGGGTCGACCAGCCTGAACGTCACCAAGGCCTTTCCGGGGCTGGCCTACTCCTTCACCAAGTGGGGTGCGCCGGAGAACGGTTCACGTTTGACCCTCGGTGTCCGGCGGCCGGATGCCCCCGCGGCTGCGCCGGTCTACGCCTACACCTGCGACTTCTCGGGCACCAACAAGAGCTACCTCGTGGCCGAGCCGCGCACGACCGTCTTCGAGTACGAGCGCAAGTTCAACCCCGCCGACAACCGTCTCTTCCTGGCGGGCGACACACTGGACGCGGCAATCCCAGTTGGCAGCGCCATCGCCGCCATGACCTATGCCGTCGAACGCGACGGCAAGCGCGTGGTCGCGGGTCGCGTCGACCGGCGGGTCAATCTTAAGTTCGAGGCCATGCTGGACCTGCCGGTGCTGGCGCCCGGCACCTATCGCGTGACGTTGGCGTTTGTCGATGCGGCCGGCCAGGTGCTGGTCTCGCGTAACGACATCACCTTCGACAAGAAGGACGAGGCCCGCGCGTTCGCCCGTTGGTGGAAGAACCGCATCGCTGACACGGAGAAGGTGCTCAAACCCTTCGAGGCGCTCAAAGTCAGCGGCGGCCGTACACCCCGCATCACCTGCACGCGACGGGATTATGAACTGGGATCGCTGGGGTTGCCCATGCGGATTACGGCCAACGGCGGCCCCGTGCTGGGTGCGCCCGCCCGCGTGGTCGTCACCATCGGCGGCCGGGAGTTCGCCGTGCCGACGGACCGTCCGGTAAAAATCACATCGAAGACCGCCTGGCGGGTCGAGTTCGGCGGCTCGGCCGAGGCGGGCGGCGTCGCCTTCTCGGCCACCGGTTGGATGGAGCAGGACGGGCTTGTGAACCTCGATCTCACCTACGCCGCATCCGGGGCCGGGGCGGTGGCCATTGAGGATCTGCGCGTGGAGTGGCCGGTCGATGGCCGCGATGGTTCGTGGATGAGCTGCATCGGTGGGGTAGGGGGGAATTACTCGCCGCGGACCATCGATCGCGTCCCGGCCGGTCAGGGGCAGGTCTGGGACACACTCACTGGGATCGGCAAGGCTGGCTCCAAGATGCTGATCGGTAACTGGGAGAATAACCTCTGGGTCGGCAACGAGATCCGCGGTCTCTGCTGGTTCGGCGACGACGACCGCGGCTGGGTGCCGAATGATCAGACCCCGGCCCACAGCCTTTTCCGGGACGGACAAAGCGTGGTCATCCGCAACCACATTATCCGCCTGCCGCCAGGCGCCGCGCCGTTCGTGCTTGATGCTCCGCGCACGATTCGCCTGCAGTACAACGCCACTCCGTTCCGGCACCTGGCCCCGGGCTGGCGTCTGACGCAAGTCTCTGCCGCCAACGGCTTCTCGTCGCCAACCTGGAAGGCCAACGAGAAGGAGAACAACAAGGAATACTTCTCGATCCTCAGCATGCCGTCGCGGAACACCAATGAGTGGGCCTACTACCTCGCGAAGTACCAGGCCACCGCCAACACCATCGCCGCCAAGGATGGCTGGAACTCGGTCAATCCGCGCCTCCACACGTTCCTCAACAACCAGATCGCCCTGCGCGGCTACATGGACAAGACGCTTGAACCCGGGCTCTACGACTACTTCAACGCCGACTGGATTCCGGGCAACGAGTCGCTCAATGCCACGTACCGCGACTACATGATTCAGCTCATGGATCTGCACGTGCGCGAGGGCGGTTTGGCCCACTACTATTTCGACATCAGCTTCTCGCAGAGTCTGGCCGCGCCGATCGCCGGTTTCGGCTACTTCCTGCCGGACGGACGCGCGCAGCCCGGCAGCATGGACGGGCCGCTGCGCGAGTGGTACAAGCGCGTCTGGGCGCTGATGCAGGAACACGACCTCTACCCGGGCGGCGTCTCCGGGCATGCCACGCACTCGATCTGCCTGCGCGCGCTGCCGTGGACGGACGCGATCCTCGACAGTGAGTACCCGATGCAGGATCCGATCACGGTCTACCCGTCGGATGCCATGATCGCAATGTCCTGCCCGCACGCCTTTGGTGTCAACATTTCGCACCTGGGATTCATGCATCCCGACTGGGCGGCCCTCCACGACGCCGGCATGGGCGGCAGCGGCTTCCCCTTCAACTCGGCGGCCTTTCGCCACTTCGGTATCGCCGCGGCCGATGTCCAGTTCGTGCCCTACTGGCGCAATCAGGCGATCGTGAAACAGTCGGCGCCGGGAATTCTGGCCTCGATCTGGAAGCGTCCGGGCAAGGCCATTGTGCAGGTACTCAACCATGAGGCTGCGCCGGAAGGCGAGGAACCGACGCGTACCGCCCGGCTCGCGCTCGACCTGAAGGCGCTGGGTGTGATGGGGCCGGTCGATGCGGCAACGCTGCGCATCCGCGAGATCCAGCCCGGCGGCGGTCGGATCAGCGCCAAGAGCGCCATCTTCGACTGGTATGCGAAGCTGCCCGATTCGCCCCGCTGGGCCAAGGATGAGCAGCCCAAGCTTCGCCCGGCGGCCTCGCCCCGGCTGGATCCCGCCACGGGCGTCCTCGACGGTGTCGACCTGTTCTACCATGACAGCCGCTATATCGAGATCACTTGGGATGACCGGCCGGTTAGCCGCGAAACGGTTGCGGCCGCCGTCGGCGACACGAACGTCGTGAGTGCCCTGGCCTGGGGCTTCAGCCGCGCCAAGCCGGCCGCAGCGGGGACCGTCGCGGCAAAGGACAAGCGGGTCGGCACAAAGGCCTGGACTCAGCCGGGCACGGCTTTGGTCGTGTTGCAGAACGGTGGCGAGCAGACCGTCACGGCCGAACTGACCGCCGACCTCGGCGCGCTCGGGGTCCAGGTGCCGAAGCTCTGGGCCGCCTATACGCAGTGCCTCGGTGGCGAACTCAACCCCACCAGCGGAGTCGTGACGGTCAAGGGGCTCATGCCCGGCGAACAGCGGCTGGTGTTCATCGACACCTACGCCGAGTAGATGGTCAGATGCTGCAGTGTTCGTTTCTCACAGCGGCTGCGCCGCGAACTAACGAGGGGATGGCAAAGCCGGCCCACGGATGCAGCGCGTCCGTTCTTCGCACACCTT
>CAZZCT010000068.1:0-24678 GCA_964652365.1 uncultured Lentisphaerales bacterium
CGGTCGGCCAGGACCCAGGCAAGCAGCAGGGCCGGGCCGCGCACCAGGAAGCGCGCTGCCTGGTGCGCCCGGTCGCGTCGCGCGCGCCGGCGACCGGCACGCCGGAGCGCGGCTGCCAGCGTGGCCAGGGCCGGACCGGCGACGCCCGGGGCTGGCGCGGCGGCGGCAGGGGGCGGAGCCGCGGGCTGTGTTGCGCGCCGGCTCATACCATGCCCCTCCGCTTGCGAATCAGGCAGTCGAGGCAGATGATCACGAAGAAGAGCGCCAGCACCGCCGGCAGGTTCCACAACGGTACGGTGCACTCCTGGCGGACGGGGCGCTGGTGCGCGCCGAGTCGGTCCGCGAGTTCGTCAATCTGGTCGGGCGTGAAGCAGGCGCCGCCAGTGAGCGCGGCGAGTTCCTGCATGCGGTCGGGACGGGCGCGCGGATCTTCCAGTTCGGCCTCGCTGGCACCGGCCCGGATCACGTCGGTGGAGATGCGGTCCTTGTAGGCCGTGCGCACCGTCCAGTCGCCCGGCTCGTCGAGCGTCACCTCGTACGTGTAGAGCCCGGGCGTGGTGCGGCCGTCGCGCGGGTAGATCGCGTAGTGGCGGCCGGAGGGGGCCTGCACCTGGACCGTCAGCGCCGCCTGGCGGACGGGCTGGTAGAGGGGATCGAGCAGGCGCGTCGAGAGCGTGAGGGTTTCGCCGACCGCCGGGTTGGTGCGGTCGCGCTGGATGCGGGGCTGGCCGGGCTGCAGGCGGGGATCGGGCGCGAGGTGGCGAACCGCGTTGCCCCAGAAGCGGCGGTAGTGGTCGGGCGCCTCGGCGTCGCGCAGCATCTCCCATCGCCAGGTGGTGTCGGCAGCGCAGGCCAGTACGCGCCCTTTGCCGACCTCCTGCACCGCCAGCAGCGGCAGTGCGGCGCCGTCCTGCGGGCGCACCGCCAGGACCGAGGCGCCGGCCCGCGCCCGGCCCACCAGGTTGCAGCCGTCGAGTGTCGGAAGGTCGTACCAGGCATCGCGGTTGGCCTCGGCGGTGTCGGCGATCTGCAGGATGGGGTGGGAGAGTCCCAGGACGGTCGGCTCGACGCGGAACTTGCCGGGCACCTGGCTGTCCCCGGCGGCGACGAGTTCGAACGGCAGGATGGCGGCGAGGGCCGAACCGCCATAGCCGCCGGCACCGTACACCGACCGGCCGCCCAGCGTGATCAGGCCGCCGCCGCGGCGGGCCACGAACTCGGTCAGCCAGCGCAGCTTGGTCTCGCCGACGTCGCCGCCCTGCCGGAAGTCGCCGCGGGGGATGTCGCCCAGCACGATCACGTCGTATTGATAGAGGTCGGCCTCCGAACCAGGTAGACCCTCGCTGACGTCCTGGTGTTTGAGCGCGCCCTGGCCGTACCAGCCGCCCTTGGGCATGCGGGTGAGGGTGGCCAATTCCACGACCGGATCGCGGGCCAGCCAGTGGCCCAAAATCTTGCGCTCGTCGCGCGCGATGTCCAGGTAGAGCACGCGGATGCGGGCGTCGATCACTTCGACCTGGTGTTCGGCCACCAGGCGCTGCGTGCTGGCCGCGCCCTGCAGCCCCTCCATGGCGATGCGGTAGTGCTTGATGCCTGCTGCGGTGGGCCGCACCGTGAAGGTCACGGGTACGGCGGCCGGACCGACGCGCACCTGCTCACGGCTGGCGAGGGCCACCGCCACGCCCTCCTCATAGAGCGCCAGCCGCACGGTCTGTTCGGCGACGCCGGTGGCGGTGACGTGGGCGGTCAGCACGCAGGTATCGCCGAGGCGGACATAGGGGGCGGCCGTCGCCAGACGGACATTGCCCAGCGCAGGCGCGTCGGGGCGGCCGAAGAGCAACGGGTAGACCGGCACGCCGCGGGAGGCCAGCAGCGGCGCGACCCGTTCGCCGCGATCGCCACCCGTGTCGTTGCCATCCGTCAGGATTACCACGGCCTCGATCTGCTCCTCGCGCTGGAGGGTCTCGGCCAGGGCCCGGGCGATGCGCGTAGAACCGGGCCGCGGCGTGGCGTCCGAACCCTCCAGTTTGTCGAGTTGCCAGGTGAAGGCGTAGTGCGCCAGGCGGACCCGGCGGCTGGTGCGCGCTGCCAGCTCGGTTGCGGCCCGGTTGGCGGCCTCCAGCCGGGTGCGGCCGCCGGCGTCGACCAGCTCCATGCTGGCGGAGGCGTCGTGCAGCACGGCCACCGAGGGGGGCACGCGGCGGTCCAGGGTCAGGCGCAGTTCGACCTGCGCGAGCAGCAGCAGGATCAGCGCCGTGCCTGCCAGCCGCAGGAGCGCCAGGAAGAGGCGGGTCACGCGCGGCAGCACCGTGTGCGGTAGCAGGTTGAGCCCGGCCGCCGCCAGGCCCAGCAGCGCCACGGCAGACACGGTCCATACCGATAGTGTTCTAACGGCGATGAACTGCGCCCCATGCGCCGCGGCGACGGTCGCGGGATCATGGAGCCCCAGCAGCCACCAGAGGAAGATCATGCGACGGCGCCCTCCGCTTCCGTCGCGCGCCGTTCGCGCTCGCGCCGCGCGCTGAAGAACCAGCCGAAGGCCGCTTCAGCCAGGTAGGCCAACAGCAGGAACAGCAGCAGGGGACCGTAGAGTTCGCGGCCGCGCGGCAGCGAGGCTTGCAGTTCGGCCGCGCGCAGGCGCCGGGCGTCCGCGCCGAAGAGCGCCGTCAGGTCGGCGTCGGGCAGCAGGTCCATGTGGCTTTCGCGGGGATCGGGATTGACGACAATGCCGCGGCCGTAGCCCCAGGCGACCGCCGCACCGGCTCCGCTGGCCACCTTGCGAAGCTGGTACGCGCCGACCGGCAGCGGTTCGGGCAGGGTGCCAACCAGCACGGTGCGCCCGGTGCGGATCGGCAGCAGGCGGTGCACGGTCTGGGAGGCGGAGCCGGCGGCGGCCAGTTCGAGCTCGGTCTCGAAGGCAAAGGGCGTCTCGCCGGCATCCAGCACCGCCGGCCGGCCGGCGGTCAGCAGGTCGGGGGGGCGCGGACGCAGGCGGTCGGTCAGGTAGTCGACCAGCCGCCAGGTGAATACCGGAAAAACGCGCGTCCGGGCGATCGTGGCGCGGTCGAGCTCGAGGCCGAAGGCGCAGAGCACGACGCGTCCGAACTCAAGCGGGCGCTCGATCGCCAGCGGCGAACCGTCGTCGGCGCGGAGCAAAACCGTGGCGTCGGCTTCCGGCTGAAGCTCGCGCACGCGCAGGAAGCGGAGCGTGGCGAGGTCGCCGCGGCTGCGGTCAGTGAACGGGGCCAGCACGGGGTGATCGAGCGCGGTCAGGTCGACGCCGACCGGTGTGGCCAGGGCGCGCTCGTTGCCGATGCGGCCCGGCGCGAGCGCGCCGAAGATGCGGTTGAAGCGGACCGGGTTGCACTGCGCGGAGGCGAAGGCCAGCACGGCCTTGCCCTGACGCACAAAGGTCTCCAGGTCGGCCAGGGCGCTCTCGGGCAGGGTATCGACGTCGTACAGCGCGATCAGGTCATACTTGCTGAGCGGTTGGGTGGCGAAGGTCTCGGGCGTGACCAGCGTGGTGTCAATGCCGGTGGAGGCGTTGCCGCCGCTCTCGCGCGCGGGGTTCAGCACGTAGCGCAGGATGCGTGCCCCATCGATGGCCTCGCCGGAGTCGGCCGGCAGCCCCCCCCCCGACGCCTGTCCCAAGCGGTCGAGCGCGGAAGTGGGGGGCGGGGCGGCGTCGTGTACCAGCAACACACGGACGGTATCGCTGACGCGGAAGGGTACGAAGGCGCGATCGTCCAGTGGCAGCGCGTCGCCCTCGCGCAGCGCCACGTCGGCAAAGCCGTTGGCGGCGCGCCCGACCGGCACCGTCAGGTCGACGATGGCCTCGCCGCCCGGCTCGAGCGGCACGGGCGGCGCGGCGGGCACGGCCCGTCCGAGCACGGTCAGGCGCAGGGTGGCATCGACCGGTTCGGCGCCGTGATTCACCACGCGGGTCAGCACGTGGGCGTCGTCGCCCAACCGGACCGCGCCGCCGCGCAGACGGGCCTCGGCCACGGCCACGTTGGCCTTCAGGCCGCCGGAGACGTCCACCAGCCGGAGTTCCAGTCGCCGACCCATGGCCTGGCGCGCTGCGGCCAGCGCCGCCAGGTCGGCGGCCGAACGGGTCTCAAAGGCTGAAGCACGGCAATCGGAAATCAGGACCACCTGCGACTGGACCTCGTGGCGGCCGCGCAGCAGGTCGCAGGCCTCGGCGGCAGCATGCACCAGGCTGACCCCGGCGCCGGCGGCCGGCTGCAGGGTACGCAGGGTGGCAGCCAGCGCGGCCGGATCGCCTTCGAGGTGCCGCAGCACCTGCAGCCGTTCGCCCGCCACCAGCAGAGTCGCCTGTCCAGGCGCGCGGATCGTGCCCAGGATGGCCGCGGCCTCGCGGGCGGCAGCGGCCAGCAGGGTGTCGTCGGAAGGGCCGCTGCCGGCCGGCGGCCGCTGGCCCATGCTGGCCGAGGCATCCACCACCACCACCACGTTGCGCGGCGCGGGCTGGCGGCCGAAGCCGGGCAGGAAGAGCCGCGCCATGGCCAGCACCAGCAGCAGCAGCACGAGCAGGCGCAGCAGCAGTTGGAGTGGGTCGACCAGCCGCCAGGCGAAGACGTTGTTGCGGCGCTCCTGCGCCAGCAGGCGCACGCTCGGGAACTCCCGGACTGGGAAGCGGTGGCGGGCGATCAGGTGGATGGCCACCGGAATCGTCAGGCCCGCCAGGCCGGCCAACATGGCTGGAAAGAGAAACATCATGCGACGTCGGCTCTCGCGTTATGCATCGGTCTCGGGCGACACCGCATCACGCGAATTGCCTCCGGTAAAGGAGATAGTCACGCAGTACCGTCTCGATCGGCTGCGTGGTGACCAGGGCGCGGTAGTCCGCGCCGGCCGACAGACAAGCCTCGCGGATGGTTTCGCGAAAGGCCGTGACGCGTGCGCGGTAGGCGCGACCCTGGCGCAGCGGATCGCACATCACCTGGGCGCCGGTCTCGAGATCGCGAAAGCGCGTCAGGGCCTGGAAGGGCAGTTCGACCTCATCGGCGTCGAGCAGATGGAACACCACCACGTCATGGCCGCGTGCGGCTAACTGCCGGATGCCTTCGGCGACGCGCGATTCCGGACCGTGGCAGTCGCTGATCAGCACCACTAGGCCGCGACGCGTGAGCCGCAGGGCCAGCTTGTGCAGCACGGCCGGCAGGTCAGTCGGCCCCTGCGCGGTCAGATTGGCCATGCGCGCCAGCAGGGCATAGAGGTGCCGCTGGCCCTGGCGTGGCGGCACGAAGATGCGGAAATCGTCATCGAACGCCACCAGGCCGGCGGCGTCCTGCTGGCGCGACGCAAGGTAGGCCAGGGCCGCGGCGAGGTAGCAGCCGAACTCGAATTTGGCCAGGCGTCGGGGGTCAGAAGAACGGTAGGCCATCGACGCGCTGGCGTCGAGCACCGTCACCACCTTCATGTCCGATTCCATCTCGAAGCGCCGCACGTAGACCCGCTCGGTGCGCGCCAGCAGCTTCCAGTCGATCGTGCGGGGCTCGTCACCAGGCGAGTACTCGCGATAGTCCTTGAATTCGACGCTGAAGCCGTAGGACGGGCAGCGGTGACGCGAGGCGTACATGCCCTCGACCAGCAGCCGCGCGCGCAACTCAATCGAGCGGAGCGCACGCAGCATCTCGGGGTCGAGGAACCGCAGGGCTGGAGGTTGGGCAGGCATGGCTTGCGGGACGGTCGGTCAAAGGCAGTCCGGGGCGAGGGGAATATCACGGGCGGCGCCCGCCAATGGGCACTACTCCTTCTCGGGAACGGCCCGCAGGAGCTCATCCACCACTTTGTCCGATGTCACGCCGTCGGCCACGGCCGCGAAGTTCGTGACAATCCGGTGGCGCAGGACCGCATGGGCCACGAAGCGCACATCCTCCACGGTCGCTTGCAGGTTGCCGCGCAGCAGGGCGCGGCTCTTGGCGCCCAGGCTCAGGTACTGGCCGGCACGGGGCCCGGCGCCCCAGTCCAAGTACTTCTTGATGAACTCGGGAGCGGTCGCATCCTGCACGTGCGTGGCGGTCACGAGACGCACGATGTAGTCGAGCACATGGTCGCTGATCGGGATCATGCGTACTGCACGACGCAGGCGCAGGACATCCGCACCGGTGAGGGCCGCTTGCGGCTCCTGCCCGGCACCGGCGGTGGTGGTGCGGACAATCTCCTTGAATTCGTCGCGCGTCGGGTAGTCGACCCACAGGTTGAACATGAAGCGGTCGAGCTGGGCTTCGGGCAGGGGGTAGGTGCCCTCCTGTTCGATCGGGTTCTGGGTGGCCATGACCATGAACGGCTCTTCGAGCATGTAGGTCTTCTTGCCGGCCGTGACATGCTTCTCCTGCATGGCTTCGAGCAGAGCGGCCTGGGTCTTGGGCGGGGTGCGGTTGATCTCATCGGCCAGCAGGAGGTTGGTGAAGATCGGCCCCTCGACAAAGGTGAATTGCTTACGGCCGGTGGCATGGTCCTCTTCCAGGACTTCCGTGCCGGTGATGTCCGACGGCATCATGTCGGGGGTGAACTGGATGCGCTTGAAGCGCATTGACAGGGTCTTGGCCAGCGTGCTCACTAGCAGCGTTTTGGCCAGCCCCGGCACGCCTACGAGCAGCACGTGCCCGCCGGCACAGAGCGCCACCAGAACCTTGTCGACCAGTTCAACCTGGCCCACGATGACCTTGCGGATCTCCGCGGTCACCCGGTCCCTGGCCTGCTGCGCCGCGGCCACCAGTTCCATGTCCACCTGGGGCGTGTCGTCCTGCTTCGCGCTCATAGTCGGTCGAGTCCTTTCGCAATGCGTCAGTTAATAGCAGGCTGCGTGCCAGAGGGAGGAGATCATGCGCCATCTGGACCCTCAGCGTGAGATCTGTCAGGCGCGAGAGTCCGCGCCAAGACGAGTGTTCCAAAACACTGTTGACGCCGTCAAGCTGACCTGCGAGAATGGGACTGTTTTGAAACAGTTCGCACATCCGCGGGTCGTTGGTCGGAGAGATTGGGCCAAGCAAGAGCCGTTGGGCGAAGCCCTGTTGGCACTGGCGCAGGGGCTGGGGCCAGGTCAGAAGCTGCCGACGGTGCGGCGGATCTGCAGCGATTTTCACGTCAGCACCTCGACACTCGACCCCGTGCTGCGCTCGCTCGAGACGCGCGGCGCGATCGTGCGTCATCACGGGCGCGGCATCTATGTTTCCCCGGCCATTCGTCAGAAGACCGTCGGCGTGGTATTCGGCGGCGACATTTTCAGTCCCTCGTTCTCCCCTTTCTGGAGCCTGCTTCTCGATGCGGTTCGCCAGCAGGCGGGTGGCCGCGAGCTGCGGCCGCGCGTCTACTTCGACCTCTCCGAGGGCGGTCCGGAGTGCGGCGGCCATGTGCAGCTCTTCGAGGACCTGGAGGCAGGTCGGATCAACGGTCTGCTGCTTTGCGCGCCGCAGGCCGATGATCAGGAGTACCGCTGGCTGGACCCCTACGCCATCCCCCACATCGTCTTCGGCGACACCGATCTTCCATGGCGTGTGGCGTTTGACTTTGACGCCTTCTTCCGCCTCGCCGCTGCCGCCTTGGCGCCGTCCGGCTGCCGCACCGTGGCACTGCTGGGCCATGGCATCCTGGCGGAACGGCCGCGCATTGCGTCAGCCTTTGGCGAAGCCGGACTGGGCGACACGCAGTGGGTCGACTGGTCCTACGAGACCTGGGCGAATGTCATCCCCGGCGCCGGTTCTCACGAGCACTGTGCCCACGTGCTCGCGCAACGCATGCTCGCCGACGCGGGCCGCACGCCCCTTCCCGATGCCGTGATCAGCACCGAGGACACCGCGACCCGCGGCTTGGTCGCCGCCCTGCGGCAGGCCGGTCTCCAACCGGGTCGCGACCTGCGCATTGTCACCAGCGAGAACAAGGGCTCGCCCGTGCTCGACCCTTATGCCGACGGCCTGACCCGGATCGCCTTCGACCCAGCGGACGTGATCCGCGCCGCGTTGGACATGCTCGGAACTTTGATGGACGGCGGCACGCCGCCGCGACAGATGGCTCTGATTGCGGCGCGGAGCAGTGTGGCCGGTGATCGGCAGAGTAATTGGTAATCGGCGACCAGTTGGCGGTTAGCGAACAAGACAGAGGAGGGAGACCATGGACGCAAGAAGGACAATGAGCATCATGACGGCGGTAGTCTGCGGGCTGCTGCTGGGCGCGACGGCGGCGCAAGGTGCGAATGGAACGTGGAACCCTACAGGGTTGCCGGCGAACGGCTCGGCCCCGACCTTCGGCCATCTGTGGTCCGATTCGACCCAATGGACCGGCGGCATCATCCCCGGCACGGTCGGCACGACCGACAACACGGATACCGTGAACTTCCTGATCGCCGGTCACTACACCATCGAACTGAACGCCAACCACAATGTCAAAACTATCAACAGCGACCCGGGCGGGCATGGACATGCGTTCGGCACGCAGAACGGCAGCGTGCTGAGTCTGACCAGCGGTGGCGCGATCAACAACACGGGAGGCGGTAACGACAAGTATTTCGCGCCGATCCGGCTGGAGGGTGGGGCCGGTGGGTCCTATACGTTCAGCGGTGCTGCGATGAAAATCTATGCCCCCGTGACCGGCACCGCCACGGCAGGGAACTACGACCTGATCCTGTCCGGTGCGGGAACAGCCAATGAGGTCGCCACGTCAGGCAGCTACGTCGGCAGCCTCGGAAACGGCGGCGGCGGCGGCACCCTGTCGGTCATCAAGACCGGGGCCGGAACCTGGTTCTTGAAAAACGCCAACACCTACACCGGCACAACCACCGTTCGGAACGGCACGTTGAGCTTTGGGACCGCCGCTGCTTTTGGCACCGGCACTTCGGCGATCAACCTCGGCGACAGCAGCACGGGCGCGAGTGACAACAACGAGCTGCGGTTCATCACCAACGACACCTTGGCCCGCAACGTCGTCGTCAACAACAACAACCCTTCGGGGACGACCACCATCTCGGCCCGCGACAACCTGGGAACGCCCACGCTCAGCGGCACGCTGACGCTCAATCGAACGCTGACGATCTATGATTCGGGCAGCGGATTCCTGACCTTCAGCGGCAAGATCACGGGGACGGGCGGGCTGATCAAGGACGGCCCGGACCGGGCCACATTGAGCGGCACCTTGAACGACTATCAGGGCGGTGCAACCCTGAACGCTGGCTTGCTCATTGCCAGCGGCGCCGGCGCCTTGGGCACAGGCCCGGTGGCGGTCAATGGCGGGGTGTTGCGCGCCAACGACGGAGTCGGCCTTTCGACGGCCATCAATCTTCCGCTGAATAACGGCGTCTGGGAGTCCGGCGCCAGCATCACCCGCACGTTGGGTTCTGGCGCGGGCAAGGTGCAGCTCGCCGGATACGCCGGGTTCAGCGCCAATGGCGCGAACATCAACGTCAACCTCAACAGTGGCTCCGGTTTGGCATGGGGTTCCACGACCGGGTTCAGCCCCACCACCCTAGTGCTCAACGAAACCACGGCCGCCAACCAGATCACGCTCCAGAATGCCGTCGATCTCAATGGCGCGAACCGCACCATTGCGGCAAATGCCAACACTGCTGTGATCAGCGGTGCCATCGGTAACACCAGTGGCACGGCGGGCCTGACCAAGAACGGCGCGGGCACGCTCAATCTGACGGGCCGGAACACCTTCAATGGCGGGCTGACGCTCAACGCTGGGGCGTTGAACATCAAGAACACCAACACGTTGGTGAGTGCGGTCACGGTCAATGCCGGCACGCTCACGGTGGACTACACCGGGCAGAGCACGGGGGCGAGCCTGATTCCCGCGGCCGCCCCGCTTACGATTGGCGGCGGCACCTTCAGCGTCACCGGCAGCGGCGTGGCGGGCCAGACGACCGCGCAGACGGTCAACGGCCTGACCCTAGCGGCCAGCGCCAGCACGGTCTCGGCGGTTGCCAGCAGCAGCCGTCCGGTGGTGCTCAACCTCGGCGCCATCTCGCGCACGGTGCCCAGCGCCGCAGTCAACTTCGTGCTGCCGGCCGGCACCCAGGACGCTGCCAACGGCATCACCACCAGTAGCGGGACCGCCAACACCAAGCTGGGTGTCTGGGCCACGGTCAACGGCACTGAGTGGGCGGCCAAGGACGCCGAGAACGACAACATTGTGACCTGGTCGAGTGTCGGCGGCACCTACACCGACGTGACCCGTCTCAGTTCCGGCGCCAAGACGATCGCCAGCAATCCCGCCAGCGACGTTCGCGTCATCGACGGTACGGGCACGGCGGCCAGCATCACCCCCGCTGCGCCCGGCACCACCGACATCGCCACGCTGTTTGGCGCCGTGACGGGCGGTACCGCCACGTACGATCCGGGCACTTCCGACATCCTGCGTCTTAGCGCGACCGGTACCGTGGCCTTGACCGGCGCGACCGGCACGGGCGCCCTGACGATCGGCGCGGCCATCAACGACGGCATTCTGACCGCTGGCGGCGCGGCCAACACGGCGGGCACGCTCACCTTCGTCAACAACAGCGCCGCCAACCTGATCACAGTCAATTCCAGCATCACGGATAACGGGACAGGCGCGGTCGGCGTGCGGAAGCTTGGCCCCGGGATCGTGGCATTCGATGGCACCAGTACGGTTAACCCTCCAACTCTGGGGCACTCTGGCGGCACCTTCATCGGCGAGGGAACGCTGCGCTACCGCATGCGGGGAGGGGGCGCCAACACAACGGTCGACTACCAGATCGGCACGGGAAACATCCATATCCAGGGCGGCACGCTGCATGCCGACTACGCCGGCAACGGACGTCCGGCGACTGTGCGAATCACCAACCCGATTGGAGTCGGAGCGTCTGGCGCGACGTTCAACATGCGGCAGGCGGCAGGCGCCGGCCACGTAACCTTCAGCGGCGCGCAGACACTCGGCGGAAACTTGCGCATCGAGGGGCAGGCAGTTAATGATCAAACGGTCATGACGACGACGTTGGGTGGGTTGCTCACGCTGACGAACAGCGTCAGCATCACCTTCGCGTCGCCAACCTTTGGGCTTGGCGGCCTGACCTGGAATGACAACGCCGTCTCGGGTGGTGTTGCGGGCGGCAGCCACAGTATCACCTTCACTGGGCCAGGTAACGTGGCGCTCTCCAATGGCGGAGCCAATTTCGCGCCGGCAAACTTCATTGTCGACAACAGCTCGACCCTAGTCTACGGGACTGGAAATACGGGTGACTTCTTCAGTGGCGTTCGCGGGAATGCGGGCAAGGTGACGCTCAACGCGGCACGTACGCTGAGTGTGACCGGGCAAGGCAACTGGACCATGAGCGATTTTGTTTTCAATAGCGGTTCGGTGCTCGTGCTGGACATGGCTACGAGCCGGCCGAGCGGGGACAGCGGCTTCTGGCAGTTGAACGGAAGCTTCACTATCGGATCGCCCGGCGCCGGCCAGCCCGAAACCTTGCGCTGGATCCTGTACCGGGTGCAGAACTTCCGCGTGCGCGATGGCGCATCCTTGGGAACCATTACCGTCGGCAACGGCGGCACTTTCCAGACATGGATTACTGAGAGCCGGTACGACACGGCACCGGCCTATGACGGCAACCTGCGGCTGCAGAACGGCGCGGTCCTGGATGGAAGGATGATCAGCGGCATTACGAGTGGCGCGGGCGAACGGCCCAGCGGATTGCGGCGGGCGGCCGGCACGCTCTTGCTTGGCGACGGCGTCGCGGGAACTGCCGAAACGGTCACGATTCAGGGCGTCACGACCTGGGCGACCAACCTGAAGCGGCCGTACTTCATTGATTTCGCCAACAACACCACCGACGACGGCAACGTCGTAATCCGGTACGCCAGCGTGGGAACCGATCCCAGCCAGTACTTCAATGTCGGCTGGATGCACAGCGGAGGGACGCTGGTCGCGCTGCGCGAGGGTTCGTCAGGCACCGTGTTCGCGCCCGCCACTCAAAACGCTGGCGTCGCTGCGGTTGGCCCGGCTGCGGGCACTGTGTTCACTGCTGCCAAACCAGTCACAGTGACGACGGCTGGAACCGTTGGTTTCCATAACGTGGCGAACCTCAGTGGGACCGGCGGCGGCGAGCGCGGCGCACTCGGGCCGCTGGAGATTGGCGCCACCGGCTCGCTCGCCTTCCAGGCCGCGGGCAAGGTACAGGCCAGCAGCGTGACCTTCAAGACGGGCGCCGCGCTGACGGTCCGTCTGACGGGCACCAGCGCGACCGCCTGCAGTCTGGTCGACGCCTCCGGCACGCTGACCTTCGAGAGCGGTACGTCGATCGCCATCACGGAGGAGCCGGGGCTGAGCGCCTACAAGGGGCCGTGGTACGTGGCCAAGGGGGCGTCGCTGGCTGGCCTGCCGAACAAGGCGGGTGGTCTCTACCGTGTGACGGCTGAAGGTGGCTACGTCCGGATCGACCGGCTGGCCGCCGGGACGCTGATCCTGATGCGATAGGGGGCGGCGCGAGACCGGTCGAGACCTGTCGAATCCTTTCGGCGCCTTTCGATAGGAGTCGACAGGAATCGACTGGCCTCGCCAGCAACAGGAGCGCCAGCGATGCTCTTTGACAAGCCCGGCGGCTTTCGCTGGCTCGACTCGTGGGTGATGGGCAGCATCGTGCAGCTCGCCACCTACCGGTTCTGCGAGAAGTTCCTGACCCGCCAACTCGACCCCACGGGCCGCCAGTACGACCAGATGACCCAAGCCGCGCGTTCGGGCGTGGCCAACAACGTCGAGGGCAACGAGCGCACCGCCACCTCCAAAGAGACGGAGATGAAGCTCACCAGCGTGGCCTTCGCGAGCCTCTCGGAGCTCAAGGGGGACTACGAGAAGTGGCTCCTGCGCCATGGCCTGATCCCCTGGAGCATCGACTCCGAGGAATCGCAGGCGATCTACTCGTTACGCCTCGACCGGCCCAACTACGGCAAGGACGTGCTGCGCGACTCCTGCGCGCATATTCTGGCCCAGCATGCCAAGTTCGTCTGCTGGCTCGACTCTGACGACCACGAGGTGGTCTCCAACTGCCTGCTGATCCTCCTGAGCCGGACCATCCACATGCTCGGCCGTCAGTTGCAGTCCCAGGGGGAGAAGTTCGCCGAGGAGGGCGGTTTTCGCGAGAAACTCACCGAGATCCGCGTAGAGGCCCGCGCCAAGCAGGAAGACGCCCCCGCCTGCCCCGAGTGCGGCAAGCCGATGAAGAAGCGCAAGGCCAGCAGTGGCCGCAACGCTGGCATGGAGTTCTGGGGTTGCACCGGCTATCCGGCGTGCAAAGGGGTGCGGCAGATTTGAGAGAGGTCGGGACCTGTCGAAGCCTGTCGAATCCTCTCGATAGGTTTCGACAGGAATCGACAGGAATCGACAGGAATCGAAGGAATCTAGGAGAAAGCCCTTGAAACTGCACCACATGTTGCTTGCCGCCGCCCTCGCGGCCGGCGCCCGCGCCGAGACCCTTACCTTCGACCAGCCCGAGTGCGCCGGGATGAGCGGGTTCCGGGCGCATTGGGACCAGCCGATCCCGGTGACGGAGAACGGTTCGCGACTGCTAAAGGACAACGTCATCACCAACCGCGGTCAGACTGCCGTGTGGGGCAGCGTGAAGCCCGGACCGCTGGCCTTTGACGCGGTCCATCGGAGCCTGCTGGTGCGCTTCCCGGGTGCTGCACAGAAGCTCGCAGAAGCGCTCGCCGCGGGCAAGGCCATCGAGAAGGTCGAATTGGTGCTGCCGTTCCTTGACGAGGAACTCTGGCCTGCCGGTTCCGGCGGTGCCGACTACCCTACGGCGGATGGTTACCGGTATCGCATGAACTGGGACTGCGACAAGCTGTACCGTGCGCAGCGGCCGAACTGGCATGCGGTTGCCCACGTTCTGCGCAAGCCGTGGCAGGCCGATGCAACCAACGGCCCGACCTACAATGCGGCCATCAACGGCGCGGTTTACTGGAAGCGCTTCGGCGCGTCCGATGTGACCGAGGACCGCTTTCCGATGCAGTTGGGCCCGACCGAGGTGTCGTCCTACAAGTCGGACGGGCGCATGGACGCGACGGCGGTGCTGACCAATGGAGTCTATGGTAAGACCGTGGCCGAGCGCCTGCGCGTGCTATCGGACTGCGGTTTCGTGCTCGGCAAGTGGGAGGTCTACGACGCCCGCTACTTCCAGGGCGCGTACGAGTGGGCCATCGGCACCGGCCCGCGCGCCATTCTGGTAAAGACGCCGCAGTTGGTGGTCACCCTCGCGTCCGGCAAGGCCATGAAGGTCATGCTGGCTGCGGCGGTCGACGTCGCGGCGCTGGCTGCGCAGCACCGGGACAAGCCCTTGGGCGCGCCGACCGCCGTGGTGCCTTCCGCGGCCGAGGTGGCTAAACTGAACGAACGGTTCCTGGCGAAGCCCGGCTGGATGCCCGACTGGCAGTATGCGCACGTCCGGCAGTTGATGGGGCTGGAGCATGGCGGAACCCTGCAGCCGTTCTACTACCGTGTGGTGCCGCCGCACGTCATCAACCGCGCCAGGGAGGTGGGCGAGCGCGAGGCCAAGGCAAAGGGCGTCGCCTTCGATGTCGACTACGCGGTCTACCTCGCGTGGGTGGACTGGGTGCACGGTCGGCCGCCGCGCTATTGGGAGGGCCATCTGACCGCCGCCGACAACATCATCCAGTGGTACAACTACCGGGACGCCATGCCGGAACCGATGCGCGACTCGATCCTACGCAGCTGGAATGCCTGGCTGATGCCGGACCGAGAGACGGCCATGACCGACAAGCAACGCAAGGACTTCGGCGACACCTCCGGGAAGATCATTCATCCCATGGCTGACGACCCGCGCGTGGGCGTCGATGCCAGCGGCAAGGCCGCCGAGTGGAACCAGGGCGACACGTACTACAAGCTGACGAGCGATTGGCGTGGCAACAAGAGTTACTACCGCTCCGGCTTTACACGCATGATGAGCACGGCGAACTTCAACTCCAGCGCCACTTCGGGCGCCTTGCTTAACGGCCAGATCATCGGCTCCGAGCACGCCATGGCCGACGGCCGGGCCGGGCTGATGCAGTTTCCCTTCTGGATGTGGACTCATAGCGCCGGGGTGGGGCAGGAGTACATCGATCATTACTACTGGGCGATCGCCACGGCTGGCAACAAGCTCTTCGCTGACTTCTGCGAGCAGCCCGAAGACCGGATGGCCGGCTGGAGCATCATCGCCAAGACCGTGAACGACTTGGCCACCGGGTACCACCCGAACCTGAAGAAGCTGATGGGGCCGGCCAGCCGGACCTACTACCAGCACGTTCTGGGTCAGCAGGACGGCCTCTACCACATTCTGCACGTACTCTCGCCTCGCGGCGCGCTGAACGATGTTGAGACGGGGACGCTTCCAGCCTTGACCCAGTTGAAGGACGCCAAGGGCAACACCCCGCGTCCGGTCAGCGCCTGGGGCCATGACTACCCGCCCGCCACAGTCGCTTTGCAGAGCATGTCGGGGCCGTGGACCGACCCCTGGTTCGCCGAACTGCTCGATGAGAAGCCGCTGCCATGGTCATCTCTGACGGAGAAGAAGGTCGTGGCCGATGGCGACTGGGTGACCACCTATTTTGGCGTGAACTACGGGCTGGCCAGCATCCGGCTCACACCGCAGCGCATCCACGTGCTCGGTCACTGGCGGCGCAAAGCGGAGTTGCCCGCGAGCATGTGTGACATCGGTACGCTGGACCTGCGCATCGGCTACAACGAGACCCAGATCGCCGAAGACGGCGCGGGCGTGATCAGCGAGCAGGGGCGCTATCGCGCGTACCAACACGGCAACAAGCTGCTGATGCTGGCCCGGCCAAACGTCGAGTTCATCTCCAAGCAGAAAGACGTTCGGAGTGTTCAATGCACGGCTGCGCTGTTCAATTTCGAACAACCCGTGCCGACGTGGGAGATCTTCGTGGATGAGCGCAAAGTCGATGCGCTGCCCGCCACGGCAGCGTTCGGGCAGGTGGTCACGATACATGACGGCGTCAGCTACCTGGCGATCCGTCCGTTGCCGACGGCAGGCGCGCCCGGCGACGCCGGGATCACGCTGGCCACGGGTGTGCCGCAGGAGCCGGCCTATCACAATGGTGTGCGCATCCAGCCCGCCCTGCTGGTCAACGCGGTCCTTGCCAGGCACGAGACGCAGATTGGCGCTGACGCGTTCAAGCGGCTCGAGACCGTCCAGACCGGCTTCCTGGTCGAGATGGGCGACGCGTCGGAGCACGGCAGCTTCGAGAAGTTCCAGGCCCACGTGCGCGCCACGAAGCTGGGCATCGATGCCGGCACCGTCACCTATCGGAGCGGCGCCGACACCCTTGTGGCCAGTTGGGATGCCTTTGCCGTGAACGGCAAGGACCCCCATGCCCAGGCCCGGGAGCGGGCGCTCTGGCAGGACACGACGCTGACCCAGATGGGGCAATCCCGTTTGGAGAAGAACGGCGCGGTGGTCGAACGGGAGAAGTCGTGGGCGAACCTGTTCCTCCAGACCTACCCGAAACAGCGGATCTACGTGGCAATGAACCTGCTGCCGAACTATCTTTCCTACAGATTCCGCGAGCCCGGCGGCGTGCAGATCCGGGCCGATGGCGCGTGTTCGATGGGCCGCTGGGCGGTGAAGGATTCCCGTGAGATCGACATCAAGTACCGCGCATTCGGCGGCGAGTATGCGCCGAAGGACCCGGCCGAGGCCGCTACCTGCCTGTTCATCACCGGCACAAAGGGCAAGCCGCAGGTGGCCTTGAACGGCAGGGATGTAAGCGGCACCCTCAGGCCATGGAAGGACGGCTGGCTGGTGCCGCTGGGCGGCGCCCTGCCGAAGGAAGAGGAACTGGCCTTGCGCTTGGCGCCCTCCGGCGGCCATGATGCAGCGCCGCGGTGAGAAGAAATGCGCGGCAATAATGCCGCGCCGCAGTAACAGCGGCGGCCATTGTTGGCCGGCAGTGGAGGCCCTTATACACAACAAGCGCATGTTCGCTCACGACTACACCCGCGTGGGCTTCTACATGATCACGCTCGTGACTGCCGGGCGGCGTGCGGTTTTCGGCGCATGCCGCGACGACCGCGTGCACCTTTCGCCCGCGGGCGAGGTGGTGCAGCGGCGCTGGCAGGAGATCCCGGCGCATCGCCCGGCGATCGAGACCAATACCCTGGTGGTGATGCCCGATCACCTGCACGGCATTGTCTATGTGAAGGAGCCGCTTCCGAAACCGGTGGGGGAAACGATCCGGGGTTTCAAGAGCGGAGCCACCGCGGAACTGCGCAAGCTACTGAGTAATCCTGCCCTTCAGGTCTGGGAAGAAGGCTACAACGACCGCATCGTCATGTGTTCCGAGACCCTGCGGGCCGAGCGGCACTACTTCCACGACAACCCGCGGCGGTACTGCCTTCGCAAGGCCCACCCGGACCTCTTCGTACGGGTGAACCGCCTCGACAACCCTCGCCTGGCGGCGGGGCAGACCTGGGCGGGGTTCGGCAACCTGTTCCTGCTGGACAAGCCGGCGCTGCTGCCTGTGCAGGTTTCGCGAAGCGTAGCACCAGATGCGTTGGCTGCGCTGAAGGCCGACGTGGCGGAACAGACAGCCGCCGGTGCGGTGATGGTTTCGCCGTTCCTGTCGCCGGGCGAGAAGGCCATTGCGGGGCTGGTGATGGAGCAGGACTCTGGCAGCCTCATCTTGCTGAGGCCGGAGGGCTTTCCGCCGCTCTACAAGCCGTCGGGGGCCTATTTCGATTTGTGTGCACAAGGGCGGTTGCTGGTGCTCTCACCCTTTGCCTATACTGGCCGCAAGCAGCCACTTACGCGTGAGCGCTGCCTGCAAATGAACGCATGGGTGAGAGAACTGTGCGCCAAGAATGGCGCACCGCAGTGACCGCGGGCGGCCATTATTGGCCGCCAAGAAAGGACCACATGGACAAGACCCCCGCCTTCTTGCTTGCCGCCTTCGCCAGCGCCGCCCTGGCTGCCGAACCCCAGACCCTCACGCTCCGCGACCACACCGGCCGCGGCTTTCCGCCCGATCTGGTGAACTACACAATCGCGTCCGGCGCCTCGCCGCGCGTGTTCGACGCCGAGGGCAAGCCGGTGCCGGCGCAGGTCGCCGGGACCACCCTCAGTTTCGTGGCTGCCCTGCCTCCGAACGCCACCGCCACCTTCACCGTACGCCAGGACGGGCCCGTCGCCCCGGCCGCGGTCTCCGCGACCAAGGACGGCGACACGCTCGTACTCGCCAACCAGCAACTGGCCGTGAAGGTGCCGGCGCCGTGTGAGAAGATCTTTGAGAAACCTGTCGCCGCCGACACGTTGCCGGCGCCGATCCTGGCCTTCCGCGGCCCGGACGGGGCCTGGCGCGGGGCTGGCAGCATCCTCAGCAAGCGTCTGGTGAAGAAGCTGAGCGTGGCGAAGTACCGCGAGGCGGTGAAGGCCGACCCCGCCGGCGCGGGCAAGGTTGAGTGTCGATTGACGGGTCTAAGCCGTCTCCAGCAGTCGCAGGATCTGCTGGACAAGATAGTGCGGCAGAGAAACCAGGCTGAACTCGACGTCGCCCCTGACGGTGCCGCGCCGCTCGTGCAGGACCGTCGGCGGATCTGCGCAGAACCGGACCGCCACCTGAAGACCCTTTTCCTGAACCATCACCTGCAGCGAGCGCAGGCGACCCGTGCCGCCCGCCTTGACCTCGATCGGAACAACGCGGTGGCGCCCATCGGCCACGACATAGTCGACCTCGGCGGACGCCGCCTTCCGCTCCCGGGCCCAGTAATGCAGCTCGGGTTCGCGCGCCGGCGGCTGCAGGGCGTACAACTGCTGCCCGATGAACTGCTCGGCCAGCGCCCCGGCATTGACCAGATGGATCGCCCCGACCCGCTCGACCTCGGTCGGCGTGAGGCGCAGTTGGCTGAGCAGCAAGCCCACGTCCAGGGACAACACCTTGAAGTAGCGGTCATTCCGTTCCGCGGCCAACGGCACGCCGTTGGCGTGACAGTTGTAGACCTTCGAGATGACCCTGGCCAGGCGCAGTTGCTCGATGGCTCGCGACAGTTCGTCCGAGCGGGAGTTCTGGTCAATGTGCGAGTAGATCAGCTTTCTGCCCGCGAGACTGGGCACGGCGTCGAACGCCAGCGTCAACAGGCGGGGGTTGGCCCTGTGCCGGTATTTGTTGAAGTCCATCCGGAAGGTCTCGATGATCTGCGCCTTGATGCGCTCGCAGGTCACAAAGCTCCTGGTCTTCGCGAATGCCGCCACCGCCTCGGGCATGCCCCCAACGATGCTGTAGAGACGCACGAGGGCGTTCAGCCTGTCGTGGATCGGGGCGGCAATCGGATCGCCCAGCCGGTGGTTGGCGATCACCTCGACGGCCATCCGCTCCCCGATGGCCTCCAGGAATTCCTCGAAGGTGAGCGGGCCGACATGGAAGAGTTCGACTCGTCCCACCGGCATCGAAAAATCGGGCTCGGCCAGAGCGAACTCGATCAGAGACCCGGTCGCCACCACCCTGAACTCGGGCGTTTCTTCATGAAGATACCGCAGCAGGGGGAGCACGGACGGGCACGCCTGAACCTCGTCAAAGAAGAGGATCGTCTTCCCGGGCTCGATACGGACATTCGTCTCGAACTCAATGGCCTCGACGGTGCGGCGCGGGTTGAGATCGCCGAGGGTGGCGACGAACCGGTAGGGCTTCTCCATATTGAGTTCGACCAGCTGAAGACCGGCGCGTTCCGCCAGCATGCGCACCAAGGTGGTCTTCCCCACCTGGCGCGCGCCTCTGATCAGCAGCGGTTTTCGCCCCTCGGTTCTGCCACTCCATTCGAGGAGTTGTGGCAAGCAGGCTCGGTCTAGCATGGCAGTTCTCCAGTAACACCACTATTCTTGCGTAAACGCGCGTTAGAAAACAAGGCATTTCTGACGCGCTCAGAGTTGAAAGAAGACCATCCTGTTGGATTCCGGGTTGCGGAGGAGGCGGCACCGCCGACGATGCAAGGTGGCCAGAACGCGAACCGACAGAATCCCCTGCAAGCCCTTGACAGGTTCAAGAGACCACGATAACTTACCACTATTGTAATTGGTAAGCTCTTGAGGGTCCGCATGAGTACGTCGAATCTGGGCCGGCGATCACGGGAAATCCTCGAAACCCTTGAACGGGTCCTCGACCAGGGCGACTATGCGGTCGGGACGCTCCTGCCGCCGGAGCGGGATTTGGCGGAGCGGTTCGGCGTCAGCCGGCCGACCATCCGTCGGGCCGTGGCCGTGCTGGAGCAGAACGGGCGGATCCGCACGCGGCATGGCTCGGGCATGACGGTCTGCGGACCAAAGCTGCCGAAGCGGCGCTCGGCCACCATCTCCGTGATGGGAATGTTCGACGAGGAGCGGTTGCGGCTCCACCAGAGCTGGCTGCTGCGGCGCGGCTTCATGCTCTGCGCGTTCTCGGTTACGGAGCGCCAGTTCGATCCCGAGGTGGAGCGCCTCTTCCTGGAGCAGGTGCGGCGCGAGAAGCACCACGGCCTGGTGGCCTTCTGCTCGCCGCTGCCGCCGGTCAATGCCGGTCTGCTTGACGCGCTGGCATCGGAGGCGACGCGCGTCGTGCACATCGCGCCCTTCCGTCCAGCCCTACCCGACCAGGAGTACCTGCTGCCCGACTTCGAAGCGGCCGGGCGGATGGCCGGCGAACGCCTGGGGGAGGCCGGTTGCCGGGTCGGCATCTTCGTACGCATGAGCGAGTCCCCGTTCGAGATGCAGATGGAGCGGGGCTTCCGCAAGAGGTTCCCCGAAGCGAAGGTCTTCCTTTGCCCGCCGAACGTACTCAGTCACCCGCCGGCACGGGAACAGGTGACCGCTTTCCTGGCTCGGGTTCCGGCGGACAGCGGGGTCTTCTGCCGCTCGCGCGATCTCGCGGCCGAGTTCGTCGCCGTGCAACGGGACAACGCGGTCAGGAACCCGATCCACCTGATCGCCGCCGACGAACCGGACTGCGGGCGGTCGCCTCGCGCCAACACCCCGTTTGGCCGCCTCGTCATGGCTTCGCAGCAGGAGCGGACCGAGCAGGCCCTGAAGCATCTCGTCCGGCCCAACGCGGCACCCGTTCACGAACTCCTAGCCCCAACCTGGGTGCCGGCGAACCCCCTTTCCAGGAGATGACTATGATGCCGATCAACCCGTACACGAAGTCATTCGCCCTGTTCCTCGCCGGCCTGCTGGCCGTGACATCGCTTCCGGCTCCCGCGAGCGGTGCGGAGCAATCGGCCGTGCAGACGGACTGGAACCAGTGGCGCGGGCCGAACCGCAACGGCCTTGCCCCGGACAGCCCCAAGCTCGCCGACGAGTGGGGCCCGGAAGGCCCGGTGCTCTTGTGGAAGAGCGAGGAAAAGATCCCCGGGGGACCGAAGAAAGGGGGGGGCTTCTCTAACTACGGCAGTCCGGTGGTGGCCAAGGGCAAGGTCTACCTGTATGTGCATGACCAGGCCGCGGCCGCCGACCTGGTCCTCTGCCTCGATGCGAACACCGGCAAGACGCTGTGGAAGACGAGTTACCCCGGGAGTCCGGATGGCGGCGCCAGCAGCACGCCGTACGTGGGCGGCGGCAAGGTCTATGCGGTCGGCACCTTGGGGATGTACTGCCTGGATGCCGAGACCGGCAAGGAGATCTGGAAGACCCCGGGCATCTGTTCGGACCCCAAGGGAGACGGCATCAACTCCTCGCCGGCCCTCGTTGATGGCGTCCTCGTGGTCATCGCCGGCAGCGGTAAGCATCTCAATGTGAATGTCAAAGACCCTGAGAAGGAGAGCGGCCTGCTCAAGGGTTTCGACGCCGCGACCGGCAAGGAACTGTGGTCCTGCCCGCAGGCCACGGCGGATCCCAACAAGAATGGCGACAAGAGCGCCTCGGCCGCCGTGTGGGTCACGGAGAAGGGCCCGCGGCTCATCACGCAGACCGGCAGATTGACATGCGTGAATCCGAAGGACGGCAGCGTGATCTGGCAGAATAGTGATGGCATTCTCACGAGTCCCGGCACGCCGGTCATCGTCGGAGATGTCTGCATCACCGCCGGCAAGGTGAGCGGGTACCGTCTGCGGCCGGACAATTCGGAGAAACTGTTTGGCCGCGACGAGTCCGATCGCTGCGGGAGCTATCTCCTGCACGAGGGGCATGTGTACGGCGACTTTTCGGGATCATACCGCTGCATCGACCTCACCGGGAAGGTCCTCTGGCAAAAGTCAGCTGGCGGCAAGATCTCGTCACCCGTCCTTGCCGACGGCAAGGTCTTCCACATCGTCAGCGGCCCGAAGGCGAAGCTGGCCATGTTCAGCGCTACCCCGACCATGCCCGAGACCTTCTTCGAGGTCAGTTCCACTGCGCTGGAGTTTTCGTCGCCCGCCATTTGCGGCGGCAGGCTGTTCATCCGGCTCAAGGACGGCGTGGCCTGCTATGATCTGACCAAGGCACCCGGGAGTGTGGCGCAGGCGACCGTGGCCCCGGCCCCCGCTGCGGCCCCCAAGTCCGAGGCCCTGATCTCCTTCATCGACATCTCCCCCTCCTATATGGTCCAGAGAAAGGCCATCAAAGATCAGGTCTGGCCCCCCGAGAAAGAGGCGGAAGCGGCGGCGTTGGACTGGGTCGTGAACAAGGCACTCGACGCCGACGGGTGGATTGACGTCGTCGAAGTGCAGGACTCACGCGGCATGCTGACCCGCGATGCGATCGCCTATGCGCGCGTCGTGCTCGAGGCCGCGGCGCCGGGAAGACTCGCGCTCTCGCTGTCGGTCTCGGAGTGTCCCGGCAACCCCCGCGGACTCGTCGTCTGGGTCAACGGCGCGACAGTGTTGCGGCATGACGTGGCACACGGGCCCGTCAACAAGCATGAGGAACTGGTCGTCAACCTGGTCGCGGGGAAGAACACCCTACTCGTCCGGACGAACAATACCATTCCCGAGAACTGGAAACTGCAGGTGCAGGCCAAGGCGCTCGACGGCCTCGAGATCAAGCAGATCCCGGCCGGCGTGAAGTGAGCCCGGGATGAGCGACACCCAACAGACGATGGCTGCCGATCGCAGTCGACCGCAATCGAGAGGAGAAACCCCATGACCCGGCGTTGCCTGCACTTTGGCCGCGCTCCTGCGTTCGCCGCACTGTCGGCCGCGTTACTGGCCGGCCTGTTCGCGGCGCTGCCGCTGCATGCCGCCGACGCGCCAGCGCCGGCCGGACTGACCTTGGACCTCGGTAACGGCATTGCGCTGAAGCTGGCCAGGATTCCGGCCGGCACCTTCACGATGGGTAGCCCGGAGACGGAGAAGGGACGTTCCACCGACGAAGGCCCCCAGCACGAGGTCACGATCAGCAAGGCATTCTACATGGGCATCTACCCGGTGACCCAGGAACAGTACCAGCAGATCATGGGCGGGAACCCCAGCGTTGCCCCCAATGGGCCGGACTACCCGGTCGACGGGGTGCGCTGGGAGATGGCGGTGGCGTTCTGCAAGAAGGCCTCCGAGCAGACCGGCAGGAACGTCCGCCTGCCCACTGAGTCCGAATTCGAGTACGCGACTCGTGCCGGCACGACGACGCGTTACTACTACGGCGACGATCCGGACTACAAGCAGATGGGCGACTACGTCGGGTATTTCGTGCCGGTCGGCCAGAAGAAGCCCAACGCTTGGGGGCTCTATGACGTGTACGGCAACGTCTGGCAGTGGTGTTCGGACTGGTACGGGGACACCTATCCCAGTGAGAAGCAGACCGACCCGAAGGGCCCGGCCAGCGGTGAGTACCGTGTCCTGCGCGGCGGCTGCTGGCTGACCGGCCACCACACCATGGACGACAAGGAGGGGCGGATGCTCAGCCGCTCCGCCCTCCGCGGCACACCCGGGTACTACAAATGGGATCGGCCGCCGCTGAAGGATGCCGGCCGGATCGGCTTCCGCGTTGTGGTGGAGGAGAAGTAGCCCCGGACCTGGAGACCAACACCATTCCCGAGCACATCAAGGGGAATCCATGAAGAAGATCACCAGCAGCCCGCTTTCGCTTGCATTCACGATGGCCGCCCTGCTCAGCGCCGGCGCCGCACTCGCGGCCGAGCCGCAGACCCTCACGATCAAGGACTGGACCGGCCGCGGCTTCGCGCCGGACCTGGTCAGTTACACGATCGATGCTCCCGCGGACGGCGGCACGAGCCTGCGTGTTCTGGATGCCGACGGCAAACCGGTGCCCGTGCAGGTTACTCCGGGGGAACGGGGCAAATCGACGCTCAGTTTCGTGGCCGCCGTGGCGCCGAAAGCGAGCGCGACCTACACCGTGCGCCAGGACGGACCCGCCGCCCCGGCCGCTGTCTCCACAATCAAGGATGGTGACGCGCTGGTGCTCGCCAATCAGTCGCTGGCTGTGAGGGTGCTCGCGCCGCAGGAGCAGAGTTTCGATAAGCCGGTCGCGGCCGACACCCTGCCCGCGCCGATCCTGGCGTTCCGCGGCCCGGACGGGGCCTGGAAGGGCGAGGGCAAGCTGCTGCTCAAGAGGCCGGTGAAGAAGTTCGCCGTCACGCAGACGGCCAACGGCCCGGTATTCACCGAGATCCGCTATCGGATCGAGTACGCCGAGGGCGGCTGGTACGAGGCCACGGTGCGCGTCACCGACCGCGCGCCGCACGCGCAGGTGATCGAAGCCTACGACCTGGGTGCGGCGAAGAACACCGAGTT
>CAZZCT010000069.1:0-24303 GCA_964652365.1 uncultured Lentisphaerales bacterium
CCAGCAGGGCGCGGGTCTCGGGCTGGGCCAGGTCGGCCAGGGCGATGCGGTGACTCCCGGCAGCCGGGAAGGGGGTGTAGCTGCCGCCGGAGCGGGTGAACTCGGCGTAGATCTCGATCGTATGGCCCACGTCCACCACCAGCAGGAAGGGCGGGCGGCCCTCGCTGGCTGGCAGGGCGCGGGCGTATTGCTCGGCCTGACCGCGCGCGCGCAGCATAGCGTCGTCCCAGGCCACCGAACCGCGGCGGGCCACGCCCTTGCGCAGGGCATAGACGGGGTGGGCTTCGCGCAGCAGCGACGGGGCGACCGTGTTGGCGCCCTGCTTGGCTTCCAGCACGTAGCAGGCGCGCTTATAGAGGTCGATCCGGCCGGTGCTGGTGGTGCCGTCGCCGTGGTGGAAGGTCACGGTGCGTTCAAAGACATAGCCATTGGCGGCATCATCCGGCGTGGTGGGATCGGGCCGCGGCACGCCCAGCAGGTCGCACAGTTCGGAGAGAAAGAGTTGGTAGTTGGCGCGTTCGGCCGCGCCGGACTTCTGCCAGCGGGCGATGAACGCGGCGGGGTCGCTGGGGCTGTGCGGGGCAGTGCTCGGTTCCATGGGGACCAACGCGGATGTACGTGTGAATGGCGCCAGTGTACGGCCGGGCCGGTGGAGCGGCAAGCGCGTTCGACGGAGCGAAGCGGTTCTCGTTCTCGACCGAGGTGTTGATTTTCGCGCTTACATATAGAAGGAGTTCGTATGGACACGCATGCCAGGCGAATGAAGTTGTCCGCGAGCCGACGCCGGGCGCGGGGGAACCGGTTTCAGGCGGCGGCATCCGACCAAATCCAACCTGTTTCGGCCGTTGCGCGGTAGGGGCGGGTCAGGCCCTTGACCCGCCCGCCGGGCGCCCCAAGGGCCTGGGGCGCCCCTACTACGGGGAAGCGGCCCATTGGTGCACTGCTCGTACGCGAAGCGCGGAGGGGCGACCTTGCGTGCCGCGCCGGAGCAAGGTGAAGGCGGGTGTCGCCCGGGCTCGGCCACACAGCATCAAATCCCCGCTGCCTCGCCCTCAATCGTGGCGGCAACTCCCGTTTTCAGGTCAAGCTCGCAAGCCTCAGCCGCGCAATCCTGTCAATCCTGTCAAAGAAACTGTCCGACCTTCCGGCCTTCCCGCTTTCCATCCGAGCTCCCGCCTGAATGCGAACTGGCGGGCCGCGCCGGCCGGAGGTGGACCTCGGCCGGACGATATGCTACGTTTCCGCGATGTTTCTGCGCCAAGCACGCGCAGCGCCTCCTGTGGAAACGACCATGCATGCCACCCCGACCCCGTTTCTGAAACAGCACGGACTCGACCCGGCCTCGCTGGACGCCGAGTTGTTGCTGGCTGATTTTGCGCACGAGATGTCGGCCGGCCTGGCGGGCCAGCCGAGCTCGCTGCCGATGATTCCGACCTTCATCACGGTGGACCGGCCGGTGCCGGTGGACCAGCCGGTGATCGTGCTGGACGCCGGCGGCACCAACTTGCGCGTGGCGACCGTGCGCTTCGATGCCCAGGGCCGTCCGCGGATCGAGGATTTTGCCAAGCATCGCATGCCGGGCACGCACGGCGAGCTGGGCGCGACGGCCTTCTACACCGCCCTGACGGACGCCCTGATGCCGGTGCTGCCAAAGGCCGAGTCGATCGGCTTCTGCTTCTCCTATCCAGCGGAGGTCACGCCGACCTGCGACGCCCGCCTATTGCGCTGGACCAAGCAGGTCCAGGTGCCGGAGGTGGTCGGCACCATGGTCGGCTCGGGCCTGGCGCAGGCGCTGGCGGCGCGCGGCTTCACCCGCCGGGTGACCGTGCTGAATGACACCGTGGCCACGCTGCTGGCCGGCAAGAGCGCGGGATTAGCGCGGCACTATTCGAGCTACGTGGGCTTCATTCTGGGCACCGGCACCAACACCGCCTACGTGGAGCGCAACGCCAACATCCGCAAACGCCGGGACCTCTCGGCCGCCGGCGCCATGGCCGTGAACGTCGAATCGGGCAGTTTTGGCCGCGCGCCACGCAGCCGGTTCGATGAGCAGTTCGACGCCACCACGGCCGATCCCGGCGCCTACACCTTCGAGAAGATGATCTCCGGCGCCTACCTGGGTGGGGTGGGCCTGGCGCTGCTGCGGCGGGCGGCTGCGGCGGGCGATCTCTTCACGCCGGCGGCCGCCGCCGCGATCCGGGGCTTGCCGCTGTTGACGACCAAGGAGCTGGACGACTTCGTGGACAACCCCTGGCTGGCGGCCGGACCGCTGGCGGCGCTGTCCCTCAGCGACGACGACTGCCGGATGCTGGTCGGGCTGGCGCGGCCCCTGTTCGAGCGGGCCGCGCTCTTCACGGCGGTCAACATTGCGGCCGCGGTGCTGGCCAGTGGGATGGGGTGCGATCCGTTGCACCCGGTGTGCGTCAACATCGACGGCTCCACCTACTACCGCACGCGCACGGGCAGCTTTCGTTCGCGCGTCGAAGGCCACCTGCGCGCGCTGCTGGAGTCCCGCGGCCTGTCGTACGATCTCGTGTGCATCGAGGAGTCGCCGATCATCGGGGCGGCCGTGGCCGGGCTGACCCGCTAGGTTTCCCGTTCCATCTCCCGCAATCCCGCAATCCAGGGGCCGCTTTTAGCTCTTGCGTGCACGTGTGGGGCGGGATACAGTCTATGAACTGTTCTGTACGATCCGGCCAAGCCGGGCGGGAGAGGATTCGGACCATGAGAATTCCACAAGGACTCACCCTGGGTGCGGCAGGTTTCGCTGCCACCGTGCTTCTGGCAACATGTGTGGGCGCCCAGACGCCGGCCGGCGACAAGCCCGCCGCGGTTACGGCGCCGCCGCCACCGGCCGCCGCCGCGCCGGCAGCCGGCACCAACGCGTTGGACGTCGCCAAGCTGCAGACCGAGCGCATGGACCTGATGCGGAAACTGCGCGAAGCCAGCCAGAAGGCGGCCGATGTTCGCCGGAAGGCCCTGGAGGACAGCCCGGAACTGGCAGCCAAGATGAAGCAGGTCGAGGATCTGGACGCCCAGCTTCGGCTACTGCGGGAGGAGTTGCGTGTTGCGGTCGACGAGTCGCCGGCCTTGAAGGAGTCGAAGAAGGAGCAGGACCAGGCGATCATGCGTCTGCGCGAGATCGATCAGCAGATGCGCAGCCTGATGCCGGCCGGACAGCCACGTCCGCAGCCGCCCGGTGCGCGCGGACTGGGCGGAATCGTGGCGCCGCCGATCGCGCCCGCGCCGATAGCCCCCGCGCCGGTCCCGCCGCCGCCCCAGCCGGCGGCGCCGAAGCCGACGCCGTGAGTTGATCCTGGCCACGTGCCGGTGACGAGCCTGCCGCGCGGCTGCGTCGCGAACACACGAGGGTGTAACTGCGACAGAAGTCCGGACTGCCCGATCGTCCTCGTCGTCGTCCTCGACGCATCGAAGCATTATCGTGTTGGCAAGCCCGGCTTGGTCGGCCGTTTGTCGGCTGCCGGCCCGTGAGCCTGTACCGGCCCGCGTCCTGCAAGACCTCCCGCCGCCGCGTTGGGTTTTCCGCGGTGTTGCGGATATACCTGCAAGAGGTAGTGTCTTGGACGTGACGGGTGAACAGATCTTGCGGGCGGCGTTTGAGCAGGACGCCGTGGTGCGCGCGTACCTGCACTCTGCCACCCGCTCCCGCACGGATGCTGACGACTTACAGCAGCGGGTGTGGCTGGTGGTTTGCCGCAAATCCGCCACCTTTGATCCCGCGCGGTCGATGCGCGCCTGGATGCTGGGCATTGCGCGCTTGGAGGTGCTGAAGTGGCGGCGCGAACAGGCGCGCGCGCCGGCCCTGCTCTCCGAGGAAACGCTCGACCTGCTGGCCGACACGGCCGTGGAGGCGGGGGACGAGCTTGACCTGCGCCTGGAGCCGCTGGCGCACTGTCTCGGGCAGCTGGCGCCGGGCGCGCGACGCGTGCTGCGGTGGCGCTACGTCGAACGCCAGAGCCACGCGGCGATCGCGCGGATGCTCGGGCGCAGCGAGGCGGCGGCCGAGATGCTGTTGGTGCGGATCCGGCGCGCCCTGCGCCAGTGCATCGAGCAGCGCCTGGCGGCGGCCCATGCGCCGGCCGGCCTGGTGCTCGGATCGGGCGCAGCCCCTGGACGGCCATGTCGGAGTCCGGACCACCCGGTCGCGGAGAGGACCCTATGAAGACCGATGAGCCAGCGGCGGTGGGGGCCTATCTGGACGGAACGGCCACGCCGGAGCAGGTCGCGTCGCTGGATGCGGTCCTGCGTGCTGATGTGGCCGCGCGCCGCCAGTTGCTGGCCGAAGCCATGTTGCGGCTGCGGATTTCGGACGTGTTGACGCGCACGGCCGACCCGGAGGTACGGCCTGCCTCCCCGGTCGCGGGTCGGACGCGGCCGGGGTGGTGGATCCTGGCCCGGGCGGCTGGCCTGGTGGCGGCTGCGCTGCTGGGGGTGGCGGCCTGGCGCGTATACCGACCGCGTTCGGGTTTCGCGCCGCAGCCGACCGCGGTCGTTCGCACGGCGGCCCGGGGATTGCCGCGAATGGTGCCGCTCGACGCGCTCGCCCGCCGCCCTGGTGCCATGCATGTGACGGCCTGCGCCGGACGCGCGTGGGTCCAGTCCGACTGGGACGAGCGGGCGGTGGCCGTCAGTAGCGGCATGGTGGTGCAAGCCGGCGTGCGGCTCGTAACCGAGGCGGACGGCGCGCTGCGGGCACGCCTGACGGACACCGGTGACCTACAGGCCTTCGGACGCACCGTTTGGAGCTGTTTCGTCACGAATGGGGTCGCCGGGGTGCGCCTGGCCGGCGGTGCGATAGATTTTTCGGTTCGCCCCCGGTCGGCCGCGGTCGGGGAGGCGTTCACGGTTCTGACGCGCGACCTGGCGGTGCGAGTGCAGGGCACGGAATTCCGGGTTCTGGCCGACGCCGGTAGTTCGTGGGTGGGGGTACGTTCGGGCGTCGTGGAGGTCTGCCACCTTGCGAGCCATCGCCGGGTGCGCCTGGCCGCGGGCCAATACCTCTCCACCCACCCCCAACTGCCGCTGCAAGCCCTCAGTGCCGAATGCCCCTACTGGCGCGCCGCGTGTCGTGAAGCGACCGGAGGCGCCTACCCGTGACGCGCATCCGTCAGAGGCATCGGCGGCTCGGTTACCGCCAAAACTCGAGTGCTACCGGCACCGTGGACGCCGTCAAGCCTGTCGTCGGTCGCTCCGGAAGGGCCGCTGACGGGGCTTGGCCGGAAGTGCTCGCCCGCCGCCCTGGTGCCGCAGGTGACGACCTGCGTCGGCGCGCCGGAAAAAGGGACGACTGGGAGAAAAAGAACGCATTCCCCTTTGCGGCAGATGAAATGTGAATTGTAGACAGGCGGACGGTGTGATAATCTTCATTTGTTAAAGATCAATTCGATGGGCGATTGTTCAGCGACCATGAAAAAACGTCTCCAATGCGCGTTGTGCGTCGGCCTTGGATTCCTGGGAATCTGCTTGGCTTGGATTATGCCGATGGAAGTTGCGCGCGCCGCGGACAAGGTCGGGATCCCGCAGGTAGCGCTGAGCGCGAATGCGACCAACACCGCGGCTGCGGATCCCGCCCGGGCGCGCGAGGCCTTGGCCCGACGCCTGCGGCAGCTCAGTGGACAGTTGTCGCAAGCCCGGGCAAAGGCCGACCAGGCCGACCCCGAACTGGCGAAAATGGGCCGGCGGTTGCAAGAATTGCAGCAAGAGACCGTACGCCTGCGCGCGGAGTATGACCAGCGGCTGAATCAGTTGCCGCACGTGCGTGAACTCATGGCGGCGCAGGAGGCGGTACGGTCGAGCCTGAGCCGCGCGGATGCCGAACTGCAGTCCGGGCGCAGGGGGCCGTTTGGCCTGCAGCCTGGCGGCCAGCAAGCCAGTAATGTTCTGATGCGTGGGACCATGCGCAGCGTGACGCCCTGAGTGGCCGGTAGCAAGGAGTCGCCGGATGAAGAAGCCGATTTTAATCAGTCTGTTCGTGGGCCTGCTGGCGTGGTTCTGCCACGGCGCGGGCGGCGTGACGGAACGTGCGCCGCGTGGCGACGCCCACGTCGCCTGGGCGAACCTGCGCGAGGCTGACATCGTGCCGGGCGAACTGCTGGTTGGATACCGTGAAGCTGCGGTCGTGCGGCAGGCCGCGAACCGATGGTCCGCGCCGGGGCGCTTGGCGGCGGTGCGGCGCGCGTTGGGGCTCGAGACGGTCCGGCAGATGAAGCGGCTGCCCGTGGAACTGGTGCGTTTGCCGGCCGGCTCCGGGTTGGCCGATCTGGAGCGGGTGGCCAAGCGTCTGGCAGCCGATCCCGACGTGGACTATGTTGAGCCCAACTATCGTGTGCAACATCACTTGGTCCCCAACGACCCCGCCTTTCCGAACCAGATGTGGGGCATGGAAGCGATCGAGGCAGCAGCCGGCTGGGACGTCAGCACCGGCAGCGACCAGATTGTGGCGGCGGTGATCGATACCGGCATGCGCCTGTCGCACGAAGATCTGGTGGCCAACCAATGGGTCAATCCCGGCGAGATCCCCGGTAACAACCTGGACGATGACGGCAACGGCTATGTCGACGACGTGCGCGGCTGGGACTTTGTCAACAACGACAACGATCCCACGGACGATGTCGGTCACGGCTCACACTGCGCCGGTACGATCGGCGGCGTCGGCAACAATGGCAAGGGCGTGGTGGGCGTCAGCTGGAAGGTCGGTCTGTTCCCGATCAAGGGACTGGGACCGTCCGGCGGCAGCATCGCGGGTCTGACCGCGGCGATCGAGTACCTGTCCTGGTTCAATGGTCAGAGCGGCCGGCCGCGCATCCATCTTTCGAACAACAGTTGGGGTGGCGGCGGCTTCTCCTACGCCATGGTGGATGCGATCGAGGCGAGCCGTCTCGCCGACCAGCTTTTCGTGGCCTCGGCCGGCAACGACAACAGCGACAACGACAGCTATCCAGCCTACCCGGCGAGCTATCCGGCCGACAACATCATCTCGGTGGCTTCGCTCGATCAGGGCTCGCTGGGAGTCCACAGCCGGTCGAGTTTCTCCAACTACGGCCTGACGACGGTCGACCTGGGCGCGCCCGGCGGCGGCATCTACAGCACCTACAACGGGGCGGACAACAACTACACCTATCTGTCGGGAACCTCGATGGCCGGCCCGCACGTGGCGGGTGCGGCCGCGCTGCTTTACAGCATTGCTCCCGGCAGCCCCTATACCTTTATTCGTGATGCCATCGTGAATGCGGCGAGTGAGCCCGCCCACCAGGTTCCCGACTTGCTCAACCGCACCGTGACTGGCGGCGAACTGAACCTGCCGGCAGCCATCCGCAATCTGGCCAAGCTGGTCGTCACGCCGCGTGAGCGCGTCAAGATGGTTGGGCCTCCGGGAGGTCCGTTCGTGCCCGACACGCTGTATTACGGACTGCGTAATGCAGCGACCAACGCGATCGACTGGCAGATGACGGCCTCGACCAACTGGCTGACGGTCTATTACCTCGACAGCTTCGGTGATCAGGTGTTGGGCGACCCGCTGCTGGGTACGCTGGCTGGCGCCGGCAGCGAAACGGTGATTGCAGTAACCAATGCCGAAACCCTGGCCCTGCCCGAAGGCCGATACGTCAACACCTTGAGCTTCACCAACCTGACGAGTCTGCCGCCCGAGGCGCTGCTCGAACGGCCGGTCTGGCTGAAGGTCTCCTACAACTATCAGTTCCAGTCCACGCCCTATGCGTGGGTCGAACCGGGTCTCGGCGCAACCAATCTGACGATTTCGCAACTCGGGGCCACGGCCGTGCCCATTCCATTCCCCTTCCGGTTTTACAACGCCGAATACGCCCAGTTGTGGGTGCATGCCAACGGGGCGATCTCGCTGGCCGACCGTACGCTTCCGGCCAGTCCGAACACCGCCCTGCCAAACGAGTCGCCCGAAAACGCCTTTATCTTCCCGCTGTGGGACGAGTTGCGCTTCATCAGCGGCACCACGACCGTGAGCGTCGAGCACGTCACCAGCACGCTGCCGCAACGCACGATCGTGACCTGGCGCAACATGGGCATCGCGGCGGCTTCGGGTGTACGGCTGGACTTCCAGGCCGTCCTGTACGAGAACCAGGCCGACAACAGCGCGGTCGCCTGCCACTACCGCAACGTGGCGCAGGACAGCGCCTATGGGGCCGCCCGCCAGGCGACCGTGGGATTGCAAGACGACGGCGCGTTCCAGGCCTGTGCGTATACCTTCAACGGCGACAATGCCGACTATGGCACGATGTGGCTGGCAGACCGGCAGGGGTTGCTCTACACGTGGCGCGACCGGCTGCCCGATGCGGATGCCCCCTATGTGACCGACATCCGCGTGCTGACCTGCATCCCCGGCGACAACGTGGCCAACACCGACGGTTACGCGATCTTCGAGGTGCGGTTCAACGAGATCGTGCTGGGACTCGAACCGGGCGATTTCGATCTCAGTCAGTCCACGGTGCCCGGCGTCTACGTCTCCAGCGTTACTGGCGGCGGCGAACGCTTCCTGATTGAGGTCGAAGGCTTCCGCGACTACGGTCGCATCGTCATTGGACTTCCCGGCGGCAAGGTGATCGATCTGGCCGGCAACCCCAACTTGGCGTCGCCTTACTACACGGCGGTGGTGCCATTCGCCGTGACCCATCTCTTCGACCGCTTCGAGAACGGGCAGGGGCTCTGGACCACATCCACCAACGTCTACAGTCAGTTCACAGCCAAGGCCTGGGAACTCGGGGCACCGCCGAGCGTTTCCGGAGGCTACAACGGGCTCTACTGGCCGACGGCTGCCTACAGCGGCAACGCCTGTTGGGGCACGGTCCTCAGCAACTACTATCCGAGCTTGTTGAACGGCTGGCTGCAGGCGCCCCGGGTTTTTGTCGCGGACCGCCCGGTGGTCGACTTCCGCGTCTGTCTGGACTTGGGGTATGGTTACTACACCGATTTCCTCAGCGGCGGCGACTATGGCGTGGTGGAGGTTAGCTCCGGCAGCGGCTGGCAGGTGGTCGGGGTGATGGACTTCTTCTCTGCCACCCTGCCGCCCAAGACCTATGGCGCCTGGGACCGTTATGTCGTCGAACTGCCTTCTGCCTATGCCAACCGTGCGGTCGACATCCGGGTGCGGATGGTCTCGGACATCTATGACTACGGCGTCTATGGACCGGAGTACGCCGATGGCGCCGGCATCTATATCGACGACTTCCGCGTGCTCAGCCTCGAGGCCCCCGGAGTCTGGTTACTCGATGCGACACCAACTCCGCTGGCCACGGGCAACACCTACATTCTGACCACGCGCG
Source organism: uncultured Lentisphaerales bacterium (assembly GCA_964652365.1). Classification (GTDB taxonomy): domain Bacteria; phylum Verrucomicrobiota; class Kiritimatiellia; order RFP12; family CAZZCT01; genus CAZZCT01. Next base: position 9,315 of record CAZZCT010000069.1, read on the forward strand.
CCTACAACTCTTCGACGCAGGAGCAGAACCAGGTCAATGCCGTCTACGGCTTACCAGACTCGGCCATCAAACTGCTGTCGGACAACCCGGTGCCCTATGGCTTCATGTTGCCGGGCGACATCTACACCAGCCAGGTCGTGCGCGTCCAAACCGAACTCCCGGCCGCGTTCTCGTATGGTCAGATCCCCCTGATGCACGACGCTTTTCTGGGGACGGCCTTCGTGACCGACAACGCCGTGCCTCTCAACGTGCAGGGTATCTCGGGTGCCAGTCGCACCAAGACCCTGACCGCGCAGGCCCTGAGTGGCGTCAAGGACTGGCTGGGGCGTCCGTTGAGCGGCAATGGCAGTCGCAGTTCGTCGCTCTTCCAACTGATCTCGGCCGGCGCGGACGGGCAGATCGATACGCCCACGTATTACGGTGCGCCTACGGACGACGACCGCGTGGTCTATACGTTCTACGACAACCTGCCCTACGGCCGCTTTGGCGCCGACAACGTCTCGCCCAATCTCGGCCACTTCAACCGCGCCTTTCTGCACGGTCTGGCCGCCAACACCAAGGTCTACGTGCGCGCCTGGGATGCGGCTACCTTCGACTTGGCGGTGGCCTACGGCAACTCGGCGCTCTATACCCTGACCTCCGCGACCAGCCAGACCCGCGATTTTGGCGGCTGGACCGTCGGCACCCCCACCCAGTACCGCCGCGACAGCAACGGCGACACGATTCCAGACGGGTGGGCCATCGCCATGGGGCTCGACCCGCGCGATCCCATCACGCCGCTCGCGCCCTTGCAGGACGTCCAGACGAACCTGCGCGGCGGCAACGACGATTCGCTCGTAGACAACGACATCTGGTCGCCGCGCCGCGCCGCGGCCCTCGGCAGCCACGTCTATGTCGTCAGCCGCAAGAACGTCACCGAGTACGGTTCAGTGTTGGTCTACAACAGCACCTTGACCACGCGCAAGTCCACGGTCAACTCGGTCACGACCGGCGGATCCACCTATCGTTTCGATCCGACCTCCCTGTGCGTCGATACCAACCGCAACCGCGTGATCGTGACGGACAATGGTGACAGCGGCGCAGGACGCGTGCTGATTTTCGACGCGAACCCGACGACCGGAGCGCTGACCTATCGTGCCGCGGCGCCGGCCTTCGGCACATCCGGCACCCCGGACCAGACCGGGCGCTTCAAGAACCCGCAGGACGTGGCCGTGGACGCGGCTGGCAGCATCTACGCGATCGACAGCCAGAAGGTCGGATCCACCTATCGTATCCAGCGGCTGACCTCCGAAGGCTTGAGTCCCGTGGTCTTGGCCTACCTGCCGGTGGGCGCGTCCGGGTACGTCAAGGCGCCTTCAGCCATCGCCGTGGACCAGACGCGCATCGTCGTGGCCGATCCCGACCACGGTTTGGTCAGGGCCTACTCCCGGACTTCGGGTGGCTACCTCGGCACCATCGGTGGCGGCAACGGCTCGGGTCTCGGTCAGATGGCGACGCCGGCCGGACTTTCGATCGGCATCGGCGGGCGCATCTACGTGATGGAACAGGCCAATAACCGCCTGCAGATCTTCTCGTCCACCGGCACACCCCTGGCGGTCTATCCCGCCGCCACGTTAGGCAACCCCGGCTATTTCGGCTCGGAGCTCGGCCAGTTCCGGCTGCCGGAAGGCGTCTTTGTGTGGAGTGGCAACCGCCACCGCGCGTTGGTGGCGGATACCGGCAATGCGCGGATCCAGTGGCTCGAACTGCTGCTGGACGTGGATGGCGACGGCATGGACGACGTGTGGGAGGATTACTATTTTGGTTCCTACCTCGTGTGCGATCCGGCGTTGGACGCCGACGGCGATGGGCTCTCGAACCTGGGTGAGTACCGGGCGCGGACCAACCCGCGCGACCCCGACAGTAACGACAACGGCGGCGGCGATCTGTGGGATATGATCAATGGACGCGACCCGCTCGGCTCGTCCACCCCCACCTACGCGCCTCCGAAGATCCTGTCGCTGGTTTCGGATGCCACGGGAACGCTTGTGGCCGGCCAAACCGTGAGGCTGACGGCGACATTCTCCGAATCGATCGCCGCCACGTCGGGCGTCAAACTGCAACTGCAGGGCGGGGCGGTGACCTTGCCGCTGACGACGACGCGTGTTTCGGCGACGGTCTACCGGCTGTTCTACACGGTCGACGGGGACGACGCCGGTCCGGTCACCGGCACCCTGAGCGGCGCCTTCGATCTGTCAAGCCTCGAACAGGACCCGGTGGCCTATGCAGCCGGAACGCTCTTTACGGTGGGTGCGCCGCCCACCGTGTTATCGGTCGTCTCCGATGCCATTGGACCGGCTATCGCGGGGCAGAACGTGACGTTGACGGTAACCTTCTCCAAGGACATCAGTCCGGCGGCCACCGTCCGGCTGGAACTGCAGGGCGGGGTGGTGACGTTGCCGCTGGCGATGACACGAAACTCTGCGACCCAATACCAGCTTGTCTACACGGTCGATGGCGATGACTTCGGCCCTGTCAGCGGGATCGTTAGCGGCGCGGTCGATCTGGAGGGGTTGACTCAGGATCCGTCGGCCTACGTGACGGGTACACTATTCGATGTCGGCGCAGCTGACTTCTGGATCACCGCCATCAGCGTGAACCCGCTGATTCTGGAGTGGGATGCCGTGGCCAGTGCGACCTACAAGCTTCAGGACGGACCCACGCCCACGGGCGCCTGGAACGACGTGACTACCCAGATGGCGCCGGTCACCGGCACGCTGGGCTACACGAATGTCGTGCCGCTGGCAAACCCGCTGCGGTTCTACCGAGTTCAGCGGGTGACACCATGACCGATACACGACGAGCGGGCGAAGGCAGGCCCGTCTGGGCGTTGTCAGACGCCCGTGCGGGAGGCGTGAGCGGGGAGATCGGACGCGTGGAAATCAAGACACGACGCACGAATGATGCGGCTACGCGCTGGCGGTACGGTGTCTGCTTGGTGCTGGTGGCGTGTAGCCTGGTGCTCGGTTGCCGGCCACGGCAGAAGCCGGCCCCCAGCCCGTCGCCGGCCAACGCCGCGGCCGTCGCTGCGCCCGTCGACGCATCTGCCGCCACGGCCGCCGCGGAGTCCGAGCCGGCGTGGTCCGAGCCCATGGTGCCGTTGCCCAGCCCGGCAGAGGCAGCCACCAATCTGCCGGCCCGCCTGCGGCTGATGATGCGCGATAACGCGCGACAGATTTCCGAACTGACGCAGCGCAAGGCGCAGTTGGTCGGCGAGGCGCGCGAACGGGATCCCGAACTGCGCCAGCTTTACGAGGCTGCGGTGGCCGCCCGCCGACGCTACGACGAGCGCCTGGGGCAGTCACAAGAGATCAGGCAGATTGACGACGAGATCGAGAAGATGCAGCGGATGCAGGGTCAGTTGCTGGCACAGCGTCAGCGGTTTGAGAAGGAGAGCGGGAAATGAAGACATTCAGAGGTTCTGGTTTTACCTGCCGGCCTAACGCGCTGGCACTGACCACGCTGGCGTGCAGCCTGCTGTCGGCAGTTTCGGCCCACGCGCTGACGTTGCGCCTGGGCATGTCTGTTCCGGGCACCTATGTGTCGGCCGAGTGTCTCGACACCGGGGAGTTTCTCGAACAGACCTCTCCGAATGGCACCGCCGTGGCCACCGTGTCGACCACGCTGGCTAATCCGCTAGAGACGTGGCAACTCAGCGCTGATGTGTTGATCTCCGATCCCGTCACTGGCGCGCTCAAGAACTACGAGTTCGACCGTTGGACCGTGGTTCCCAGTGGCAGCGCCCTCTTCATCGACGAGTTCGACGCCTTCACCACCGCGGAGTTGCAGGCGGGCTATAGCACCATCTCGATCCGTGCGACGTTCCGGCCGAAGCAGCGTACGCTGACCGTCTCCAGCGATGGCAACCATTCAGCCATCTCGCCTCCAATCGGCGCGAACACCTACGATACCGGAACCAAGGTCTTTCTCAACGCGACGCCGAACGCCGGCTTCGTCTTCCGCCAGTGGGCTGACCCCACGGTTCCGGGCGTGCCCCATCCCCGCGTAGAGATCGACAACTCCACCGGTACGACCAGGTACTACATCATCATGGACGCCGACTATGCCGTTCTGGCCGAGTTTGCGACGCTCTATACGATTACCCACAAGATCTACGATCCGACCCAGCCGGCGCTCACCTACCTGCAACCTGCCGCGGCCTTCACCAAGCCGGTGGTGACGGTGCCGAACGCCACCGTTCAAGTCTCCGCCACCGAGCGCTACAGCTGCAATGGCTGGATTTCTGGCGGCCCGCAGATTCCGCCCACCGGTGGCACCACCAGCTACACTTTCCTGAACGAGATCAATGCCAACAACGCCCTGACCTGGACCTGGCAGCGCGAGTGGGCTGTGGATGGCGTGGTGGCCGGTGGCGCCGGCGACATCGTGGCGATCAAGGATTCGTTCAACAACCCCGGCGACAATCGCAACTGGTATGCGGACGGCACGAGCCTGCCGCTGGCGGCCGCGCCCGGCGCCGGCTATGCCTTCGTGCAGTGGAGTTCGATCCCGGCTGCGGGCGTGATCCCGGTTGGCATGGAGAACAACCCCAACATCAACATCACCGTAAACCAGGCGATCTCGATCATTGCCGAATTCCGCCTGTTGGACGATGACTCCGACAACGACGGACTGCCCGACGTCTGGGAGTCCCGCTATGGGCTCGATCCCTTCAACTCGGTGGGCGACAACGGCGCCGGCGGCGATCCGGACAACGATGGACTGGACAACTTCCGCGAGTTCACGATCTCGTACTCCAACACCGTGACCGGTCTGTTCCTGGATGCCAACCCGCTCAGCGCCGACACGGACAACGACGCCATGGACGACGGCTGGGAATACTTCCGCTTCCAGTTCGACAATCCGCCGGCCACGGCTGTCGGTCGGCCGCCGCCGGGTTTGCTGGATCCCGGCACATACGCCATCAACAGTCGCTACGGCGCGTATGGCAACCCCGACGGCGATCTGCACTGGGATGTCACCACGGGCTGTGAGATGGCTAACTTCCCGCTCTTCAACGTCCAGGAGTATTCCGGGCCCGATGCGCAAACCCCGGTTACTTGCGAGATTGTTGCCGTCAGCGCAGCCGCGTCTGACGGGTGGATCAACACGCTGCTCAAGCCAGTCCAGCGTGCGATCCCCAACACCCTGGACACAGGCGACAGTTCGCATCCGTTGGAGACCGACTCGGAAGGCGACGACTTCGACGACGGCTTCGAGTACTCCTGGGACCAGTGGCACCAGCAGACGCTCAACGGTGTGCCCATTCCGCTGGCCAACCAGACCTACTGGCCCTCAATCACGGAGACCGTGACGGTTTGGAACGTGACATCCTTCCGCCCCTTCAACCCGGCCAAGTTCTTCATTGATCCGTTGTCTATCGTCACCAACACGCTGGCCAGCAATCTGGACCTGGATTACATCCATTCGACCCGCCCGGCGCCATTCTCGCCCGGCCGGCCGATTGCCTGGCTGACCGATGACGACGAGTACCGCGCCTCAGGCCTGTTTGTCACCAACACGACCGGTTCGGCCTACTTCTATCCGGTCGAGCGCTTTGTGCGGCCGGCCAGTGGGCGGCGCTGGTGCACCAACCCGTTCGTGTGGGATACCGACTACGATGCCCTCCCGGACGGATGGGAGCTCTGTTTCGGCTACGATCCCTGGTACAACCGCAATTCGAATAACAATCCGCTTTCGGACGATGCCGAGGACAATCCCGACCTCGACTACTACGCGGCTGCCACTACCAACGGCATTCCCATCAAGCACCGGGATGTCTACAACGCATTGGGCTTCAACCCATATACCGGCTGGGGTCCTGATGAACTGAATGGGTTGCGTTTGGGTGGCGGCGTCAACACCGCGGCTTACTGGAATCTCGAGGAACTGCGTGGCACCTGGGCGCCCGCGGCCATGTTTCTGACCAACCAACTGGAGTGGGCCTCCACACATCCCGGTTCGCGCGCTGCCGACACCCCACAATTCGCGCACGATGCCGATCTGGACGGCATCTATGACGCGTGGGAACTCTACGTGGGTTTGAGCCCGATTGACCCCACCGACGCCGGCTTGGACGTCGACCTGCCGGTCTCCAAGCACCTGTTTGTCTATGCCCGGGAAGATGGGCTCTCCAACCTGGACGAGTTCCACTCGGCCGTAACGCCTCGCGGCGGACTCACCAACGCCGTCGGCTACTCTGTACCGGGTTGGTTCAACAAGCGCTTTCCCACCGATCCCTGGGATGCCGATACCGACTCTGACCAGATGACGGATGGCGAGGAGCGCACGTTCTTCAACACCGCGGCCGCAGCCTACGCCGTGACCAACGCGATCGTGGACTTCTTCTCCGGCGAGTTGCTCTTCGGCACGGCCGAGGATGGCGGGCTCTGCCCGACCACGGTCGATACCGATGGCGACCATATTCCCGATGCCTGGGAGTCGAGGTACGGCGTGATGGGCACGGTGGGACCGAACAATGCCACCTGCAACGGTACGATCTACGACAACGGCGACAACGACGGGAGCAAGTTCACGGCCGATCCGGACTGCGACGGTCTAGTGAACTACCAGGAGTATATGATCAGTTCGGTCTACCACTGGCAGTTCCAATACAACCTCGGGCAGCCCGCCTGGGAGTCGAGCAACCCGCGCGGACTCTACGGCTATGAGCCCTACGACTTCTTCAACCCGATCCTGTCGTCGCCGGACGGTACGTGGGCGAACGGCGGCGAATGGGTCATTGGCCCGGGCGGGCGCGCACCACGCGACTGGGATCCCTACCTTCTGATCGGCCCCATCTACCACAAGGTCCCCTACACCTTCGTTACGGCTCGTGAATCGCTTACGGGACGGTGGTACTCCTCCACCGATCCGCTCTCGCACGACACGGACATCGATGGCATGGACGACTACTGGGAGTCCTTCCACGGTCTCAATCCGTTGTACGGCACCATCGACATTGTGCGCACCAAGGTCTTTGCCCAGCCTCAGGATGCGGCCTCCTGGATGCCCTACGATGAATACAATGTTCCGGTCGGCTGGCCGCCCGATTTCCGCTCGCGGCCTTGGCTGTCGGGAAACCTGTTGAGCGACTCCGACCAGGATCAGCTCTCGGACATTGATGAATCGCTGCAGGGTCAGTCGGTGACCAACCGCGCGCCACCGAACTACCACAGCGATCCCAGCCCCATCTGGATGACGGATGCCACCTCGCCCTACAGCTTCGTGAACCTGTACTACTGGGTGGGAGACATCTTCGGCAATCCGCTTGACCCTTGGTGGTTCTTCGATCCGCTCGTGCTGGGGCTGTTCGATCTGCCGCCCACCTATGCCTATGATCTAGAGATGAACGAAGGGTTCGACACGGACAACGACTTCCTGGCTGACCGGGCCGAACTCGTGCACGAACCCAGCGTCTCCGTGGGCGTCACCGATCCGCTTGACAGCCTGACGCCGCCCAAACGCCGGGCGCTCTACCTCAACGGGGATGCCGCTGCACGCACCATGCCGCAATATGTGCATAACCCCTTCGATCTGTCGCTGTTCACGGTCGAGTGTTGGATGCGGGCTGAGACGCCCGTCACCGGAGTTAGGCAAACGCTCGTCGAGCGGCCCGCGCTGGTCGAGCAAGGTCACCACCAGCTTCCGGCGGCCGCTGTGGTGGTGAATTTCCGTCTGGGATTGGACGGCGACGGTCGGCCTTTCGCGTCGTACAACGGCTCGCAGGTGCCTTTCCTGTTTGTCGAGGCCAAGGCCTCGGCCCAAGGTGCGGTGGTGCCCAACCGCTGGTATCATCTGGCTGCTACCTATGGTGGCGCCTTCCGCGCGGACGGCCAGTGGACCGGACTACTCACGCTTTACGTCGATGGCGAGGAAGCGGCGGTGACGCCGTCGTCGGAGATCCCGATGAGCGGATGGATCATCGGCGACAACAACGATCCCGTCGCAGAGGTCGGCTACACTTATCCGATGCCGATTGTGGTCGGCGCCGGCGACAACAACCCGGGCGGCTGGGTGGATGGCCATGCCATTCTGAACGGTCCGGCGCGTGGCCTGGAGAAGAGCCAGCCGGAACTCGGCTACTACTTCCGTGGCTGGGTCGACCAGGTGCGCGTCTGGAACGCCCCCCGTACCAAGGCGGACATTCAGTTCGACAAGAACCGGCGCTACACCCGCGCGGATGTGATCAACCTGTCGATTTCGCCTGCCCTCGGTGGGCCTGGCCTAATGTATTGCTACGCGTTCGACGATACGCCGGATCCGGACCACGACAACGTCTTCCCGCAAGGCTTCGAGGTGTTGGATGGCCGGCCGCCGAGCTATACCACCGTGCCCTTCTGGTCGCTGGCGCCAGACCGCTCGCAGTGGTATGACGAATATCGCTACCTGCCGTTGATCGAAAACCTGGTCAGCCACGTGCCGCTGAATACGCCGCGCGACACGGGATCGCAGTTTTCGCCGGTGTTGACAGGCGACTTCTTCCCCAATACGGCCAATCCCTACGGCCTGGTCTATCGCACGTGGAGCCGCTACGGCTTCGTGCCGGTCGGCGAGTTCCATCCGTTCCTGCCGTTGCCGGCCGGCTTCTCGCTCGACATCCTTGACCCGCGCAATCTGCCGCACTATCCCGACCTGCTGCCGTTGCGCTGGGCCGCAGCCGACGAAGACGTTGCCATGTGGGACGGCGCCGGCTTGGGAACCGATCCGTACGACAGCGACGGCGATCGCCTGCCGGACGAATGGGAACTCCTCTACGGGCTCGACTATCTCGATCCCCATGGCCCCAACGAGAGATACGGCGAGTTTGGCGACCCCGATGGCGACGGGCTCAATAACTACGCCGAGTATCTGGCCGGCACCAGCCCCTGGGCGTTCGATACCGACTTGGACGGGATCAACGACTTTGACGACAAGTCAGACAACCCGGCCGACGACCAGCGGCGTTACGGCGAACGGTTCACCGACGCCGACTTCATGGAAGACGCCTGGGAATACCAGTTCGACGCCAACTATGTCTCCCCCGTGCTCTATGACGCGCACCTGGATCGTGATGGCGATGGCTGGAGCACGTGGGCCGAGTGCCGGGCAGACCCGGAGGGGCTGGAGCCCGGCACACGCCCAGACGCGATTGTTGGCGAAGTGGTGCAGGGGGTTGCGTTTCCCGAGTATCCGCAGCCGCTCGTGAAGGCCATCTTCAGATACAGTGGGCTGCGAGACGTCCAGGGCGGACTGGTGGTGCAGGCATACACCACGGCCGCCATGGATGGCGAGCCCGACGCTACCTTCCTGGTTCCGATCGACGCCGCGGCACAGATCGCCAACGTGCCGATTGGCCGGTTGGATGCAAAGACCATCTTCACCGGTTATCTGGCTCCTGGCAGCCTGTCGCGCGGGCTAGTGCAGTTCTTCAGGACCACCCTTGGCGGAGGCCCGGTGATCTTCGCACAGGACAATGCTGCGGGGCAGGTCGTGGCTGGTGTTGTGCCGATCGGAACGATCGACTACGCGTCCGGGCAGTACACCCTGGACCTGAGCGTCTTGGTCAACAACGGCACGCTGCAGCCCGGTGTGGCGATCTCTGCCACCTACAGCTACTATGTTGCTAATGCTTGGCCAATCTCGGTTGCGTTGCGAACGGCGGACACTGGCTTCTTGCGCGAGGGCAAGAACTACTTCTTTGCCTTCATTGACAACAACGACGACCAGACCTGGAGCGCCGGTGAGCCGGCCGCCCTGTCCGAGGGCTATGTGAAGCCGATCGGCTGGGATCTGGCGGAACTCGAGTTCGGTCTGACCGACGAGGCTCGCAGCTACGCCCGGTTCGCTTGGACCGTGCCGGCCGGCGACGACCAGAATCATACGGTGATCATCACCCGTTCGGGCACGCCGGTGCTCACGCGGACCTTCCGCGCGCCCCGCACCTGGCTGCACGAGGGTGACATCATCTACAACAAGGACCAACTCGCACTGGGCGGCTATGGCCTCGACTGGGGTCTTTCGGCCCAGACGATGGTCTACCAGTGGAAGTTGGACGGGATTCTGCAGGGCACCTTCACCAACCTCTACAGCGCGGCACTGGCAGCGCCGGTGACTGTTGATCCGAAGGGGGCCTACTTGCGCTACGCCCGGCCCGAGTTCCGCTGGACCATGGCGGCTGAGGCTACCGAGTTCGAGATCGAGATCCGCCGCGCGGCCTCGCCGAACGCAGTGGTCTACACCGGGCGCCACCTGGCGCCCTACCGGCGGAGCGGGGACTTGTGTGTGTGGAAGTTGCCCTACCACTTCCTCAACACCCTGCCGAACGGTCAGCTCTTCTCGAACGGCTCCTACCAGTGGCGCCTGCGGGCCTACAGTCCGAAGGTGCAAACGGGCAGCGTCTACTACAGCGCTTGGACCGGCTACCAGTCCTTCATGGCCGATGTCCAAGCCACTTCGGCCACGGCCTACAAGACGGGGTGGCTGGTGGCGGATGCGCGCTACTACGGGACGGCTGTGTCGTCGATGGCCGGCAAGCTGCGTGTGCAGGCCTTCCGGACCAGCAGTTTCAACGGTGTGCCGGATGCGGAGATGACACTGAGTGCCACGGGAACCGTCACCCTGGCCGGGCTCAGCCCGGGAACTTACTACGTGCGCGCCTTTGTGGATCAGGACTCCGACCGCGAGCGCGATACCTGGGAGTCTTGGGGCTATGTGCGTACCGATAGCGACAGCGTCTGGCCATTTGGGGTGCGCGGTATCACGGCCGACGACACCGACAACAAGCCGGCCTATCGCCTGTATCTCCAGGATGTCGACACGGATCAGGACAAGATTCCGGATGCCTACGAGTACCGCATCAACGGCTCGGGCGGTGGCGACTGGCTGGCAGTGTCCGGTCCGGGGCCGATTCCGTCGAGTCCGCCGTACACGGACCTCGACGGCGATGGGTTGAATGACTATGCCGAGTACTACACCGACTCCGATCCAACCAATCCGGACACCGATGGCGATGGGCTGACGGACCGGGTCGACCGCGACATCGGCTTCCTGACAACCGAAGCCAACTACCTGGAGATCACGGGGGCGAGCCGCGCCGGCGCGGGCGATCTGGCCCTGCAGTGGCAGTGGATCGGCATTGGCGGCGTGACGCCGCTGAATGCCGCCGGTGACGGACCGGCGGAACTGGGGCTGATGGTCGATTATCTGATCGAGCGCACCGGCTCGCTGCAGCCCCCCGAGTGGATGGAGGCCGGAACGCTGACAACCCAGACGGCCGCCGCAGCGGTCAGTGTGCCGATGCAGCCGTCCGACGGTGGATCCAACGGGTTCTTCCGCGTCCGGGCCGTGATTGACGAATCGTACATCGAAGGGCGCTGAGCGCGACAGAACGCACGCGAGACGGAAGGGCGTCTTGCGGCCGTGGGCGGGTCAGATTCCTGGCCCGCCCGGTCCCACGAATCCTTGCAACGCGTCACCAAGTGTGTTAACAACATGGATCATCGTTGATCCGTGATCGGGCTGGTCTGGCCAGTTTCCGGTTGATTAGAGGATTATCCAGCCATGGCGCCGGCGGCGTCATAGGGGAGTCGGGCAGAAAGGACTGTATCGTCATGCGCCGTTTGTCGAGTGTGGCAGGAGCACTGGCTGTTGCGTTTTTGTGTGGCTGCGAATGGACCGGCACAAGCGAAGACGAGGCTTGGAACGACTCGTACAGTTGGATCGACTTCAGCGGAACCTATCGGGCGCCGGACGGCGGCCCCGTGGTGAATGGCACGGTCGTCAATCCGGGAAATGAAGGCGGCCAGGAGGTCGTGTCGGGCGAGAAGGTTGGCGAGACCCCTGCATCAAACCCCGGATTCCGTTACTCCGGCTACGTTGCGAACTTGCCGATCGTGGCTGACTCCTTCTCGCTTCGCGTCGGCAGCCAGTTCAGCTTCTTTGACAATGCCGCCGGCGTCCTGACACAGGTTGAACCGGGTGGCGGCACCGGGCGGATCGACTACCAAACCGGGTTCTGGGTGATCGACATTGTCGGCGGGACCCCTGACGCGTCGCAACCGATCACGGCGAGTTACGTCTACACGATTAAGGGCACCAGCGGCTCGACAAGTTCGGGCAGCAGCGGCAATCCGATCGTCAGTCTCACGGTCAATCAGACCGGCAACCGCTTGACCATCACGGACAGTCGCGGACTGAGCTACTCCGGGCAGGTCACCGGGGCTTCGGTTCCCGAGAACGCGCAGCCCGCAGGCAGTATCCGCCTGGTCTTCGAGGCGGAGGGCAACGGTGTCCGCATGAGCGGCAGCTTCAGCGGCGACTGGTCCGGAACCGCCGCTGGGGCCTCCGGGACGCTGGGCAATCGCGTGATGCAGGGGAGCTGGATCGAAAGTGGCTCCGAGGGAGATCTCTACGCCGTTAGCGGTTCGGTTTCGCTGACGCCGCCGGCCATCACGCCGGCCACTCCGAGCACGACCACAACGCCAACGACTACAACGCCAACGACTACCCCGTAGTTCGCGGGTGTTCCGGACGTGCCTTGCCGGGTCGATATCAGCGCGTGAGTCCGCAGGGAACGTTGCTGATGTCGCCCGGACAAATGCGCGATGCCGCCAGTTGCGTCGTCCCGGCACGAGTTCAGCGGCCACGCAGACGGCTTGGAAGCACCCATGGCGGACTCAGGAATACTGTTAAAGGATGCGAACGATTTTCGCGGCCCGTCTCGGCGTCCGTGGCTGTTTCTGCTGATTATTCTGTTGGGGGCGGGTGTCTTCGCCGGTCTGAAGTGCCGTGGGCGGGCGCGCGGTCGGGCGTCTGAGCCTGCAACCGCGTCAGCCGCCGCGGCCGACACCTCCTTGCCGCAACAGCCCCCCGCCCGTGCCCGGACCGAGCCTATCGCCGGTGGAGCAGCCAGGACATCTGCCTCTGGCGCCGCGACCCCGGCCCTTCCGCCGGCACCCCCTGAAGTTGACCGTAAGTTGGCGCAAGCGCGCAGCCACCTGGATGCCGACCAGCTGGTTGAGGCGCGCACCGTCTACCTGGCGCTGCTGGCCCAGCCTGAGGCGGCGGCTGTGCGCCCGCTGGTTGAAGAGCGCCTGGCCGAGGTCAACCTGCAATTGGTCCTCACGCCCCGTGCCATGCCGGAGAAGGAGGAGTATGCCATCCGGTCGGGCGATTCGCTGAAAGTCCTGGCCCGCCGCTATGGCATCACGCAGGAGTTGATCCAGCGCAGCAACAACGTCGGCGATCCCAACCACATCCAGGTGGGAGACCGCCTCCGGTTGCTGAACAAGCCCGCCTTCGAGCTGGTCATCCGCAAGCAGGCCAATGATCTGCTGCTGACCTTGGGCGGCGGTTTCTTCAAGCGCTACCGGGTTGGAACCGGGCAATACGGCCGCACACCGGTCGGCTCCTTCCGGATCTCCGGGAAGGTTGAGAACCCGCCCTGGTGGCGGCCGGACGGGCGCGAGATCCCGTTTGGCGATCCAGAGAATGTCCTTGGTACGCGCTGGATGGCGTTGGAGGCCACTGGCACGACCCTGCCGGCCAAGGGCTACGGTATTCACGGCTCCTGGGACGAGAGCGGTATTGGCCGTCAGTCCAGTGCGGGTTGCATCCGCATGCGCAACGCCGAGGTCGAGGAGCTCTATCTGCTCGTGCCGGAAGGCACGCCGGTGCGGATCGAAGAGTAGAATACGAACCGCGGATGAACGCCGATGAACACGGATGACCGTTGTGCCGCCATCGAATCCGATCCGCGTGTCTCCGCGTCCATCCGCGGTTCTTCTAGTCTGCTTCTGAAGACCGAGACCGAGGCCATTATCGGTTCGGCGTTCGAGGTGCTGAATGTGCTTGGACACGGACTTCTGGAGAAGCCTTACGAGAACGCGCTCGTAGTCGAATTCGGCCTGCGCGGCATTCCGTGTGCACAACAATCACGCTACGACGTGCTCTACAAGGCCGTCAAGGTCGGCGAGTACATACCCGACCTCATCGCCTTCGCCAGCGTGGTGGTCGATGCCAAGGTTATTGAACGCATCACCAATCACGAACTCGGCCAGATGCTCAACTACCTTAAGATCACCGGTCACCCCATCGGCCTTATCCTCAACTTTCATCGCGCCCGTCTTGAGTGGAAGAGGGTAGTCAATGCGAACCGCGGATAAGCGCAGATGAACACGGATGACCGTCTTGCCGCACGGAATCTAATCCGCGTGCCTCCGCGTCCATCCGCGGTTCTTGCCTTTCCCATTCTCGCCGGCCCGCCGGCCTGCTATACTTGCCCGTAACCATCTCGGAGTCTATCGCACATGCACCCGTACCGCACGCACACCTGCAACGAACTTCGTGCCAGTCACGCCGGTCAGACCGTCAAGCTTTCGGGATGGATCTTCCGCAAGCGCGACCACGGCGGCATCCTCTTCGTGGACCTTCGGGACCACTACGGACTGACGCAGATCGTGATCCATCCCAGCCGGGAATTCTTCGAGACCCTGACACATCTGAAGCTGGAGAGCGTCGTGACGTTCGTCGGTTGCGTCGCGCGGCGCGATGCCGACACGATCAACCCGGACCTGCCGACAGGCGAGGTCGAACTGGTGGCCGACAGCTGCGAACTGCAGTCGGTGGCCGACCAGACTCCGCTCTATCTTGCCGGCGACGAGGAGGCCAGCGAGGAGCTGCGGCTCAAGTACCGGTTCCTCGACCTGCGCCGCGAGCGCCTGCACCGCAACATCCTGCTGCGCTCGCGGGTTATTGCCCACCTCCGGCGCAAGATGGAGGCGCTGGGGTTCAACGAGTTCCAGACGCCGATCCTGACCAGCAGCTCGCCTGAGGGCGCACGGGATTACCTGGTTCCCAGCCGGGTGCACCCCGGCAAGTTCTACGCGCTGCCGCAGGCGCCCCAGATCTTCAAGCAGCTGCTGATGGTCTCTGGTTTCGACCGCTACTTCCAGATCGCGCCCTGCTTCCG
>CAZZCT010000070.1:0-24276 GCA_964652365.1 uncultured Lentisphaerales bacterium
CGCATCCTGAACCCCGAACCCTGAACCCTCCGCTTGCACAAACCTGAGGTTTTGCAGGCGCCTCTCGTGACAACGCACCTCAAGGGCGCTTGACGGGCCGGGGTATCTGTCAGACACTGGCGACATGAATACACCGGTCGATTTTCCCGACGTCACGGCCGAGGCGAGGGCCAATATCTACTTCGATGGACGCGTGGTGAGCCATACCATCCGCTTTCGCGATGGCCGCCGCAAGACCTTGGGACTGATCTATCCCGGCCGCTATCACTTCGGTACCGATGCGGCCGAACGGCTCGAGATCACGGCGGGGGCGTGCACCGTCAAGCTGGACGGTGCGACGGCCGATGCCCGCTACGCCACCGGGCAGGCCTTCGACGTGCCGGCCAAGTCCGGATTTGATATCGTCGTCGACGGCGCGATTTGCGAGTACGTCTGCTCCTACCTCTAGATTTCCCTTTCCGGGAGACTTCCCGGAAAGAGAAATCTGCGGCGGGCTATGGCCCGCAAACCAAGATTACGGGTCGCGAAAGAACCAAAGGCAGTCCATGAGCCTCAGGCTTCTCCGCCGGTTCGGCAGGTTGGCCGCCCTCGCGCTCGCTCCGGTGTGGGCTTCCGCGGCGCTCGCGCCGGCCTACGGGTCGGCCTTTACCAATCTGGTGAGCGCGGCGGACCTCGATCCGCAGGCGTTCCGCCAATGGGTGGATGGCACCGAGTCGCCCATGCCGGAGGCAGATGGGCCGAAGCATACGGTCTGGACTCGCGAATCAACGGTCCAGTGGAGCGGATCAACCTTCGGCGCCGGCCGGGTCGCCGGGCCGCGCCACCTGCGGGTCGGGTTCCGCCGGCCGGTGGCTCCCGGCAGCGTGCTGGTGCGCGGCGGCGGCCAACTCAGCGTGCTGAAGCCGGAGGCCCCCTATCCGGGCGACCTGGCCAACGACGCACAATGGCAACCGGCCGAGCGCCTGGCGGCTGGTGAGGTGACTCGGCGCGAGGTCAACGACGACACCTACGCGCTCTGGCTCCTGCCGACGAACACCGCCACCCGGGCGCTGCGCTTCACGCACGTTGCAGACCTGACCGATAAGACCTACCAGGGGTTTCTCGGAGGAGTGTGGCTGTTGCGGGAGCGCCTGGTGAACGTCGCGCCGCAGGCGCTGGCCATTTCGGCCCGCAATCCGCAGCGTGCCGACCGCCTCAACAACGGGGGCAACGACGGGACCTGGGGCACATGGGACAACTGGGAGGAGACCGCCCCGAATGAAGTGGTGGTCTCGCCCGAGCACCCCGACACCATTCTGCTGGTGTGGCCGCAGGCCATGCCCGTGGCCGGCCTCTGCGCGCTGTGGGCCGGCTTCGGAAGCGTCGAGGTGCAGGGCTATGCTGGTCCGGCCGAACGCCACCCGCGTGAGGCCCGCGACCAGGACTGGCAGACCCTCCGCCGCTTCAGCGGGCTGGAAAATTACTACCCGCTGCAACTGGGCCCGAATTGGCTCGATTTCGGACAGGTCGTCACAAATCGCGCCCTGCGTCTGCGGCTTACTGGCGTCACGCGGGAGGGGCATCCGCACCTGAACGGCAACACGAAGCAGGGCCGACGCGTGTGGCTGGGTGAGATCCTGGCCCTAATGCCGCTGGGCTCTGCGCCGCTCCGTGCGACGGTCCATGCCGGGGCAGCGGTCGCGCCGCCGCCGCACCCCCCGATTGCCGTCCGGTTCAAGCTCAAGCAGCCGGGGATCGTGACACTCGTGATCGACGCGGCCGATGGCCGCCGTGTGCGCAACCTCGTCAGCGAAACACCCTTCCCGGCCGGTCAGAATACCGCCTGGTGGGATGGGATGGACGACCTGGGGCGCGATCCCGACGCGGCCAATCACGGCATCTACCACGTGCCGGGGGCCTTTGTGGAACCGGGTACCTACCGGGTGCGCGGACTCGTGCGCCAGGCGCTCGATCTGCGCTACGAGTTCGCCGTGTATGACGGCGAGGCGCGGCCGCCTTGGAACACGGCCGACAACACCGGCGCCTGGCTGTCGAACCATACGCCGCCCAGTGGTGTGCTTTACATTCCGGGCAACCGCACGCGCACGGGTCAGCCGTGGATCTATATCGGCAGCCACGTCTCGGAGGGGACGCACGGTCTGGCCTGGGTTGACCTCGAGGGCCGTAAGGTGGGCGGCCAGAACTGGGTGGGCGGCAACTGGACCGGCGCGCCGTACCTGGCATACGACGCGGCGACGAACGCCGACCGCGCCGTAAGCGCGTTTGCGGGGTCGACGTTCGAAAACGAGCTGCGCCTCACCGCCCTGACCGCGGCGGGCGAGAAGTCCGTGCTGAAGCACGCGTTCGCGCAGCGCGAACAGGCCGCGATGAGCGGGCTGGCGGTGCAGGGCGGACGGATCGTCGTGAGCCTGCCGAAGTTGAACCAGCTCCTGCTGGTGGACGCCGCGGCCGGAGCCGTGCGGGACACCGTGACCCTGGACGATCCGCGTGGCCTGGCCTTCGATCGCAGGGGACGCCTGCTGGCGCTGTCCGGTAGCCGGCTGCTGCGCGGCCAGTTGCAGGACGGGACCCTGGCGGCGGCGGAGACGGTCGTGGCGGCCGGGCTCGACGATCCACAGCAGGTGGTCGCGGATGCCGAGGGCAACCTGTATGTCTCGGACCGCGGCCGCAGCCATCAGGTCAAGGTCTTTGACGAAAGCGGCCGGTTCGTGCGCGCGGTCGGCAAGGCCGGCGTGCCGCAAGCCGGGCCGTACGACGAGCTGCGCATGAACAATCCCAGTGGCCTGACGATCGACAGCCGGCGCCGGCTGTGGGTGGCGGAGACCGATTACGCGCCAAAGCGGGTGAGTCTGTGGAATCTCGATCCTGGTGCGGGCGAGGTCGGGGCGTACATCAAAGCCTTCTATGGACCGGCTGAGTATGGCGGTGGCGGTTCAATCGATTCCGGCGACCGGACGATCTACAACTACCACGGCATGGCCTTTCGGCTCGACTGGGCCAAGGGGACGTACAAACTCGAGCGGGTCTTCTACCGGCCCGGCGCAGGGCCCATGCCCCTGTCCGATAAGGTCGCGGTGCCCGAGACGGCCTTCTATCGGAAGGGGCGCAAGTACTACGCGAACTGCTTCAACGGGAACCCGACCGGCGGCAGCAGCTTCGTGCTGCTGTGGATCGAGCGTGAGGGTCTGGCGGTCCCGGCGGCGGCCATGGGGCGCGGACACGACTGGGAGTTGCTGAAGACCGAGCCGTTCCGCGCGCGCTGGCCCCAGGGCATCGATCCGGCGGGCGACTACTGGCGCAACCAGAGCGTCTTCCTCTGGTCGGACACGGACGGCGACGGCGTGGCGCAGCCGTCGGAAGTCGTCATGGCAAAATCCGAGCTGGGCGGGACGACGGTGATGCCCGACCTCGCGCTGGTGAACGCCCGGTTGGGCGGCAACGCGGTGCGGCTCGCGCCGCAGGGCTTCACCGAGGCCGGCGTGCCGCGGTACGACCTGGCTAAAGCCGAGGTGCTGGTCACCGGCGTGGAGGCGCCGCGCAGCAGCGGCGGCGACCAGGCGCTGGTTGATCCGGCGGGTTGGACGGTGCTGTCGCTCGGTGTGAAACCTTTGTCGCCCTTCTCGCTGTGCGGGGTGTACCAGGGAGTCGCCCGCTGGTCCTATCCGAGTCCGTGGCCCGGGTTGCACGCCTCCCACACGTCGCCGGCACCCGAGCGACCGGGCGAGCTGATCGGCACCACCCGGCTGCTGGGGCCGCTGTTCACGCCGCGTAAGGACGTCGGTCCGCTGTGGTGCATCAACGGCAACCAGGGGAACATCTACGTGTTCACCGTGGATGGGTTGTTCGTGGCCACACTGTTCCACGACGTGCGGCAGGGCAAGAGCTGGAGCATGCCGTCCGCGCCGCGCAACATGCTGCTGAATGCAATGACCCTGCACGACGAGAACTTCTGGCCGTCGGTCACGCAGACGCGCGACGGAAAGGTCTACCTCGTCGACGGCGCCCGCACCAGCATCGTGCGCGTGGAGGGGATGGACTCGCTGCGGCGGCTGCCCGACCAGAAGCTGGCGGTCACGGTGGCGGACCTCCAGGGCGCGCGGGATCACTTCGTGCGGCAGGAGGCGCTGCGGCAGCAGGAGCACGGGCAGGCGGTGCTGACCGTGGCGGTGCGGCCGGTTGGGCCCGTGGTGGACGGCGTGCTGGATGACTGGGCCGGCGCCGACTGGGCCACGATCGACAAGCGCGGCGTGGCAGCCTATTTCGACGCGAACACAAAGCCCTACGATGTCGCGGGTGCCGTGGCCGTGAGCGCCGACCGGCTGTATGCCGCGTTCCGCACCGGCGATGCGAACCTGCTCAGCAACTCCGGCGCCACGCCGCAGGCACCATTCAAGACCGGCGGCGCATTGGACCTGATGATCGGCGCCAGCCCGGCGCCGGCCGCGCGCGGCGCTGCGCCGGTGGCCGGCGACGTGCGCCTGCTGGTGACGCGCGTGAAGGAGCGGCCGCTGGCATTGGTTTACCGGGCCGTGGTGGCCGACGGCGCGAAAGATCCGGTGCCGTTCTCGTCACCGTGGCGCACGATCACGTTCGACCGGGTGGACACGGTGAGCGACCAGGTACAACTGGCCGGCAAGGACGGCAACTATGAGCTCTCCATTCCCCTCGCCGCGCTCGAACTGCGGGCAGCCGCTGGGACGAGCATCCAGGGCGATCTCGGGATCCTGCGCGGCGATGGATTCAACACCGTTCAGCGGGTGTACTGGATGAACAAGGCGACCGGCATCACCGCCGATGTGCCCAGCGAGGCCGAACTGACGCCGAGTCTGTGGGGGCGGTGGGATTTCAAGGCCCCGGACGGGCGTTGAACATGCCCTTGGAGGCGCCTGCAAAACCTCCGGTTTGTGCAAGCGGAGGGGGCAGGGTTCGGGGTTCAGGGTTAATCAGGGGCGGCCACTGGATAGGCGGACGACACAAGGTCGTCCCTCCATCGGTGCGGTGCAGGGCTGGAGGGCCGGGCTTGTCCCGGCCGCGGCTCATGCGCAACGCGCGCGCGGTGGCCGCACCCCCATAACCGACGACTTGCTCATTGTGCGTGGAGTTAGTGTCGGGATCGGAGTTGGTTGTGTAGACTCGCCCGGTTCGCAATAATCCTGCCCAATAGGGGGCGTTAAGGAGATTCGCAGATCATGCGCCGAAACAACTGCTCGCGTCTCGTCCTGCTATCCCTCCTCGCGCTGGGTGCGGCTCGCGGCCGCGCGCTGCAGACGGACAACCACGGCATCCACGCCGTGCCGCCACCGGGGGCCGTGGCGATCGACGGCGCGCTGGGCGACTGGGACCTGAGCGGGCAGACGCTGATCTGCTACGACGTGCAGACCCTGAAGGACGTCTATTCCGCCCGCGTGGCCATGATGCACGACGCGGACAACCTGTACGTCTCCATCCACTGGAAGGACGCGACGCCCATCGGCAACAGCCACGACCCGCAGTTCTTTGCGCACAAGGGCTGGGCCGGCGACTGCGTCCAGTTGCGCCTCAAGACCGACCGCATCAGCCACGTCACCGCCTGGTGCTATGCCCAGCGCCAGGAGCCCTTCATCCACGTCGACTATGGCAAGAGTCTGACCGAACCCTTCGGCGGCGGCGGCCAACCCTGTTTCCGGACTGAGGGCTGGAAGCTCGAGAAGGGCGCCGAAATGGCCTTCAAGGCCGACGCCGACGCGAAGGGCTACGTGCAGGAGATCAAACTGCCGTGGACGCTCATCACGCAGGGTGGACGGGCCGCGCTGGGTGCGCAGTTCGCCTGCGGCATCGAACTGCTCTGGGGCGAGGCCGACTGGCCCGTGCACCGTTACGCCGACAACCTGGCCGAAGGCCAGACCAGCCGCGAGTTCTTCTGGACGGCCCGCGATGCCTGGGGGCCGGTGTGGCTCGAGAAGACCGGCCGCCTGACGCTTCCCGTGCCGCCCTGGGAGCAGCCGGTCGCGGCCGAGCAGCCCGAGGGGCCGGTCAAGATCGCCTACACGCTGCCCAAAGACCAGCGCGTGACACTCGCCATCGACGACGCCCAGGGCAAGCGCGTGCGCAACCTGCTGGCGGCCGCCGAGCGCAAGGCCGGCGCCCAGGTGGACCTCTGGGACGGCCTGGATGACCAGGGCCGCGTCGTCGCGCCCGGCCGCTACACGGTCAAGGGCCTGAGCCACGACGGTCTGCATGTGCTCTACGCCGGCCGGTTCGCCAGCCCGGGCAACCCGCCCTGGAACACGGCCGACGGCAAGGGCGCCTACTACGGCGACCATACCGCGCCGGAGGCCGTCACCTTCGGACCGGGCGAACGCGGCGCGCTGGCCTGCCCGATGGGCGAGGCTGGCCCGCACCTGATCGGGGTCGACCTGCAGGGCCGCCGGCAGTGGGGCCTGGCCAACCGCGCGGCCTTCGGCGGCGGTCGCCTCAGCCTGGCCACCGACGGCAAGCTGCTGTGGATCGCCAACGTCGACCTGCGCAGCGGCAGCTTCACCATCTGGCGCTGCGACCTCGCCGCTGGCACCTATGCCCCCTGGCAGCGCACGGGCGCGGACGGCAAGGCCGTGCTCGATCTCCCGGTATGCGACACAAACGGTATGGAGCAGTGCCGCGCCATCGCGGTCCGGGAGAAGCGGCTCGCTGTCATCCTGGCCGCCGAGCGTAAGCTGCGGCTCCTCGACGCCCACACCGGCGACACGCTCAAGGAACTGGCCGGCCTGCCGGCGGGCATGGCCGCGTGCGCCTTCCGCGCCGACGGCCGGCTGCTGCTGGCGGCGGGCGCCGACCTGCTGCTGGTCGATCTCGACACGGGCGCGCGGACGCCGCTGGCCGCCGGATTGGATGATCCGCGGGGTGTGGTGGTCGACCCGCAGGGGCGGGTCTATGTGAGCCAGCGCGGGCGCGCCATGAACGTGGCGGTCTTCTCGTCCGTCGGACAACGGCTGGCACCGATCGGCACGCCGGGCGGCCGGCCGGCGACGGGTCTGTTCGCGGCGGGAGGCCTGCTGAATCCGTCGCAAATCGCCCTCGACAGCCTGGGCCGGCTGTGGGTGACGGAGTCCGACCAGCAGCCCAAGCGCACGAGTGTGTGGGCCGCCGACGGCCGGCTTGCTTTCGACCTCATCGGCACCACCGCCTACAGCGCCAGCGGCAGCATCAACCCGTTCGATCCGACGCGCGGTTTCAGCGAGCGCGTCGAGTACGCGATTGACCTGGCCGCCCAGACCTACCGGCCGCTTGCCACCCTGCCGGACGCGCTTGGCACGGGCAGCGAGTGGGTGACGCGTTACGCACGCGTCGAAGGGCGCGAGTACATTCAAGCCCGTGCCACGGCACGCGATTCGAGCATGGTCAAAATCTACCTGCGGCAGCCCGACGGCGCCTGGCGACACGTGGCCGAGTGGGGCAACGTCGGCCTCGGCAAATCACTGGACGAACCGTATCACGCCGACTGGAACCGCAAGTTTGCCGCTCCGCTCTGGGAGGGACTGTTCGGCAAGGCCTTCCTGTGGGTCGACCAGAATGACGACGGTGCGGCCCAGCGCGCGGAGGTGCAGACGGCCGACCGCCAGTTCGGCCGTTACTACTGGGGGCAGGCCATGGGCGAGGACCTGACGGTCGCGATCCCCGTGGCCGGATCAACCGATTTCCTCGTCTTCAAGCCCGACGGCTTCACTGCGGGTGGCGCCCCCCGGTTCCGTCTCGACCCCCCGGCCGTGATCACGCCGCGTGGTGAGATGGGCGGCGAGGGGATGCTGGCAGTCGGCCGGGACGGCCGGCTGTATCTGAACCAGTCGCCGCTGCAGGCGCTCGACGCCGGCGGCAACGTGTTGTGGACCTACCCGAGTGACTACGTTTCGGTGCATGGGTCGCACCGCGCGCCGGCGCCGCGGCCGGGCTTGCTGATTGGTCCGAGCAGCATCTACGGCACCGCGATGATCAACCCGCAAGTCGGCGAGGTGTTCTGCCTGAACGGCAACCTCGGGCAGAACTTCATCTTCACCGAGGATGGACTCTGGGTGCAGTCGCTGTTCAACGACACCCGCGGCTGGTTCGACGTGCCGGCCCAAGCGACACCCGGCATGCCGTGCGATGCGATGACCGCCGGCGGCGAGAGCTTTGGCGGCTGGTTCTGCCGAGCCGCAAATGGTAAGGTCTACCTCTGTGGCGGCGGCACGGCCGCCAACGTCTTCGAGCTGACCGGGCTCGACAGCCTCGCCCGTTTTGGCGCCACGATCACGGTGACGGAGGCCGATCTCGTTGCGGCGGACGAGCTGCGCGTCCGCCGCGCGTCGCGCGTGCAGCAGGCCAAGGTACTCACGGTCCGGGCGGCGGCCACGCCGCCAGCGCTGGATGGCACCCTCGCCGGCTGGCAGATGGATGAGGGTTTCGCAGAGGTGGCGGGTGGCGCCGGGGTCGCCGGGCAGGCCAAGGCCCTGTACGACGCCGAGCATCTCTACCTGGCCTGGAAGGTGCTGGACCCTTCGCCGCTCAGGAACGCTGGCCAGGACGAGCGCCTGATGTTCATCACCGGCGACTGCGTGGATCTGATGTTGCGCACCACCGGGGCGACCGATGCGAAACCGGTGGCCGGCGATTTCCGGTTGCTGCTGACCGTGAAGGGCGGGCAGCCGCTGGCCGTGCTCTACCAACCGGTGGCGCCAGGCGCGCCGAAGGAATTGGCCGCCGAGCTCAGCTCGCCTGCCCGCCGCGTGCATTTCGACCGGGTGCAGACCGTGGAAATCCGTGTGGCGATGCAACCGGTCCCGGGCGGCTACGCCGTGACGGCGGCGTTGCCGCTCAAGCTCCTGGGCCTCACCTCGCTCAAGGGGCGCGTCCTGCGCGGCGACTTCGGCATCCTGCTCTCCGACAGTGCCGGGCAGGAGTGCACGTCGCGCAACTACTGGAGCAACAAGGCCGCCAACAACACCAGCGATGTGCCCGACGAGGCCATGCTGCTGCCGTTGCTGTGGGGCGAAGTGCGCTGCGAATAGCCCTGCTTTGGCGGCGCGCACCTCCCGCACGCTTCTCTCCCCGGCGCACGGGGTAGGTGGGGGTCAGGCCCTTGACCCCCGCTTGGCCGCTCCGTCACAGACACAACCGCTGGCTCTTTGGGCCTGGCTATCGCGCACGAGAGCGGCCATGCGCTGACGTTCGAACGCGCGGATGGTAAGGCAGGTACGCTATGACCACGAGATTGTGTACTGGTTTGGTGGGCTTGTTGCTTGCGTATTCGACACATAGCATGGCCGGGCAAAGCGGGACAGCATCGAATGGAATGCCGAAAGCCACGACGGGGCGTATTAAGATGACTCCGGAAGAGCGGCTACCATGGTTGATCCGCCGTCGATATCGGCAACACGCATGGTGGAGAGAGAACGAAGCGTTCTTCAAGTCTCGATCATTTGCTCGCGCGAGCCCCCTGGCCCGGAGTGCGTATGTGATCGAACCTTGTGACTACACTCCGACGAATGCGCCAGCGCGGAAGATTGAGGCGGGGGATTTGATGGCTGTCAACCACCGACGAGCGATGGGTTGACAATTCGCCGCACGCGTGTTAGTGTCCGCCCGAATTTCACCTGTGTCCGCTCCTTCCATGCATGCTGTCGCTGCATCCTCGGGTCCTGCTGATCGCATCCTGGCCTTGCTGCGCGCCGCAGAGGGACAGGAGCTGACGGGCGTGGCGATTGCGCGCACGTTGGGCGTCTCCCGCGCGGCCGTCTGGAAGCAGATGGACCAGTTGCGGGCGCATGGCTATGTGATCGAGGCCACGCCGGGTCGCGGGTACCGCTTGGCCGCTGCGCCCCAGCATCTGGTCGAGACCGAGGTCCGCGCGCACCTTCGCACGACCTGCTTCGGGCGATTCCTGCGCGTGCTGGCCGAGGTTGACTCCACCAACCGGCACCTTGGTGCACTGGCGGACCAGGGGGCCACGGAAGGGACCGTCATTGTGGCCGATGCCCAGACAGCCGGTCGCGGCCGCCTGGCGCGTACCTGGTTCTCGCCGCCCGGCCGCAATCTCTATTTCTCCGTGCTGCTACGGCCGGCGGTTGAGCCATCCCTGGCCGTGACGCTGCCCCTGTTGGCGGGTTGCACCGTCGCCAATGTGCTGGCTGCGGTTGCGCCCGAGTTGGACGCACAGGTCCGAATCAAGTGGCCGAACGACATCTGGCTGGGGCCGCGCAAGCTGTGCGGCGTGCTCTGCGAAATGCAGGCCGAGACTGATCGCGTGCACCATGTGGTTGTTGGCATTGGCCTGAACGTCAACCTGGGCCGCGACGAACTCCCGCCGGCGCTGCGCGCCAGCGCGACGTCGCTGGCCATTGCTGCAGGACATCCGTTTGATCGCGCCGGACTGCTGGCGGCGCTGCTGGCGCGGTTCGAGACCGACTACCTGCTGTGGTCCGAACGCGGGCTCGCGCCCTTCCTGGCGGACCTGCGGGCACGGGATCTCCTCTACGACCGCCCGCTGGTCGTGGAGCAGGCCGGCCGCGTCGTGCAGGGCCGGGGTGCGGGCATCCAGGCCGACGGCAGTCTCGTGCTGGTGGCGCCGGATGGTTCGCGCCAGGACATCTGCTCCGGCGATGTTCACGTCCGTCTGGGAGTCCGTGCTTAAGGAGTCTGAACATGACCCGTTTCCAACTGTCGCGTGTGCCTGGGGTTGGGTTGGCGGGAATCCTGTGGTGTGCGGCGCTGCACGGATGGTCGGCGCCGACGCCGGAGGGTCCGGCCACCAACGGACTGCTGGCCGCCGATGTGCAGGCCGACCTGCCCGCCGTCACGGTCGAGGCGCCGCCGCTGCGCCTGCCGGAAGCGGTGCCCGAAACATTCAGCGGCACGGGACTGGCTGCCGGCGTGCCCGGCGTCACCATGCGCAGCCAGGGGTTTCTGGCGCCCCAGGCCGACCTCCAGATCCGTGGCAGCGCGTTCAACTCCGGCGGCTTCCTGCTCTCGGGCCTGGCCCTGCACAACCCGCAGACCGAACACTTCCAGGCCGACCTGCCGCTGCCCTCGCTGCTGTTCGTCGAGCCCGAGTTGCTGACTGGACTCGATCGCTTTCGCGCCTCGTCCGGCCACCCTTCCGGAAGCCTGGCGCTTGAGTTTGCGCGCGTGGAGCCGCGCGGCTACGCCGAGCTCGGCGGCGGAGCGTACGGGCACCAGTTCTTACGGTTGTTCGACACCGAGGCCCACGCCGTGGACGCCGGTGTCCTCGGCGGTACGCTTTTCGGGGCTTTCGATACGGTCGACCGCACCGACGGCTATCCGGACAACGATCTCGAACGCTGGCAGGGCGGCGGCCACGCCCAATATGGCGCGGAGCCGCTGCAGCTTGACCTGCTGGCCGCGTTCTCGCACCGGAGCTTCGGCGCCCGCGGGTTCTACGGGGCCTCGCCCGACTATCCCGCCGCCGAGGAGGTCGACGACGGCCTGCTGTTTGGCACGCTTTCCGGCGAACCCGGACCGGACACCGATGGCCGCGCGACCCTGGGCTGGCGGTACACCGACGACACCTACTGGTTGGACCGCACCCAGCACGGCCTGTATGTCAACGAAACCCGGGCGCATACGATCAGTGGGCACAGCGACCTGCACCGCGACGGTCCGGCGGGCTGGGCGCTGGATCTGCGGGCGGACGCCGATCTGGAGCAGATTGACGGCACGCACGGCGGGTCGATCGCCGGTGCCGGCCTGGGGCAGCACACGCGCCGCCACCTCTCGACGGCGGCGCTGCCCGCCCGCACCGTGGGCGCTTGGACGCTGAGGGCCGGCGGTTCATGCGATCTCTTCAGCGACGACGGCCCGGCCTGGCTGCCGGCCGCTGGTGTCGACTGGCGCCTGAATGACGAGCACCTGCTCTTTGCATCCTACACGGAAGCCGTGCGCCAGCCGTCCTTCACCGAACTGAACTACGAGTCGCCGGGTTCATTGGGCAACAGCGGCCTGGAGCGGCAGCACACCCGCACGGTCGAGACGGGCTGGCGCTTGGACGCCGCGCCGCTGCTGGCCCACGCCAGCGTGTTCGTCGAAGACGGCCGCGAACTGGTCGACTGGGTCCGTGCGGATGCCGACGCCACGCGCTGGACCGCCGTCAATCTGGACGAGGTTCAGACCTACGGCGTGGCCGGCGACCTGGCGCATGCCGTGTCGCGCCGCATGGATCTGACCCTCAGCTACCTGGGGCTCGACAAGCAGAGCGACGCCTCCATGTATGCCAGCCGCTATGTGCTGGACTACGCCCGTCACGATGCGCGCGCGGGCCTGCGCTGGCGCCTGTCGCGGCGCCTGCGCCTGCAGGCGTGGCAGGGCGTGGCCCGCCAGGTCGCGAACCCCGTGCGTGCCGGCTCGGACAGCTACCTGACGGCCGGGGCCGAAGCCACCTGGCAGGTGATCCGCGAGCAGTTCGCCTTGACCCTCGGCGTGATCAACCCCTGGGACGACGACTTCCAGGTCTATGCCGGCCAGCCGCCGGCCGGCCGGCGCGCCTATGCCGCGGCGCGCGTGAACTGGTAGGGCCAGGAGCCGGTCTCTGTGACCCCAGGCGAAGAACCGGTGACAGGCAACAGAAGAAACAGGTTCACTGGGGGAGAAAGCTTGCTGTTGGCGCCGGTTGCGCACGCCTTCCCCGCGTGCGACGGGCCGCGACATCCATCACTGCGCAGCCAACCGCCACGTGTCGCGGCGCGCGCGCCACTGATTCCCTGTCCCCAGTTCCTCCGGCTTCAAGGTAGGCGGCCATCTCTGCGGGGGTGCGAAGATGCTCGGCGACATCATAGCGCCTGGTGCTTGTCTTTCTCATGGCGCTCTCCTACAGGCCACGCGCGAGGCGCCGCGCGGTGCGGATATCCTTGGGTTGACTGCGCTTGTCGCCTCCGGCAAGCAAAACGACGATCTCGCGTCCGCCACGGCGACAGTGTAGCCCGTGGGCTACATTCGGCAGCGGCGTTTTGACGGGCCTCATTTCTGGAACATCTCTGCGAGAACTCTGAGCAGCTTGTCCGATGCTGTTGGGGAGAGACGGCCAAGCTTCTTCACGAGACGTGTTCTGTCAACGGTCCGAATCTGGTCCACCACGATTTGCCCCTCGGTCCCTTGGAATGTACACGGCACCCGTGTAGGGTAGTCGCGCCCCTTGGTTGTCATGGGAGCAATGATGATGGTCCCAATGTGATGGTTCATCTCATTCGGTGAGATAACCGTGCAGGGCCTCGTCTTCTTGATCTCGTGTCCAACCGTTGGGTCGAGGGCCACGAGGAACACGTCGAAGCGGTCTACTTCCATTGCCACGCCTCCTCGTCCCAACGAGTCGAGGGCGATTGACCGTCCAGCAATGTGTCGTCGCCCTCGCGGGCCATCCGCTCGAAAGCATCCGCCCAGCCGGTGCGCGGCTGCCGAGGGGAGTGGATAAGAATCATGCAATCCCGCACGTCCATCTCCACCTGTTCCGTCAGACCACACTGTTCGATGAAGGGCTTCGGTATCCGAACACCACGCGAGTTGCCGATCGGTATGAGGGTCGTTTTCATGTCCCCAGGGTAGCCACATTGTGCTTACCCGTCAACTCCGAAGCCAATGAATCCGCGTGAGCCACGAAGAACCGCTCATACTGATCAGCGGGGCGACCATTCCACTCGTGCTTGTGGCGTCTGAACCAGACATACGGGCCGAGCACGAAGCTGCATCCGGTTTCCTCCACAAGCTCCCTGCGGGCAGCATCCTCAAATGATTCGCCAGAATCAAGACCACCGCCCGGCATGACCCAGAAGATAGTCCGGGACTTCGGTTCTTGTGCACGCAGGTAGAGAACCGACTGGTTAGGGGCTATCAGGATTACCCTTGATGCAAGCCGCGCTCCACCTGGCACATCTCCATGCCTTACGTCTTGCTCCGACCAACGTCCCGCCTCATGATTTCGAGCGGAGCGAGAATATCATGCGACGGCGTGTTCGGCTTCGCAATCTACCTGGCGCAGTTCCTCCAGATTGCGAGTGCGGTCAACAAAACACCACTGGCGACACTTAACAGCGACAGAAACAGACCTCCCTTGCCACTTTGCACACGTTCAGGAGGGAAGAGACGGTAGTTCATCCCTCCCCACATCTGATCGCCAAAGATGGATGCGAGCCCCGCCGTTACCAGTCCAACACCCCACACGAACCGAGCCAAGAGCCCTGAGCGCAACCACGGTCCCGTGCGCGGATGCGTGATTACAACACCGATGAGTAGACCCACAAGCAACCCTACGATGGCTTGCAGAACCCACGCAACCCAGTCTGTCTATTCTCCAGTCTTCATACGGCCGAACGTATAATGAGCCTCCAGTTGGTCTTCACGGGTATGGAGACGCGCTCATCAACGAAGTTTGAGCGTACGGATCCCGGATGCAGATGGCCAGAAGAAAACCCGGTTAGCCGGCACGGCAGTGCAAAGCAATGAGTTGCACGCACAACTGGAAGCCGGCGGGGGTGCCACACGGTGCGGCTGGCACGCCAAGTGCTTTGACGCAAAACACCGGCCAGGCTGTGCATCGCGGCATGAGCCCCATCACGGTGGCATACCCCCGGACACGGATGCCCACGGATTGCCTCTGTGCCGTGAACACCCGAGGTTGTATTTGTGTTGAATCAGGAACTCAGCAAGGCAGGAAGG
Organism: uncultured Lentisphaerales bacterium; assembly: GCA_964652365.1. Classification (GTDB taxonomy): domain Bacteria; phylum Verrucomicrobiota; class Kiritimatiellia; order RFP12; family CAZZCT01; genus CAZZCT01. Next base: position 14,674 of record CAZZCT010000070.1, read on the forward strand.
TGTCTTGCCCGCCCTTTCCTGTTTTCGTGAGTTCCTGATTCCTCCCGTCTGCCGGGGCAAGTTATGGACGAGCCCGCCGCGCGGCTGCGCCGGGAATGAACGCCGGGGTAACTCTGTCCGAACCGTGGATGGGTCTCAACCGCCAAGACGCCAAGCACGCCAAGGAGATGCAGGGTCAAGATGCGTGCGGTGCGTCGCAGGCTACGGGCTGAAAGCCCGTGCCACGCCAACGTCCACTGAGCGGAAGGGCGCCGTAAGTCCGTGAGCCGCGATACGCACGCCTCTGCCGATCGGCTCCACACAGCTCGCGACAAGATAGACGCCAAAACGTGTATCCCCACCGAAAAGAAAAGGGGCGAAGTCGGACACGCTGCTACAGCCCGTCCAGCAGATCCGCCACCTGGGTCCAGGGCCGGGCGCCGGCGGCCAGCAGCGCCGCGACGCGCGGTTCGGCTTCGCGGGTCGGCGTGTAGTCGCGCCGGTCCAGTTGTCCGGTGTGCACCCAGACGTGTTTGCCGGCGCGCAGGGCCTCCTCCGCCAGCGTGAGGTTGGCGACGTTACCGGTGCCGAAAGGGACCTCGCAGACGATCACGGTCGTGCAGGTGGCGACCTGTTCGCGCGCCTGTTGCAGGGCTTCGGGCCCGATGGCCGAGAAGGGTTTCTCCAGCACCACCGCGGCGCCCAGGGCGCGCCCGCAGGCGGCGTCGCTGTCGCCGTCGTTCAGCACGCCGCAGCTGACCGGGTGTCCGGTCAGGCGCAGCCGCCGAATGACCTCGCCGCCGCAGCCGCCGCCGCACACCACATGCACGCGGTGGGTGTCCGTCGCGGCGCCGGGCGTGTCGGCGCGGCCGGCGGTTGCGGCCCGCCGCGGGAAGACACGCAGACAGCCGCTCAGCGAATCGGGCTGCACGTGCACGTCGCAGTGGTAGACGGCGCGCAACATCGCCGGCGTCAGCACCTGCGTGGCCGTACCGTCGGCCACGATCTGACCATGGTCGAGCAGGACCAGCCGGGGAAAGTATTCGGCGGCCAGGTTCAGGTCGTGGCCCACCATCACGACCGCCAGGCCCTTCTCCGCGTTCAGCCGCTCGATCAGCTGAACGATCTCGACCCGGTGGTTCATGTCGAGGTGCGAGGTGGGCTCGTCCAGGAGCAGCAGGCGCGGCTCGGCTGCCAGGGCCAGTGCCACGATCACCCGCTGGCGCTCGCCGCCGCTCAGTTCGGGGAAGGGCCGCCGCCGCAGATCCAGCGTGTCGGTGTAGGCCATGGCCTCCTCGACCGCCGCCCGGTCGCGGGGGCCCGGCGGCGACCAGCGCCCCAGGGTGGCGTGGCGCCCCATCAGGACCAGCTCCTCCACGCTGAAGGCCATCGGCACGTCGAGATCCTGCGGCACCACCGAGACCAGGCGCGCGCGTTCCGGTGCGGCCAGGCTATGGACCTCGCGGCCGAAGAGCCGCACGCGGCCCGTCTGGGCCGCGTGCAGTCCGGTGACCACGCGCAGCAGGGTCGACTTGCCGGCGCCGTTGGGTCCCAGCAGGGCGACGCGCTCGCCGGGTGCCACGGCGAACGACAGGTCGGTCAGCACCGGTCGGGCACGGTACCCGGCCGTCACGCAACTCAGCTCGATGGCAGGTGTCATGTTCAGGCCAGCCAGTTGCGCCGGCGGCGGCGCAGGAGAACGAGGAAGAAGGGTCCGCCGATCAGGGCGGTGATCACGCCGACCGGCAGCTCGCGCGGGTAACAGACCGTGCGGGCGAGCGTGTCGCACACGACCAGGAATCCGCCGCCCGCCAGGGCCGCCGCCGGCACGAGCCGCCGGTGGCTGGCGCCCACCACCTGGCGCACGGCATGCGGCACGATCAGTCCCACGAACCCGATCAGGCCGGCGAGGGCCACGGCGGCGCCGGCCGCGAGCGTGGCCGCCGCCAGGGCGCCGAACACGGCCAGGCGCGTGCGCACGCCGAGGTGGTGGGCCATGTCGGTGCCGAGCGCCAGGGCGTCCAGCTCCCGCGCCAGGCCCCAGGAAACGAGCACGCCGGCCAGGACGCACACGGCGCTGCCGACCAGGATCGCGACCGAGGTCACCTGCAGGCTGCCCAGCATCCACCACGTGATGGTATGCAATCCCTCCGCGCTGGCGAAGGCCTGCAGCACCATCAGCAGGCTGGAGGTCATGGCGCTGATGATCACGCCGCTGAGGATCAGCCCATAGACCGACGGCGCGCCGTGGTCCGCGGCCAGCGCGTAGACCAGCGCCAGGGTTGCCACGCCGGCCATGAAGGCGCCGCCGGGCAGGGCCAGCAGGCTATGGCCGGCCCAGCCCAGGACGATCACACAGGCAGCCCCCAGGGCGCTGCCGCCGCTCACGCCCAGGACATAGGGGTCGGCCAGGGGATTGCGCAGCACGGCCTGAAACACGACGCCGGCCGCGGCCAGCGCCGCGCCCACGACGAACCCGCCGGCCACCCGGCAGGCGCGCAGTTCCAGCAGGGCCGCGGCCATCGGCGTCGAGAGATCGGGCCACGCGAAGCCCTGCGGTCCTGCCAGGATGCAGGCGAGCGCAGCCAGCACGGCCGCCAGCGATAGCAGCAGGACGCGCTTCATGGCGCCTCTCCGGCCGGACGCGCAGGCGCCTGCGGCGTCGCCTGCAGCGCCTGCTGGAACTGCGCAATCGCGGACAGCACGCGCGGCCCGGGGCGGCAGATCACGTCGAGGTCGAAGCGGTCGTAGATCCGGCCGTTGCGGACAGCCGCCAGGTGCTGCCAGCCCAGGCGCTGGCGCACCCGCGCCGCGGCCACGCCGCGGTCGCCCATGTAGAGGCAGAAGATCACCTCGGGATCGCGCGCCAGCACCCACTCGGGCGCCACGTTGGCGTACTCGCTGGTCAGCTCGTCGCCGAGGTTGTGTCCGCCGGCCAGCGTCACCAACTCGGCCACGAACGAGCCGCGGCCGACGGTCATCAGCGGATTGCTCCAGAGCTCGACGAAGACGCGCGGCCGCGGGGCGGGCAGGGACGCCACGCTCTGCCGTTGCGCCGCGACGCCGGCGGTGATTGAGCCGGCCAGTTGCTCGGCGGCCGGCACGTGCCCGATCAACTCGCCGACGGTCCGGATGGCGGACGGGATCTGGTCGAGCTGCTGGCAGGGCACGCGCACAGGACGCAGGCCCAGGCGGTTCATCAGCCCGGTGGTGCCCTTGTCGTCCAGATCGACCACCAGCACGAGGTTGGCCTGTTGCGCCACGAGGGCGTCCAGCGAGGGGCGACCAAAGCTGCCCACGATCGGGACATTGGTGATGGCGGCGGGCGGGTAGTTGCACACATCGGTCCGGCCGACCAGCACGGATTCGCCGCCCAGGGCGTAGACGATCTCGGTCAGGCTGGGCGCCAGGGAGGCCACGCGCAGCGGTCCGGCGGCGACCGGGCGGCCGGACCGCCGGGCGGACTCGGCCGGGCGGCCGCACCCGGCTGCCAGCAGGAGCGCGGCCAGCAGGAGCGGTCCGTTACGTCCCGTCCTACCACCTGACGCCGTGCTCCGACCCGGGCGCGACGGAGCCGTTGCCGCGGTCGGGCAATCGGGAGTCGGGCAATTTGCGGTTGTCATCTGGTTTGCGGTGCCTCTGGGTTTCTCTGCCGCGCTTCTCATGGTGGGCCGAGGGCGGTCGTCTGCGTGGGTCCGCCTTTGAGCCACAGTGGCAGCCCGGCGGCGATGAAGACCACGGCATCGGCCTGCGCCGCCACGGCCTGATTCAGCCAGCCGGCCAGGTCGCGGAAGGTGCGGCCCAGTTCGGTGGCCGGCACGATGCCGAGCCCCACCTCGTTGCTGACGAGCACGACGCGGCGGGCCGAGCGCGCCAGGGCGTCGAACAGCGCCGCGCGCCGGTCGGGCCAGGCGGATTCGCCCTCCTTGACCAGCACATTGGCCAGCCAGGTGGTGAGGCACTCGACCAGCACACCGTCGCACGCCGGCGCCGCGACGGTCAGGGCCTGGCCCAGGTCGAGCGGCTCCTCGTGGCAGTCCCAGGCTGTGCCGCGCCGGGCGCGGTGGCGGGCGATGCGCGCAGCCATCTCGGCGTCGGTGCTTTCGGCGGTTGCCAGGTAGAGCGGGTGGTGACACCCGGCGTGCATGAGCTGTTCGGCGAAGGTGCTCTTGCCGCTGCGCGCGCCGCCGAGTACAAGCGTGAGGCGGGGCGGGGCGGACGAGGGGGTCATCTCAGGCATGGCAGGATCTCCCGCAGGCAGGTGATGGACGATGCCGTCTCGTCGCGGCTGAATACCTCTAGTGTGACGACGCCCCGATAGTCCGCCAGCGTGCGCAGAAAGGCGGCCAGGCGCGCGGGGTCGGTGGCGGCCAGCGACAGGTGGTCGCGGCCGCCGCACTCGCCGTGCAGGTGCACGACGCGCGTGCGCGGCAGGTGGCGGCGGGCATGAACCACGGCGTCGGCGCCGGTCAGCCACAGGTGGCCGGTGTCGATGCAGACCGAAAGCCCGAAGCGCGCGATCAGCGGTTCGCACCAGGCATACGGGTACTGCAAATTCTCGACGCACAGGAGCTCGGGGGCGATGCCCCCCGCCAGCAGTTCCTCCAGGGCCAGGGTCGTGTCGGCCTGCCAGCGCGCCACGCGCTCGGGCGGCGCGTCCGGTGCGACGCCCTGCAGGTGGAGCAGGTAGGCCGCGGGATGCAATGGCGCGGCCAGGTCGAAGATGCGCTGCGCCTGTGCCACGCAGGCGCGGCGCTCGGCCGGGTCCGGGCTGCCCAGGTCGCGGTCAATCGGCAGGTGCACGGTGTAGCTGAAGCCGTGGCGGCCGGCCAGGCTGGCCAGGCGGTCGATGGTGGCCGCGTCGGGCAGGTTGCTGACATCGTCGGATTCGAACAGGACCAGTTCGATGTCCTCGACCTGGCCCGCGAGGCGTTCGACATTGGGGAGCACGTCTGCCGGGTAGACGTAGGAGGTCGACCCGAGCCGCCAGGCGCGGCCGGACGGCAGCGGCGGCAACGGCGCGAACGGGACGGCATCCGGTACAGCCGGCTTCCGCTCCGCATCCCGAAGATTTGCGAGGCCCATCTTTGCCATCGTATTCTCATGAGCGTGCTCGTCCTTCGTGCTCGTCAAAGCAGGGGATTCGAGGACGAGGACGACGACGAGGACGAGTGGAAGATACATCACACGATTTGCGACCGCAGGTAATAAGTACCCAGCTCTCCTGCTTCAACTGCGCTTTCACGCGCATACCTGAAAACTCAAAAACGTGACAAAAAAACAATGAGGTTTCCCGGCACGGGAAACCTAGTCCGTCAGCCGGAAGACCACGGCCAGGCGGACGGTCGCGGCCGTGGCTTGGTCGCCGCGCCGGGCCGGCCGGAAGGCGGCGCGTCGCAGCGCCTGTTCGGCTGTCCGGTCGAGATCGGCGTAACCACTGCTACTCGTGATGGTGACGCCGGTGACGATGCCTGCGGCATCGACGGCCACCTCCAGTTCGACCCGCCCCTCCTCGCCGCGCTGTCGCGCGCCCAAGGGGTAGGTGGGGCGCAGGCGGCCGGCCGGGGCTGGCGGCGTGTCGACATCGGCGGGCACGATCGCGCCGGGCGGCCCCGGAAAACGACCGCCACCCGATGCGACCGAACCCACGGCCGCCAGCGCGTCGACACGGACCGTGTAGGCACCCTCGGACGGTTGCAACGCCGGGGCGATCGCGTCGGGCGAAACAGCGGTGAGGGGGCGGGCGTCGGTGCGCGGGTTCGGTTCCGGTTCCGTCGCGTGGGCATCGGCGCGCGGCACCGCTACCGATTGGGTGGCGCGGCCGGCCCCGGCCGGGGCCGGCCGGGGCGCGGGGGGTGTCAGGAGCAGGTCGACGCGCACGGGCCGGGGAGCTTCACGCAGCGTCGCGACGTGCTCCTGCTCGCGGACCAGCACCCAACCGAACAGCAGGGCGGCCGCCGCATGCAGCACCAGTGTGGTGGCGCTGCTGAACCCGATGTCGTGCCAGCGTGTCACGGAGGGGGGGCGTCCGTGGGATGTGGTGAATCGGAGTCCGGGCTCTCCGGCGCCAACTGGAAGGCGACGGCCTCTACGCCGGCCGCTGTCAGGCGGGCCAGCAGTTCGACGCCTGTGCCGAGGCGCGCCGCGCGGTCGCCGTGGATCAGCACGGTCTCGCCGGACTGGCGGTGGCGCGGCACCACCTCGAGCAGCAGGTCGTCCAACGACAGGATCCGGCGTTCGAACTCCAGGCGGTCATCCGCGGTGATTGTGACCACCAGGTTCGGGCCCGAGGCGTGCGGGGCCGGTCCGCGCGGCAGTTCGACCCGCACGCCGCGGTGCACCGACATGGTGAACATGGCGTAGATGAAGAAGACCAGCAGCAGGAAAACCACGTCCATCAACGGCACGATTTCGACGCGGGCGCGGCGCTCGTCATATCCGGTTTCCAGGCGCATGCGACTGTCCCCGGCTGTAGGCCACTTCGAAGAGATGCGTGGTTTGCTCGAGGTCGCGGGCGGTGCGGCGGACCCGGGCCACGAGGTAGTTGAACGGGATCAAGGCGCAGATGGCCACGATCAGGCCGGCGGCGGTGGTGATCAGGGCCTCGGCGATGCCGCCCGTCACCGCGGCCGGCTCTTCAATGCCGCCGCTGCTGAGCAGGTTGAACGAGCGGATGATGCCGGTCACGGTGCCGAGGATGCCCAGCAGCGGCGCCACGGTGATGATCGTGTCCAGAATCGAAAGCCCCGCGCGCAGCAGGTCGAGCTCGGCGTTGGCGGCGGCGGCCAGACTGTCGCTCAGGCCATAGTCACGGTGGCGCAGGCCGGCGGCGATGACGCGCCCGGTGGCGCCGTGCGCGGCACCGGCGACCGTCGAGGCGTCGTCATACTTGCCCGCTGCGGCCAGGGCCATGATCTGTTCCAAGGCGTCGCGGTCGCGACGGTTATTGGCCTGCTCGCGGCCAAACCGGACCAGCCGTTCCAGGGCGATCGCCGTCGCCACCAGCGAACAGAGCAGCAGCGGCCACATCACCACACCGCCGCGCACGAAGGCCTCCACCGCTGAACCGGCGACAGAGTCGCTGGTCAGGAAGGATAGCGGCAGTGAACCGCATGTGACGGGCAGATGCATGATAGGGCTCAATCCGAGAAACGAGTGTAACCTTTTCGAACGCCGGCGGGTAGCCAGATTCGTGGCGGCGCGGCTGCGAGTGCGAACTCATTGATGTGCTGGGCTGTCTGCGTCGGGACGGACGGCCCGGAGGACCGTCCTACGGCGCCCCGCTCGATGCGGTCGTAGCACGGTGCTCTGCGCCGTGCCGTGAAGAGACAATCCATAACCTCAAAACTCGCGTCCTGAAATTGCAGCTAAGGAACATTAGATTTCCCGGAACGGGAAATCTAGAAGCGTCCGCTCACGGCTGCTTTCCAGGTTTGGCCGGCCGCCGGGTAGTAGCCGGTGTCGCTGAATCCCTGGTAGGCCACGTTGGCATACTCCTCGTCGAAGACGTTGTCCACGCCCGCCAGCAGCGTGAGGGCGTTGGCGCCGGGGTGCGTGTAACGCAGCGCCACGTCGACGGTCAGGTAGCCGTCGAGCTTGTCGCCGGTGTTGTCATAGTCGCCGCCGACGACCTGCGTACCGACGGCGTTGAGGTCGGCCAGCGCGGTCAGGTGGAACGGCAGGGGCAGTTGGCCGTTCACGGCCACGTGATGGCGGGGCACCAGCGGCACGTCGGAGCCGTCGTGTGGCCCGGCGGTGAACTCGGCGTCCGTGAAGGTGTAGAAGCAGCCCAGCTGGCCGATTTCGACCTGCGACCACCGCGCGCCGGCTTCGGCGCCCAGGCGGCGGGTCTCATCCAGGTTGGTGTTGGCGCCGGTGGCGGGGTTGTAAGCGATCTCGTCCTCCATGGCGAGGTGGAACAGGGTCAGTTCGGCGCTCCAGGAACGCCCCAGGCGCAGGCTGCCGCCCGTCTCCAGGTTCAGGCCGGTCTCGGGGTCCAGGTCCTGGTAGAACGTATCGGTGCCGTAGCCGTAGTAGCTGACCTGCTCGTCGACGAACGGATAGCGGTAGACCGTGGCGGCGCGGGTGAAGAGCTTGGTGCTGGCGTTGGGCCGGTACAGGAGGCTGCTCGCGAGGGCGTACGCATCGTGGTCCACCTGGTCGTCCACGGTGCGGCCCAGGGCGACGTCGTCGACGGTGGCGTCGTAGCGCGCGCGTTCGACCCGGCTGCCCAGGCCCAGGGTCAGGCGCGGGGTGAGGCTGATGTCGTCCTGCAGGTAGAGTCCGGCGGCCAGCTTGTCGATTGAGGCGTCCAGCAGCGGTTGGGTGCGTTCGATGTCGGCCAGGCGGTCGGCCTCCAGGCTGTCGCCGTAGAAGTCGATGCCGACCAGCAGGCGATGGGGTCGGCCGAGAGCCGTGAACGCGGTGGTGTAGTTGGGCGTGAGGGTCAGGCTGTCGACGGTGGTGTCGACGAAACTGGACCAGCTGACCAGGGTGCTTTCGACCTCACGGCGGTTGACGAGCAGGTTCACCGCCAGGCGGTCGGGTTCGCGCGTGACCAGGTCGAGGCCGAGGTTGAGGTTGCCGTTGCGTGTGTCGGCGTGGTCGTCGGGCGTCAGGGTCTGGCGCGGATCGTCCTCCATCTGGTCGCGGGTGAGGTAGCCGGGCAGGCCGTAGGAGTAGTCGTCGAAGGCCAGGGCCAGCGAGGTGTGCCGGCGCTCGTCCCAGTCCTGCGAAACGGCGGCCCGCAGGTCGGTGGCGTCGTAGTCGCCATTCTCGCGGTAGCCCTGACTCGCGCGCCAGTCGACGTTGGCGGCGTAGCGCGTGCGCTCCAGTGACCCGGCGGCGCTGGCGCTGGCCTGGTAGGTGTCGTACGAGCCGGCGCCGGCTGCGAGTTCGCGCGTGGCCACGTCGGCACCATCACGGGTGACGACATTGATCACACCGGCCAGGGCGTGGTCGCCGTAGAGCACGTTCTGGGCGCCGGAGACGATCTCAATGCGTTCAATCATGCTGAGCGGGATCTGGAGCCAGTTGACGCCGGCCATATCGGGACTGTTCAGGCGCTGGCCGTCGCGCAGCACCAGCACGCGGCCGTGGGAGTTCTCGCCAAAGCCGCGCAGCGACACCTCGGCCTGGGCGGGGTTGCCGGTCAGTTCGCGCACGTAGACGCCGCCCAGAGTCTCGAGGGCTTCGACAATATTCTGCGCGCCGGACGCGGCCACGTCCCCGGCCGTGATGACACGCACTTGGGCGGGGATCTGGTCGGCCGGTTGACGTGTGCGACTGGCGGTGACCACGATCGGAGCGGCGGTCAGCGCGGTCTGGTTGGTGGCGGCGAGCCCAGCCGTGGCGGCCAGGAGTCCGACGGTGAGTCCGGCGGCACGTGTGAAGCGAGGCATGGCAACCCTTTCCGGTCCCTCAGGCGGGGACCACGGCGCTGCGCCAGGTTGTGGCGCCACGCCGCTACTTCAGGGTCTTCAGACGCGCCGGTCGCGCACACGCCCGGCGTGTGACACGGTGGCAGAAGGACACGCGACGCCGGCCCGGGCCGGGCGCTTCGGTGAACTCCCCGTGACGCGAAGGAGACCCACAACGAGCGAACCGGCACGTCTTCTGGCTCAC
>CAZZCT010000071.1:0-24176 GCA_964652365.1 uncultured Lentisphaerales bacterium
ACACGTTCTCCGTCCCGAGAGTGTCCACACGTTCTCTGTCCCCAGGGGGGGGGGGACTTTCGCCGGAGGAGACTCGGCTCATCTGAGGTCGTCGCTCTCGGGAAACGCCAAGTTGTGACCTGCTTGGCAAGCGACGAGCATCAGCCGCCGCCGCCATGGCTGAATGTCCCCTTGAGGCACAACGCACCGAAGGTGTGCGTGACCGGCACGGCACACATTCACTGTCCCGCCCGAAAGTCTTCATGTCAGTGCTGCATGTGCCTTGGCAAAGACTGCATCGGCGTCACGACACTCCGCCGTTCCCCGGTCCATCTCCGCACAACGCCGACGGACCTCCTTCCGCCATTCGGACGAAAGCGGAGGTGCGTCAGGCACATCAAGGCTTTCGATTAGCTTCTCGGCAACGAATGCCCGCAAGGAGGCCGGAAGACCCAGCGCGTCCAACACGACTTTCTCAGCGGTAGTGCTCATAGGAACGTGCTACTCCTTGCCGTGCCCGGCATCAATCCACTTTCTTCGGTCTCTATCCTTCTCTTTCCTGCGACGCCGAGGGTCAGGTTCGGCGAGTTTGCGAGCCGTAACCTGGACCCTCTGGTTCTGCCACTTTCAATGGCCGCTGCGTCCGATTCACCAACTTTGCGCCGCGGTCCTTCTGCGACGCCTTCAATTTGTCAAAGAGGCGCCTCAGATCATGGCCGCACTCGGCGGCCAGCCCATCTTTGATCTCCCACAATTCCTTGAGTATTGGGTCATCCTTCATCCTGCCCCCCCATCAGTTCCTCTGGCGTGCATATCTCCGGGCATGAGTAGCCACGTGTTGCGCAGACGGATCGCACGATCGGCTTGGTCTCCGCATTGTCGATGTGACGGCAGTTCCACGTCAATAGGTAGTCCATGCCGTGAACGGCAGCCAAGGCTATGTGCGTAGCGTCATCCTCGGCTGCTCGGGGCAGCGCGCCTTCGGCGATCAACGCGGCAGCCAAGGCGTACGCCTCCTCAACGATTTCAAGCGCCGGCAAGTCGCCCAGTGCGCCGATGCGGCGGCGAGCTGCGTCCGGATCGCCTCGTCTGGCCTCCTGGTCCACCAAGGGCGAGATGTACACGTCGAAGCGCGCCCGGCACGTGTCCCACCATTCGCGTGTCATTTGCTGGCGGGCCGCGGCCAAGAGGTCGCGAGTGGGACGCGCAGTCAAGTAGCTCAGGATCGATGTCTCCACGTATACCGTCTTCATGCCAAGACCTTATCACATCATGAATCCGTTGTCTTCTTCTGGCAGGACATATAATGAGCGTCCAGTTGCTTTTCACGGGTAAGGTGAACTCGTCGAGGTAGTAGGCGAGATGCTCCGGGCTGACAGCGCCCTGCAATGTGCCGCCGAGCCATCGCTTCAAAAGGGAAATGACAAGATGCGCGATCTTCAACTCGTGCGAACGGACGATGACGTGCTCGAAACCGGCGCCAGCCAGGGGCTGGTAGTGGCCTCAAACTGCGAGAGTTGGCGGTGCGCCCGTCGCTTCACCGTGTGCCTGCCCATACGCTGACGGCTCGCGGGGACGCTCGCCCTCCAGGTGGGTTGCCACTCGCCGCTTGATGTTCTGGCGTGGAGGGCGAGCGTCCTCGCGAGCCGTCTCCGCAGGTGTCTCGTGCATGGACAAGCGGGTGCACCCCGCCAACTCTCGCAGAACAGGGAGTGGGCAAGCCGGGCGCCGCGAACAAGCGAGGGGGGGAGTAACTGTGACAGAAGTTCGGACTGCCCGATCGTCGTCGTCCTCGGGAATCGAGTGCGAGGACGAGGACGACCGAACGCACAGAGTCCGGCGGATGAGGCTTATCAAAACCCGCGCCATCAACGAGTTAGAAATCAGATCCTTCGTTTGCGGCGGGGTGAAATTATAGGCGAGCCGGCCGCGCGGCTGTGACTGGGTTGGGCCGCAAGGCTACCGCCCTTGCCAGCGCAGCAGGCGGTCCACCAGCTCGAGCTTCTTCTTGCCGCACAGCGCGTGGTAGAACCAGTGGCGGCCAAGTACCGTGGCAGGGAACGACCAGCAGCGCACGTAGACCAGCCGGTTGAAGCGGCGGTCGATCAGATGGTCCATCTGCCGCGCGCGCAGCACGCGGGTCAGAGCCCACTGGTCCCAGAATGGCTCGGGGTCCTTGCGCGCTTCGGCGAAGGCCTCGGCCACGGCCCGGCTCGGCCGGTAGACCAGCACACCACTGTTGTACTGCACCGGCATCTGCGCCGTGCCTTTGTCCGCCACCAGCCCCACCCGGCCATCGGGCACCGTGGGCAGGGGCGGGGCGTCGGAGGCAATCAGGATGTCGCTGTCCAGCACCGCCAGCCGGTCGTACTCGCCAAACCACGGCACCTCGGGCAGGCAGAGTTTCTGCCAGGTAAACTTCTTGCCCGGCAGATCCAGGATCGGCTGTTCAATCACCCGCAACTCGTAGCCGTGCTGTCGGGCGTAGTGTTCGAAGCGCGCCCGGATGTAGCGCTGATAGATGCGCTGGTAGGCGTCGCCGATGACGACGGTGACGAGTGCGGTCTTCACGGCTGGGCCTCTCCGGGCGGGGGTGTGACGTGGCGGTGCAGGCGGCGGTTCCATTCGGCCGCGGCGCGCCGGTGCAGCAGGCTGACGGGCCGCAAGGCCGACTGGATGCGGCCGCTCAGCCAGCCGGCCGGACGGCGGCGGGTGGCGTTGAGAACCACGCTCAGCGAGGGCACACCGGCGGCAACCGCGGTCTCCAGCGCCCGCCGCAGGTTGCGATAGAGCGTGCGGTCTTCGCGCACGGTGAAGACCACGGCATCGACGGCGGCCAGCGCGGCCACGGCGAGATCGTCGTCCGGCACGCTCCCGAGGTCCAGCACCACGGCGTCGTACAGGCTGCGCGTGCGCTCCAGCAGCTCGATGAGGCCGGTCTTGGAAGGCAGCGCGGTGCCGTCCGGCAGGGCGCAGACGAGGTCGATGCCCCGGTCCGGGTCGCTCACGATGGCCTGACCCAGGCGATCCGGATGGCACAGCAGGCCGGCGCCGGCCGGGGTTGGCCCCAGACCCGCGTGCACGGCGGCGCCGTTGCGGCCAAGGGCCAGCAGCAGCACCCGCGGGGTATAGCAGACCAGCGCGTGGGCGGCATTCAGGGCCAGGCTGGTGTTGCCGGCGCCATCGCCCACCGCCGAGAAGGCGAAGAGACGCGCCCCATGCTTGAGGCGCGCGCGGTTCAGGCGCACCGCCAGCGCGCGCAACGCGGCGCCCGCCGTGCTGTCCGGCTGTTCGATCAGCACCCGCGCCAGACACCCGTCGGTCAGCAGCGGAACCGGGTCGGGCGGGGCGGCGCCGAGGGCGGCGGCCACCTCGGCCAGGCCGCGCACGCGGTTGTCCAGCATCTCGAAGAGCAGCACGCCGCCGATGACCAGGGCAAAGGCCAGCAGGGCTCCCAGCGTGGCGAACCGCGGCTGTGTGTTAGCCGCAGGCCGGGTGGGGTCGCCGGCCGGCCGGTCGATCGCCAGGCGCAACGGCGCCTTGGACTCCATCTCGCAGTCGTCGATCCGGTTGTTGATCGCCGTCAGACGCTCGCGCAGCTGGGACACCGTGAAGCTCGGGTCGGCCGCCTGGAAGATCGCCTCCGAGGTGTCGGAGGCTTCGCGGCGGGCCTCGTCCAGCCGCTGGCCCAGAGTCTCGCTGGTCGCGGTGGCGGCGGCGAGGGCATTGCTGGCCCGGATGATGTCGGTGGTCAGGTCGTGGGCGCGCTTCTCGGTCAACACGCGGATGGTCAGGTCGTTGACCTCCTGCTTATAGGCGGCCAGGTAGTCGTTCATCGCGGCCATGCGCATCTCGACGTAGGTGCGGTCGCCGTTGTTGGTGGTGAGCCCGTCGATGGTCGAGCGCAGGCTCTGCAGCTGCTCGTAGGTCCACTGCTCGATCCGGTTGATGCCGAAGTTGTCGGCCACCCGCTCGTCGGCATAGGCCTGCAGGCCGAGTTGCTGCAGGGCGCGGCTGTCGCCCTCGGTCCGGCGCAGCTCGCCGGTGCGGGCGGCGCGCACCGCCTCGGCCTCCCAGTAGAGCCGCTGGATCTGTTCGAGCTTGGAGAGGTGCACGGTATAGCTCTCGTGCAGGAAGGCCTTGCTGGAGACGGTCTCGGCCAGGTCCAGGATGCGCTGCCGTTCCGCGTCGATGCGCGTCTCGATCAGGTTGCGCTCGGCGCGCAGGTAGGCCAGCCGCCGCGCGTTCTGCTGTTCCAGCTCGCGGCCCAGCTTGGCGATGAAGGACTCGAGCACCGCATTCAGCAGCGGGGCCAGGCCCTCTGGCGTGTCGCCCGCGACCTCCACGGTCATCAGGTAGGTACGCGGTACCTCGCGGGCTTTGAGGGCCTTGAACAGCCGGCCGATGTTGGCTTCCGGCGGCCGGCGCGCGTCGAGGAACGAGGGCCAATTGGCGACCGGGACCGCCTCCAGCGCATCCAGCAGCACGTCGCCCGCCATCAGCCGGTTGAGCAGCGTGCGGGTGTAGTCGCCCACGTTGCCCGGGATGGTCTCGCGCTCGCGCCCGCTCAGGGTGGGTTCCTTGCCGGGGTCGATCAGCAACACCCCTTCGGTACGGTAGGAGGCGCCCCCGAAGAGCCAGAACAGGGGTGCCAGGGCCGCCGCCAGCAGGGCGCCCAGCACCAGCACCAGCAGCAGCCGGCGGCGCAGCAGACCGGCCACATCGAGCGGCTTGCGGGGCTTTCCGGGCACCGTCAGATTGGATTGCGTAACCTCAGGCATGGTCAGTAACCCTGGTTGACAAAGCCTTCCTGTCCCCACAGCTTGTTGCGCAGCTCCTGCATCGCGCCCAGGCTCTCCGCCGTGCGAATGGAGAAGTCCACCACGTCCATGCTGGGCAGCAGCTTGGAGAGGTAGTAGTTGAACTTGCTCGCACCGTTCTCATCCACGTAGAGGATGTCGCCATCCTTGAGCACATAGTTCTGCCGCAGGTCGCCGCGCGCCACCATGGCGCCCAGGTCGATCTTCTCGACCAGGCCCTTGCCCCCGGCCTGGCGCACCAGGTAGACCTCGTTACGGTCCGCGTCGCGCGCCAGACCGCCGGACTGCATGACCGCGTCGAGCACGCTCATCTCCGAGCGCAGCACCAGCACGCCCGGCTGCCGGACCATGCCCATCACGTAGGCCAGCTGGTCCTCGCTCTGGGGGATGAACACCACGTCGTTGTTCTGCAACTGGGCGTTGAGGGCCATGTTGCCCTTTTCGAGCAGGTCGCGCAGGTCGATCCAGATCACCATGTCCTTGCCGCGGACGATCATGCAGCGGCTCAGGAAGGACTTGCCCGTGTCGGTCGGCAGGCCGCCCGACAGCGAGAGCGCCTCCAGCAGCGTGCCGCGGCCGCCGAAACTGACGGCGCCCGGATTGGCCACCCGGCCCAGCACGAAGACCTTGTTGTTGTTGAAGACCTTCATGACCAGTGTGACTTCCGGTTCGTCGTAAAAGCGGCGCAGCCGTTCGGTCAGGGTGGCGGTGATCTGCGACAGGGTCTGGCCGACGACCGGCAGGATGCCGACGCGGGGCAGCGCCACTTCGCCGTCTGGCGAGACGATGATCTCCTCGCGCGAGATGTCCGGGCGACCCCGGACCATGAAGGCAAAGCGGTCGCCCGGACCCAGGCGGTAGCCGGTCTCCACCGGCTTGGAGAACGCCTCGACCTGATCCGGCGTGGCGAACGACTTGGCGGAAGATGCGGCTTCGGACACGAAGGCGTTGGTCGGGGTCCGCGTGGCGACCCGGTCGTAGGCGCCGTCGCGCCCCGGCCCGTACGTGCCCCGGCGCGGCTCGTGGCTCATACAGCCCGAGCCCAGCAGCGCGGCGGCGAGCAGGCTGGCGGCGGCGCGGATCGAGCCCAGGCGCGCCTGCAACCCGGTCACCGTGCGCGTGGCGCGAGCGTCCGTGCCCGCAACTTGAAGTCGTTGTCCGCAGAGTTCCCAGATAGCAGGATTCAAACAGCCCTTCAGGCTGCCCGGGTTCCTGTTGGGCGCTGGATTCCCAGGGCGTTGCCCTGGGCTATGTTCAACCACCCCTTTGGGGTGGTAACTGCCGACGCGCATGTTACCCCCTCGTTTGTTCCCGCTCTGCGGCCGGACTGCGGCAGGCGGCATGCAAGGCCGCGGTGGCGCGGTGCTTGCCGCGCAGCAAGCAGTCGCGCTGGTATCGGCGCAGGAAGCGGCGGAACTCGGGGTTGTTGTAGCGCGGCTTGCGTTGCCAGGCGCTCCGGACATAGCCCCACCACATGGCGAAGCCCCCAACCAGGTAGGGCGGATGGGCCATGCGGAAGATCGAACTGACCGTCATGTAGGGCAGGCCGGTGCCCATGAAATACTGCCCGAACCCATGGCGCTGGCGGCCGACCCAGATGCTCTGCTGGCTGGAGCCCATGGGTCGCAAATGGATGAAGCGCAGTTCCGGCTCGTCCCAACTGCAGGCGATCCACTTCAGCATGCGACACCGGTGGCAGTCGATTCCGTCCCACATCACTTCGCGCACGAAGCCGCCGATCTCCTGGAAGCAGGCGGTGCGGTAGAGCTTGGTCATGCCCACCGACATTTCGTCGCCGCACTTTTCGCTGATCAGCCGGCCGTTGACCGGATCGGGGAAGTACGGCTTGCCGCTGCAGGTGCCCAGGCGCGGCTCCGCGGCCAGGCGCGCGAGCAGGATCTCGAAGTAGCGCGGCGGGATGTCGAGATCGAGGTCGAACTTGCAGAGGAAGGGGAACTCGGCCAGGTTGGCGTGTGCCAGGCCGGCATAAAAGGCGTCGATCACACCGGGGCCCACGGCGCGCTTGCCGCGGTCTTCGCGCCGCACCACCTGGATCCAGGGATGCTTGGCCGCGTATTCCGCGAGAATGGCCGGCGTGTCGTCGGTGGAGCCGTCGTCCACGATGATCCAACGCGCCGGCGTCACGGTCTGCCGCACCACGCTGTCGAGGCTGCGCCGGGCATAGGCGGCTTCGTCGCGGCAGGGCGTGACCAGCAGGTACTTTGCATTCATGTCGTCATCCGTTGGTGCATCGTTTGTAGCACATTGAGGATTCGTTGGATATTCACTTCCAGCGCGAACTCCTCGGTCACGCGCCGGCGGCCGCCCGCCGCCAGCACTGCCCGCTGCTCGGGATCGGCCAGCAGACCGGCCAGGCAATCGGCCAAGGCGTCGGCGTCGCCGGGCGGCACGAGCAGACCGGTCACCCCGGGCTGAACGAGCTCGCGCAGCGCCGGCAGGTCGCCGCTGACCACCGGCACGCCGGCGGCCATGGCCTCCATCAGCACCACGGGTATGCCATCGCGGTCGCCCTCCGCGTCCACCCGGCACGGCAGCACGAACAGGTCGGCGTCACGCAGCAGCGCGCGCACGTGGGCGGCGGAGCAGGCGCCCGGAAACTCCACCCGGCCGGCGAGTCCCGGGGCGCCGGCCTGCATCCGCAGCCGCGCCAGCTCCGGACCGTCGCCCGCGATGCACACCCGGAACGCCACGCCGCGCGCCGCCAGCCGGACCGCGGCCGCCAGCAGCACATCGAAGCCCTTCTTGGGTACCAGCCGGCCCACGCCCAGCAGGAGCGGCGGGTTCCCGGCCGGCCGGGCTGACGGTGCAAACTCAGCCGGATCCACGCCACAGCGCACGACCGGGTATTGGGCCTCCGGCCGCGCGACCAGCTCCTGGTAGAAGGCACGGTGCCAGGTGCTGATGCAGTTCACGAAGCGGGCGCGCCGCAGCTTGGGCTTGAGCAGCGCGCGGTCGCGGAACAGGTCCACGGCGTGGCCGGTGAAGCTGAACGAGACCCCGAGCTGGCGGGCGGCGTACATGGCAACAGTAGCCGGCGCATGGGCGAAGTGGGCGTGCAGGTGGTCGATCTGACGACCGCGCAGGCGGTGTGCCAGGGCCAGCGCGGCGATGGCCTGTCCCGGGACCTTGAGGCGCGCCGCCAGGTTCGGCAGATCGTCCGCGCCCAAGGCGTCGCGCCAGGCTAGCAGCAACGTGCCCGCGGACCGCCAGGGGTGAACCAGACATTCGAGCAAGCAGTCGCGGAACAGGCGCCGCGTCCCGGCCCCGTAGACCGGGATGGCCTCTGCCGCGAGGGCCTCCAGCCGTGCTTCGCCCAGTTCGCGCTCGGGCGGGTGCAGGGTCGCCGCGAGCACCGTCACGCCGGCGGCGCGCAGCCCGAACAGCTCGCGGTAGACGAAGGTCTCCGAGCGCTTCGGAAGCTGGCTGGCGAGGTAGAGGAGGGTGGTCATGGGGCAGAGGGCAGGGGTCAGTGGTCAGGGGTCAGGGTCAGGTGATCGGTGACCGGTAATCGGTAACTTCGGTTCACGATTACGGGCGACGATTACGGTGGACGATCGAGAGGCTCTCCTCGTCATCCGTAATCGTCGTCCGTAATCGTCCACCGATAGGAGGTTCGTGTTATCTCCGCGTTTGTTCCCGCTCCGCAGGCGGTCGGCTCGTCCATAACTTGAAAGCTGAGCGTTGCATCCGTGGGCCGGCTTTGCCATCCGTGGTCCTAACCGGTCCATCTGAGAACCCAATCGAACCGCAGATTGACGAATTCTGAACCGCAGAATGCTGAAGGCCATTCCATCCCTTCATGATTCGGACCTCACCGATCACTGATCACCGATAACCGATCACCCTGGATTCCTCCACCCCGGGCGGGGATGATGCGCGCCGGGATGCCCACGGCGGTGGCTCCGGCCGGCACGTCCTGCAGCACCACGCTCAGTGCGCCGATCTTGGCGCCGCGGCCGATGCGGATCCCGCCGAGCACCTGGGCATAGGCGCCGAGGTCGACGTCGTCCTCCAGCACCGGCACGGGGCCGCCCTCGATCCGGTTGCCGATGGTGACGCCCTGGCGCAGGGTGCAGTTCGCCCCGATCCGGACCTCGGAGTGGATGAAGATGTTGCCGAAGTGGTAGATCCGCAGGCCGGGCCCGATCTCGGTGGCCTTGGTGAAGCTGCAGCCGGTGAGGGTCTCGACGATCCGGAACAGGAACCAGTAGAGCCGGTCGTTCAGGCGGCGCACCAGGCCGGGCCGGCGCTGGTCGTTGTTCCGGCCGAAGCGGTAGACCCGGATGGCCCACAGCGACTGTTCGCGCTTGAACGCGCGCGCCGGATAGCGCGCCCGGTCGGCCTGCCAGGCTTCACGTTGGTTCATGACTTGTACTCGATGATCCGGATGACCCGGCCGGCCCGCACATCGCGGCGGTAGCGGCGCTGGCCGGTCCGCTGGGCCCACTTGCCGAGCATCGTGAAGAAACCGTATTCGAGCGCCCGCGGCCAGGAGTCGGCGCGGCCGCGCACGCCGTGTGCGATGCGCAGAGCCTGCAGCAGCCAGAGGCCCAGCGGCGGCAGCAGGCCGAGTGCCGCGCCGGCTGCTCCGGCGAGCAGTCCGCCGGCGGCGACGCAGAGGGCCGCGGCCACGAGCCAGCGGTCGGTCCACGAGATGGCGCTGGTGGTCAGGTGGTGAAACGGCACCTCGGAGGCCGGCAGCGTGCCGTGCAGGCGCGTGAAGACGTCCATGGCCCCGTAACCGCCGCGCAGCGTGCGTTTCCACCAGGCGCGAAAGCTCAGGATCGCGGCGTCGTGCCAGGTCATGTCAGCCGCGAGGCGGTCGATGAACCCGCCGGCCTGGCGCAGACGCAGGCACAGTTCGGGCTCCTCGCCGGCAATCAGGGCTTCGTTGTAGCCGCCCGCGGCCGTGAGCGCCGCCACCCGCATCAGGGCATCGCCGCCGCACGATTTCGCGCGGCCGACGGGGGTATTCCACTCCAGGTGGCAGAGGCGGTTGTAGACCGAGGCTTCCGGGTGGCGTTCGCGCCGGCGCCCGCACACCGCCACGGTCGTGGGGTGCTGGTCCAGCCACGCGCGCGCGGTATCGAGCCAACCCGCGGCCAGCTCGCAATCGCCGTCCACGAGCTGGACATAGTGCACATCCGGCAGCAGCTCGCGCAACCGGGCGAGACCGGCGTTGCGGGCGCGGGCCATGCTGAAGGGCTTTGAGAGATCGAGCTCGACCACCGTCACGTTCAGCGTGCGGGCAAAGGCCACGCTGCCGTCGGTGGAACCGGAGTCCACATAGACCACGCCGTCGCAAGCTCCGACCAGTGAGCGCAGGCAGCGTTGCAGGCGCTCGCCCTCGTTGCGGGCGATCGCGACCGCACCGACGGTCCGCCGCACTGCGGACCCTATACTCCTATCGGCCATATTCTTGCTTCTTGGAAAGGATTTGAACCACGGATGCACACGGATACACACGGATTTCACGGAAAGCATAGCAGGACGCGCCAACGCATCCGTGTCCATCGGTGTCCATCCGTGGTTCTCTTCTGCTTCGGTTGCGGCTTCGCCGCGCCAGGCCAACTGTATGCTGCGCGTCACAAGCGTCGCTCATCGGCAGGCATCTCCGGGCTTAGGGTGCGATGCGGACGCCGAGCTCGGCGCAAAATGTGACCAGCGTGCGCCAGTGATCGGTCGCGATGGCCCGCAACACGTCCAGGTCAAGGTCGCGGTACTGATGAATGGCAACGTTGCGAAAACCCGTCATGGCACGCATCGAACGCACCGTGGCGGCCGTGAGGCGGTTGGAATCGCCCAGCAGGCGGAATGCGTCGGCGCTCGCCTGCGGCATACCGAGATGGTCGCGCGCGATGACGTACATTGCCAGGTCGATGGCGGCCTGGCAGGCGCGTTCGATGTTGAGCGTCATGGCATCGATATGGGTGAAGTCGTCAAGCGCAGCGTTGAGGCGGTACTCGGCGTGGACGCGGCGGATGCACCGTTCGATGATCGCACCCTTGTTGAGGACCACGTCGTCAGGCGGAATAGGCACGGACGATCTCCTGTCGCTCGAAATCCAACTGTGCGGCCAGGCCCAGCAGCTCGGCCGCCGTCAGGCCGGCGCGGAGCAGGTCGCGGCACATGATCCGGCGCCCGGTCAGCAGGGCCTGCCGGGCATAGATGAGGTTGCTGGCGGAGAGGAGCCCCAGGTCGACCGGACGGTGGGCAAGTTCGGTCAGCAGGCCGCCCAAATGGACCAGGAAGGTGCCGTTCAGGCGCGCATCGGCCATGGGCATCAGCGCGATGTCGACGTCGCTGTCGGGACGCAGGCTGCCTCGCGCCGCGCTGCCGAGCAGGTAGGCGGCGAGTAAGCATGGCTCCTGTTCCAGCCGGGCGACCAGCCGGTCCATCACGGTGCGATCCATGTCTGACGAAGCGACATCCATAGATGCAGGTTGCCACGCAGCGGGTGGTCTGTCAATCCCGGGGCAGCAGGCCTCAAACTGCGAGAGTTGGAATGGTGGAATGCTGGAACGTGGACGGCTGTGCGTTGAATCCCGCATCCCATGCGGAGTCTTGCACGGCGGAGCCCTCCGTGGAGGAAACGCAGGCGGTTCGCGTTCCATCCATGCCATGGTGAGGTCCGCTGGGCAGCGAATCGCAGGCAATCAGACTGTCTGATGGGCCATTTCCCAACATTCCATCATTCCAATGTTCCATCTCCCGCAATCCAGAGGCAGGTGACGGCACGGCGCAGAGCACCGTGCTACGGCCGATCAACCGGGCACGGCGCGGAGCAACGTGCTACGGCCGCTCGGGCGGTCCGGCGTAGAACGGTTCTGCGGGCCGTTCCTCGGGTGTGGTTTCGGGGGCGGCCCCCTGCTGGGCGCGGTACCAGGCTTGCAGGATGCCGCCCCGGGTGAGGACGCGGCGGCCGGTTTCCTTGAGCTTGCGCGCCTGCCGCCACCAGCGGGTACTGGCGCCGGGTTGATCGTGAATGAGCCGGAAATGGAGGCTGGGCTGCGCACCGAGGTAATCCTTGAACTGGGCGAGGCTGGGTCGGGGCGAACCACCGAAATTGACGTGCAGTGGCGGCCCCCATTCGTCGCGCAAGGCGAGGGCGGCCCGCCAGTAGAGGGCCGGAATGATGGTGTTCGATTCGGGATCCGGCTGGTAGGCGCAGCGCCACAGGTAACCGGTGCGATCCTCGCGGCTCAGCAAGACCAGCACGGCAGCCTTCATGGCGCCGTCCTTTGCGCGAGCCACGAACAGACGCCCGCCATCGCAGGCGGCGAGCCACAGCAGGCGGAGGCGCAGGTCGTGGTCCCACCGTGGCAGCGGAACCCAGTCGAACTTGGCGATCAGCCGGCGGTAGAGAGCCAGAAACGCCTCGTGGTCGACTGCTTCGTTGGTGAATCCGAAGAGAAACTTTTCCTGAGCCAACTTGATGACCCGCCGCTTCTCCCGGTTCATGGCGGCCAGCACGCGGTCCGGGTCGGCCATGTCCCACAGATGCGTGTAGAGCGGGACCGCGCTCCAGCCGGCGTAGAGCAGCGGGCGGACGTCGTGCAGGGAGGGATGCGTTTCCGCCTCTATGATGTGCATGTGCTGGCTCTGCGCCTCGGCCAGGGCCTGCAGGACGCGGGTCCGCTCGCCGACAAAATGCACCGAGCCGCTTTCCAGTGCGGGCGCCAGCACCGGCCCGGCATAGAAGTACTCGAAATAGGTCGAGTAGTTGAATCCGGCGTGGCTGCGATAGGGCAGGGCCCAGCCTCCGCGCAGCGCCCCTTTTTCGTCGAAGCAGCCCACGCGGTGGAACCGGGTGCCGTAGGAATCGGTGGCGGACAACTGGTCCAGCCATTCGCTGCGAAGAAAGGCGTTGCCAGCCGGCCCCGCCGTTATCAGGGCGTTCCAAGCCGCATCATCGTCGGCGGTCAGGACGCGCGTTTTCCCCTGAGGTGCGCTCATGATTGAAACACCTCCTGTAAGAAGCGGGCGTAGAGCGCACCCACCGCCGGCCAGTCGTAGCGGGCAGCGGCAAACGCGTGCCGCTCTTCTGCGCGGTTCGGGCCGGCCAGCGCGAGGCGGAGCGCTTCCGTGGTGAGGACGTCCGCGGTGGTGTCAACCAGTCTGCCGTACTCGCCCAGGATCCAGCGGGCGGTAGGGTAGTCGTGACCGACCACGGGCAGGCCGGTGGCGAGAGCCTCGACGTAGACGTTGCCGAAGGCCTCGTCGCGGCTGAGGTGCAGGAAGAGATCGGCGCAGCGATAGAGCGCCGGCATGCGGTCCGGCGTGGTGGTCAGGCGTGTGAAACGGCCGGGCAGCAGGCGCGCGGCCAGGGTGTCCACCGCAAGGCGCTGCGGACCGTCGCCCGCCACCACCAGGTGTGCGCCGGGCAGCGCGGCGACCGCCTGCACACCGGCCGCGACGAACTTCGACGGGATCAGAGCGCTGACCATCAGCACGACCGGCACGCCGTCCGGGAGACCGAAGGCGGCGCGGTCGGCCGGTCCGGGCACGAAGCGCCGGGCATCCATGCCATTGGGGATCAGGGCGCAGCGCCAGGCGAGCTTCTGCCGCTCATAGTACGCCGGGTTCGTGCAGACCAGGCCGTCGCATGAAAAGAACCGGTATTCGGCGTTGCGCCGCTGGGCCGGCCAATCGCCGTTCTGCGTCACGAAGACGTGGCGCGGCCGGCCAGCGCGCCGTCGCAGGCGCAGCGCCCAGTTCACGAAGGGATAGCTGCAGGTGACCGTGACATCGTAGTCCGCCGGCCGGACCGCCCGCCACAACGGGGGGATGAAGGTCAGCTCCTCCCACCGGTATTCATTGCGCAGGGGCGGTACCCGCGGCCAGTATTCGAAGCGTTCGCGCGGCCGCACTGGCACATGAATGAAGCGGTACGGCTCGTCCGCACGCGGGGGGCCGCTGCCGGCCAGGGTGACGGCGAAATCGGGCCGGCGCGCCAGTTCGCGGGCCACGGCTTCGAAGGCCGCCTCCGCACCCCGGCCCACGCGGTGCAGGCCGGGCAGGGCGAAGAGCACGCGCAGGGCGGCGTGGCTCACGGCGGAATCTCCAGCGGGCGGGTCAGCACGGTCCAGCCCGAACAGGCGCCGCGGAAACGGTCGGTGCCGCGCCGGCCGGTGACGAACAGCCAGGCGACCTTGGCGGTGAAGACGAGGATGTAGAGCAGCCGCATCCAGGCGGCGGCCAGCGCACCGTAACAGCGGCGCTGCACGCGGAAGCGCGCCTTCCAGATCAGGACCTCCTTGCGCCGGTTGGCGAGGCGGGCCGAGTCGGACGAGCCGCCGCCAAAGTGGGTGATGGCGCCCGCGGGGTCGAAGAACACCCGCAGTTTGTGACGCCACAGGCGGTGGCAGAGCTCGATGTCCTCGCCGTAGAAGAAGAAAGATTCGTCCATGCCGCCCAGGCGGCGCACGGTGTCGGTGCGCAGCAGCATGAAGGCGCCGCCGACCCAGTCGACGTTGCGGGCCGTGCGTTCGCGGTCCCAGCCGGCATCCTCCAGCTCGGCCCATTCGAAGGCCGTGCGGAATACATAGGGCAGGCCGAGTGCGCGTACGGTCTCGCGCAGCGGACAGGGGAATCGGCGGCAGACGTTCTGCACGGAGCCGTCGCGGTTGCGCAGCATGCAGCTCAGCACGCCGATGTCCGGCTCGCGCTGCAGGCGGTCGAGCGCGGCCTTGAGGCAACCGCGGTGGACCAGGGTGTCGCTGTTGAGCAGCAGCACGAACTCCGGCGGTTGGGGCTGGGCCAGGAGATGGCGGAAGCCGGCGTTGTTGCCGCCGGCGAAACCGAGATTGCGCTCCTGCGGCAGGAAGGTCACCCAGTCCGACCAGCCGTTGGCCGCGAGGGCCTCGCGCAGGCGCGGGACCGAGTCGTCGCCGGAGGCGTTCTCCACCAGCAGCACCTGCAGGCCGGGCAAGTCGGCGCGCTCGGGCACCAGCGAGGCCAGGCAGTCGATGGTATACTGCGGCGTGCGGAAGTTGATCACGATGATGGCCAGGCTCATGGCAGGA
Source organism: uncultured Lentisphaerales bacterium (assembly GCA_964652365.1). Lineage (GTDB taxonomy): Bacteria > Verrucomicrobiota > Kiritimatiellia > RFP12 > CAZZCT01 > CAZZCT01. The sequence goes on from CAZZCT010000071.1 coordinate 14,846, forward strand.
CCTCGGTTTCGTCGGCCGGGCGGTCATGGCCGGCCAGGCGGCACCACACGGCGCGCCGCAGGATGCGCGCGTCTTCGCCCCAGCCCCGGTGGTAGGCATAGTAGGCGGCATCCAGGCGGCGCATCACGGGATCGTCGCGGTCCGGGCGCGTGTCGGCATAGGTGAACACACCCGGACGGTAGGATGGCCAGGTGCGCGCCTCCTCTGCGTCACGGGCATCGACCGGCAATTGGCCGCACAGCCAGAGGTCGCCGCGCACGACCCGGGCCAGCAGCAGCCAGCGGTCCAGGCTCAGCCGGACCAGCAGGCCGCCGCCCGGAGGCCGGGGTTGCCAAGTGGCCAGGTGGCAGGGACCGCGGACCCCGAGGAGTGTGTGCCGTGCCAGGCGGCCGCCCAGCAACCGGCCCAGCGCCAGCGCCGGCAGGGCCAGCGGCGCGCCGACGGCCAGCAGGAGCAGCGCGGCCAGCCGGTGGGCCAGGCGCCGGACCTTCTCGCCGACCGCGCCGGCGGTCCGCAGCGGCGCCAGCAGGTGCGTGTCGTCCAGGTCGACCGCCGTTCCATCGGACGGGTCGATCAGGCGGCGTCCGGAGACGATGCGCCCTTTCAGCTCGATGCCCGCCCCGAGGTAGGTCCCGTCGAGCACGAGCGTGTCGGTCACCTCGGCCTGGCGGTCCACGATCACGCGGTTGCCCAGAATCACGCGCGGGCCGACGCTGCAGAGAGCTTGCAGACGCACGTCGTTGCCGATGATCAGCGGCGGCGACAGGCGCGCGGCGGGCGGGTAGATGACGTTGTAACCGAGGTAGGCCTGGTCCTGTCGCCGGTAGCCGGGCGTCAGGTAGCGGTCGATTTCGCCGTCCACCATCGCCAGGTTGAGATCGAAATAGTGCTGCAGCGATTCCAGCGGGTGGGCCACCAGGCACTCAGCCGGGAAGGGCTCGGCGGCCGGCGTGCCGCCCGCCAGCAGGGCCTGGATCGCCGCGGGTTCGCGACTGTACAGCACGTCCAGACCGTCGGGGCGCCGGACCGCGTGGGGGCTGGCGGACAGGCGTGCGGGCGGGTTGGCGGACAGGCGGCGCGGAAAGACCGGCCGACGCACGTACAGCAGGCCATCCAGCCAGCGCGCGGGACTGCGGCGCAGGAAGGCGTCGGGATCGTCCGGCGTCCGCAGGAAACTGTAGCCGATCTCCACGCCCCAGCGACTGCCATCGCCGAGGTAATGCTCGATCTCATGGGCGCCGTCGCCGAGCACGACCTGCAGGCTGCGGAACTCCTGGGCCACGCACCATTCGATCCAGAATTCGATCCACGGCCGGTTGCCGATCGGCAGCAACGGCCAGGGGCGCATCAAGGGACGCGCCCAATCCGGGGTGGCGCCGGTCTGTAGGACGACTCTCACCGCGAGGCACGCAGGGCTTCTTCCACAGTGTCGAAGATGTCGCACACCCGGTGGAAGCGAGTGATCTCGAAGACCAGGCGCGGGCGCTTCTGCAGGGCCGCGAACACCAGTTCGCCGCCCCGTTCGCGCACCTGCTGGGTGGCCGCGACCAGCGCGCCCAGACCGGAGCTGTCCAGTTGTTCCAGCTTGTCCAGGTCGATCACCACGTTGCGGCACGCGGCCCCCGGGAACCACTGGCTGAACGACTGGCGGAACCCGTCCGCCTCCGTGACCATCAGGGCGCCCTGCACCCGCGCCACGCCCACGCCATCGAGGATCTCGAAACTCACCGACATGTCATACCTCCCAGGCGGGCCTTGCCCGCACGCCGAACCGCTTTCCGCAGCCCACGTCCGACCAGATTCTCTAGTAAGCGCCTTTGCCCAACAGGACAGCCGGAACCGTCTTGATGATGATCCACAGGTCCAGCCACAGATTCCGACTGGCGATGTACCGCACGTCCAACCGGACCTGGTCCTTGAACGCGATGTCGGAGCGGCCCTCGATCTGCCAGAAGCAGGTCAGCCCCGGTTTGACATGCAGGCGTTTGCGGTCCTCGAGCGTGTAGAGGGCCACTTCGCGCGGCACGGGCGGTCGCGGGCCGACGATCGACAGGTCGCCCAGGAAGACGTTGAGGATCTGCGGCGCCTCGTCGACGCTGAAGCGGCGCAGGTACTTGCCCACGCGGGTGATGCGGGGGTCGTTCTTCATCTTGAAGATCACCCCGTCCTTGGACTCGTTCTGCTGCAGCAGCAGATCCTTCATCTGGTCGGCGTTCACCCGCATCGAGCGGAACTTGTAGAACGGGAACAGGCGCCCATCCAGCCCCACGCGGGTCTGGGTGTAGAAGACGGGCCCCGGGTCATCGAGATAGATGAGCAGGGCCACCACGCCCAGGCAGGGCAGTCCCACGATCAGGGCCAGGCCGCTGAGCACGAGATCCAGCAGGCGTTTGACAGCCAGGACGCTGCCCAGCGAGGCCTCCCACATCCGCATCTTCAGCCGCTGGCGCCAGCGCAGCAGATGCAGCCCGGAACGGCTGAGCGGCACGGGCAGCGTGGTCAGCAGTTCGCGACGGACGTTGGACGCGCGTTCGTTCATACCGGAGCCTGCCAGTTGCGCTGCACGCCGAAGAGCGTCACGTTCTCCTCGCCGTCGCGCTGGCTGGCCACATAGGCGGCGATTCGCCGGATCATGGCCAGCCCGCGACCGTGTTCATCATAGTCGCCCGGTTCCACGACCGGCGCATCCGCATAGTCCCAGGGCTGGCCGCCGTCGCGCACCAGCAATTCGAGGGCCTCGGCCCCGCACCACGCCTGGACCGACAGGCGCCCGCCCGCATCCGGCCGACCATGCTTCAGGACATTGGCGCCGTGCTCGATCAGCAACAAGTGGGCGGCCCACGTCGAGGCTTCCGGCCAGCCCGCGGCGAGCAGGGCCCGCTCCAGATCGGCGGCCAGGCTCGTCAGGTTCTGCGTGGTGAAAGGCGTTTCGCCGTGGAAGATGATCTGGTCGGCCCGCACCTGCTCGGCCAGCAGGGCCGTGCAATCGTCGCCGCCCAGCACGAAACCGGCCTGGCGCATGCCGTCGAAGATCGCGCGCATGGGCGGACCGCGCCGGGTCTGGCGCCACGTTTCGATCAGCTCCATCAGCGTCTCGCGCGTGGAGGCGTCGGGCCGGGTGGGATTTTCGGCCTCCAGCAGGCCGTCGGTGATCAGCATGATCGCCAGCTCGTCCGGCAGCTCCAGCGCGACCTCATCCTCTTCCCGGAACGGGCGGTCGCCTGCCAGGCAGAGTCCCACGGGAGGACCGCCGCGCTCGCCGAGATCGGCGCCGGGCAGGCCGGGCGGGGCGATGATGAGGGGGGCGGGGTGGCCGCAGTTGATGCACCGCCAGTGCCGGCGGTCCGGTTCCACGATGGCCAGGAAGAGGGTGGCATACAGGCCGGGCGCGCGGAACTGGTTCAGGAAGATGCGGTGCAGGTCGTTGGCGATACGGGCCGGCCGCGCGCCGACGTGCTGCCGCAGCAGGTTGGCCAGGCTGACCTTGAGCAGCGTCGCGGCAATCGCGGCACCCACGCCGTGTCCGGCCACGTCGCCCACGTAGACGGCCAGGCGGCCTTCGGGCAGGGGCAGCATGTCGAAGAAGTCGCCGCCCACCTCGGTCGATGGCTGATAGGCGGTGTGGATCCGCAGGCGCTCGCGCAGGAAGGGCCGCGGGGCCAGCAGGCTGCGCTGCAGGGCGCCGGCCAGGGCCAGATCACTGGCGACCCGCTCATTCCACCGGCGGATGTCATCGCCCTGCTGCTTCAGCGCCACGGCCGTGCGCACGCGCGCCACCAGCTCGCGCGGGTTGAACGGCTTGCGCACATAGTCCGTGGCCCCGGCCTCAAAACCGCGTTCCAGGTCCTCGATCCCGCTCTTGGCCGTGACCACGATCACCGGCATATCGGCCGTGAGCGGATCGCCCTTGAGCTGGCGGCACAGACCAAATCCGTCCAGCCCGGGCAACAGCACGTCCACCAGGGCCACGTCATGCTGGCGCGACCGCACGGCACGCAGGGCGGCCTCGGCATCCGCGCACTCGGTCACCTCGTATTCGCGCGGCAGGTGCTGGCGCACCAGCAGACGCCCCAACGGCTCGTCATCCACCAGCAACACCCGCGGCACCTTGTGGTTGGGATGCGTGGCAGGTACGGTCAGCACGGCGGGGACTCCCATTCGGCGGCCTGCCAGGCTGCCAGCGCCTCGATCAGTTGCCGGACCCTGGCGTCCTGGCCTGCCAAGGCAGCCCGTTCGAGGGCGTCGCCCAGCACGGAGATCTCCGGGTAGCCCACCGCGCCCCCCATGCCCTTCAGCGAGTGCGCCGTGCGCGCGATGGCCGGCAGATCCAGGGGCGGCAGGGCCGCCAGGATCGGCGGAAGCAGGGCCGCGAGATACTCGTGGAACGACAGACGGATGGCGGCGTCAGCCGGTGCGGTCAGCACCGTGAACGGCCCCACCCGCTGGTCCAGATCGGGCAGAACCGCCTGCAGGATGCGCATCGAGCCCGGCGCTTGACGATCCACAACCATGGTCGTGGATCATAGCGAAGCCCGCCGGTGTGCTCAAGCGCAAAGCAGGATTCGCTTGCCGTCGGGCGTCGTTTGTGCGGCAATGGCCACATGCATGTTCTTGTGACCGCCGGGCCGACGCGCGAGTACCTCGACCCGATACGCTTTCTCAGCAACCGCGCAACCGGAAAGATGGGCTTTGCCGTGGCCGCCTGCGCCGCGTCACGCGGGCACCGCGTCACACTCGTGGCCGGCCCGGTGGTGCTGGCCACGCCGCCCGGCGTGACCCGCGTGGACGTGGAGAGCGCGCGCGCCATGCTGGCCGCGGTGCGGGCGAATCTCGAAACGGCCGACGCGCTGGTGATGACGGCCGCCGTGGCAGACTGGCGCCCGCGGGTCACCAGCGCCGTCAAGCTCAAGAAGCGCACCATGTCGCCGGTACTGGAACTCGAGCCCAACCCCGACATCCTGGCCACGCTGCGCCCCGAAAAGGGGCGGCGGATCTTCGTGGGGTTTGCCGCCGAGACGGGCGATCCGCTGGCCGAGGCGGCGCGCAAGCTGGAGGCCAAGGGGCTGGACCTGATCGTCGCAAACGACGTGTCGCAGCCGGATGCCGGGTTCGCGGTCGACACGAACCGGGTCACGCTGCTGGCGCGCGGCGCCAAGCCGGAGCCGTGGCCGCTGCTGACCAAGGCCGAGGTGGCCGCGCGGCTGGTAGCCTGGATCGAAGCGCGCGTGGCGCGCAACGACTGACCCGACGCGTGCTCAGTGCGCGTCGCCGGCGATCAGCTCGAGGATCCGGTTGACGGCCAGGCCGATCTCGGACTGCGAGCGCTGGATATGTTCGCACACGGTCCGGACATCGGCCAGGCGGTGCAGCTCGACGGCGCGGGATCGCTCCAGCGTCGTGCGCCGATCCTTGATGCTCGCCACCATCTCCTCCAGCTCGCGGACCCGCTGCTCAGACTTGAACAGCGCGCGGCGGAAGTTGACGACCTGGGCCTCGAGTTCTTCCGGCGCCTGGTCCAGATCCACCAGCTGCATCCCGTCCGGGATCGGCACCTGGACCGGTTTGCCGCACTCCGTGCAGTTCGTCACGAGCCCGGCGCCGCGGTAGTCAATCACCAGCCCATGTCCGCAGTGCGGGCAATCGAACACGATGTCCGTGTCGCTGATCTGGCCGCCCTTGTCATCCACCAGCGTGTCTTCCGCGCCAGTGACCACGTCGGCTTCCTCGGGCGACAGCATCGCATCCTGGTCGGATGGTCCTGTCATGGCTTGAACCTCCCTCCCGGTGGGCGCGCGTGACGCCGGCCAGGAATCTCCAGCGCATCATTCCCTGGGAGCCCGGTGCCGCTCAACGGGCGGACGTCAGGCCTTTACGATCTTGCCGTGCTTGATGCACGCCGCACAGACCAGTCGGCGACAGGTGCTTCCATCGACCTTCACGCGGACGCGGTGGAGGTTCGGAAGAAACCGGCGCTTGTTGATGCCGGTCGTGTGCAACCCGATGCCGCCCTTGTACTTGGCGAGACCGTGCCGCACGATCGAACTGCCGGCGGCCGGGCCTTTGCCGCAAATGTCACAAACTCTGGACATGGGAACTACTCCTTGAAAAAAGTGCGTCAGATTAGCGAATGATGGACCCCGCCTGCAAGGCCAAAGGAACAGCCCCGCCCGGCGCGCATCCAACCAACGCGGCAACCGCCAGATGATGCATCCATCAGACACCATGATGCTAACACGCGCCGCATTTCGGGCGCAAGCGGCAAACACGCGGCCGCCCGGGGCGCACCGCCCGGGCAGGGGTTGATGAAATCGGCCGGCTACCGCTGGGGAAATCTTTGTGTGCGTTTTTCAGCGGCTCGGTTCCAGGCGCCGAAGCGCCGCCAACTGGTCGAGGAAGGGTTGCGGTATCAGGCCCGACTTCTGGATCGGCACGTCCCAGGTGACCACGCCGCCTTTCTCAGTCACGTGCCGCGTGTAGCCGACGACGAATTCATCGGGAAACCGCGGCGCCGCTCCCTGGCACCAGTTCGTGCCCAGGTAGCTCAGGATGTGGTAGCGCGCCCGGTGCCCGTTACGTTCGACCCACGGACCCGGGCAGACCGGAAAGGCCTCGCTGATCTCGCCGGCCGTGTAGTCCTCACACTCGGCGTGACAGATTACCGGCACCAGCACGCCCGGGTTGAAGGCCACGAGGCTCTCCGGGTTGCCGGCCCTCATAGCCGCGGCGAAGCTGGCGAAGTTCGGCGCCTCGGCCTGGCGGTACATCTCGTCGGCAAAGTAACACCCGTCGATCCACCAGCCGCGCACTTTCGGTCCCCAGCGCAGCGACCACTCCCGGATCACGGCTTCCCACTTCAGCTGGAACTCAGCCAGCCGCTTGCCGGTGCGCCGGGTCCCCCACGCCTGCGGCCAGCCACCCTCAAAACCCCACTCCCAACCGAGCCGCTCCATGGCGACCGGGTCGGCCGCCGGCGCGCCGCTGGGCAGGTAGACCAGCAGTTCGATGCCACGCGGGTGCAGGACGTCGTACAGGTCCGCCACTAGGTCGCGCCGCGAACACTTGCTGGGCTGGATGCCGACGAGGCGGTCATAGGCCGCATTGGGAGAGAGGAAGTGGCCGGAGTTCTGGCCAAGCGTCAGACAAAAATAGGGTGCGCGGACCCCTTCGAGTTGGCGGGCGAGTCCCTCCACGTCGAAGGCATCAATGTGGGCATTCCATGCCTCGGCGCTCACCTCGCTTCCGCCGGCCGTGCTCGGCATCGCGCCCAAGTAGTGGCAGAAGACACCCCAGCCGCACGCGGCAAACCAATCCGTATTCTTTTCCATCAGCATCTCCAGATACGATCAATAGCGGCGCACCCCGACCAGACGAACCTGGCCGGGCTTGAGTAGGCCGAGTGACAGCTTGCGGGCGTGGAAGTCCAAGGTGGATCTGCCGCCGTCAAAGTCGCGGACGCGGACGAACTCCTGCCACGGCAACTGGGGCGTCAGGCCGAGTTTGTCGAGATCGACGCCCACCGTGACCGGGACGTCCTGATCCCCCGTGTTGACCACCGCCAGCAGCACGCGGTCGGTCAGCCGCCACATGGACGCCTGGACTGCAGGCGTCTCGCACGTGATCCCAGGAGCCTTGCCCACGGGCAGGAACGTCGTCTCTTTCCCGACCAGCCCCCAGTCGAGCATGGCCTCGGTCAGTTGCGCCCCGTGCCCGACGACACCAAACTCGCGACGCACGTGCGCGAGGTCGTCCGGCGCCTGCACGCGGATGCCGATGTAGCGGGCGGTGTGCGGCTGGAGGCCGGGCACGGTCAGCGTGCCGGAGGCCGGGTCGAAGGCTACCTCGGGCTCCTTCGGCGTGTTCAGCGGCAGGCCGTTGCCGATGGCGCCGCCGATCTCCTTGACCGTGACCTCGCCGGTCGGCAGCCCCAGGGCCTTCAGATCGACGGCCACCTTGCCGTCGCGGACGGCCTTGCCGTCGGCGTTGAATACCATCAGTAGGGCGCGGTCGGGCAGGGTCCAGGCCGAGACCAGCAGGTTGTCCGCCGCGCCAGTCGCCGCCGCAGCCCGCCAGTACGGTGTATAGACGAGGCGCGCGTCGTTCAAGCCCCACTCGAGGATCGAATCGGGCGGCACGCGGCCATCCTGGCCACGCCAGGTGTCGTGCATCCGCTGCCAGTCGGTGTAGACGCGGTGCTCGCGCCAGTAGCGCGCCTGGTCGGTGATGTGGTTGAGCATCATCCAACTGTGCTGCGTGCCCCAATTGTGGCTCGTGGCCATGGCCCGCATGCGGGGCGAGGGATAGAAGTCCACGAAATCGCCGACCGTGGCATCGCGGAAGAAGACGAATTCGCCGTCGAGCACCGCGTCGACCCAGGGGAAAGCGAGCAACGGGAAGGCGTTGCTCGAGTGCGCGACGTTGGCGCCCGGGGTCAGGCCGTGGTCGTGCATCAGCGCGTAGAGCCGCATCATGAAGCGGCGCAGGTTGTAGCCGTGGAAGGTCGGCTGGGTGCGCCCGTCGGGCAGCTGGTAGCCGTAGCCGGCCTGGAGGTCGGCGATGACGCTGACGTAGAAGATGTCCCAGTAGATGGTGCGCAGGCCGCCCTCACGAAAATTGCGGTCGCACAGCCAGAGCAGGTACTCGGTCATGCTCGCGTTGTAGCTGCCTTCGCCCCACTCGGGACGAAAGTAGTTGGCGACCTTGGCGTCGGAGGTCTGCACGCCGTAGCCGCGCATCGGGATCGAGGTGTGCACCCAGTCCTTGTTGCGGGCCGCCGCCGGGTCGCGCCATTGCTGCTCCCGCACCTTGGCGTCGGCCTTCTGCTTGTGCTCGGCCCACAGGGCGCCCCACTCGGCGGGATCGTGGGAGGGTGGATTCAGCCAGTTCCAGCCGACGATCTCCTGGCCGCTCTTGGAATCCGTGCGCGTCTTGTGCCCGGGCGTGTTGAAGGTGCCGTCCTCGGAGTAGACGGCCATGTGCCAGCCCTTGGGCAGCGGCTTGAAGGGCGAGGCCATGTAGCTGAAGGTCAGCGTGCGCGGGCCTGAGAGCGTCTCGGGCCGGCTGATGAGGTTGTTGCGCAGCGTGATGCAGGTGTCAGGGTTCAGGGTTCGGGGTTCAGGATTGGTTTTGGGGTTCGGGGTTCGGGTGTCCGGTTCTGAACCCTCTTCCCTGACCACCTCATGCGCCGGCACCTCGTTGACCGGGGTCCAGCCCTGATCGCTGTCGGCCCACCACAGCAGGCCGCGCCGCTCGTTGCCTAGCCAGACCTGCGGGTAGAAGGAGCCCACCGTCATCATCGAACCGCCGATGCCGGTGTCCAGGGTCGACCAGAGGC
>CAZZCT010000072.1:0-24151 GCA_964652365.1 uncultured Lentisphaerales bacterium
TTCCGCTCCAACCTCGCGGCCGCCTAACCATCAACTAAAGTGAATCGCACCCCTGTTCCGGAAGTCCCGCCCGCTGAAGATGCGGCGAGGGGGCCATTGCGCGAACTGCCGCGACTTCCTGATTGCGCGCGGACCGGGCCGGGGCAATAATGCGGGGAAAGGAACTGGAAGGAACTGGGGACAGTGAATCAGCGCCGTGCCGGTCACAGACCTCGTCGGTGCGTTGTGACAAAGCTCACGACAAGGCTTGGGTTGCGGGCAAAGCGCTGCGTTGGTCTGTGTCTGGCCGCGTTCGTCAGTGCGGCCACGACGGTCTCTGCCGCGCCGCTGCCCCACGAGGCCTACATCTGGCAGCGCGCATGGCGTCCGGCCGTCAGCGCGGCGGTGACCTCTGCCGCGCCACGGTTGGCGGGTTTCGTGATCCTGGCGGCGGAGCTCGGCCCGACCGGTATCGTGCGCCCGGCGCCCGACTACCAGGCGCTTGCCGCCACCGGCCGGCCGATCGGCCTGGCGCTGCGTATCGGCGCACGCACCGCAACCGATTCCGTGCCGACCCTGGCCGCCCAACTCCTCGCCGACGCAGCATCCAACCACATGGCCGTATCCGAACTCCAGCTCGACTATGACTGCCCGGAGTCCAAGCTGGGGGCCTACCGCGAGCTGGTGGTCGCCGTGCGTCGCCGGATCGCGCCACAGCGCCTGACGATCACGGCCCTGCCGGCCTGGCTGCGGCAGCCGGCCTTTCAGGGCCTCGTGGCCGCGACGGACGGATTCGTGCTGCAGGTGCACGCGCTCGATGCCGGTCTCGGTCTCTGCGACCGCGCCGCGGCGCGGGCCGCCGTTGCCCGCGCCAACCGGTGCGGCCGGCCGTTTCGCGTGGCGCTGCCGACCCATGCGTACGTGGTGGGCGTAAACCCGAACGGCAAGCTTATGGGCGTCCAGGCGGAAGGGCCGCCTCCGTCGTGGCCGCCCGACGTTACGCTACGCGACGTGCGAGCCGACCCGATCGAACTCGCCGGACTCGTCGGCGAATGGAACCGCAACCCGCCATCACACCTGACGGGCATCATCTGGTATCGTCTGCCCGTGACCGACGACCGGCTGAACTGGCGGTGGGCGACGCTGGCGGCGATCGTGGATGGCCGCGTACCGCAACCGTCCCTGACGCTGGCGGTCCGTCAGCCGCAACCCGGGCTGGTTGAGCTCGATCTTGCCAACCAGGGCGAGGCCGATGCGACCGCGGACATCACCGTCGGGGTGACCTGGCGCGACGCCGCGCTGCTCGCCTGCGACGCACTGGTCGGCTTTGCCCGAAGCGAACGCGCGCCGGACGCAACCGCCACGCGGTTCGCGGGCAACCCGCGCCTGGCGCCCGGCGAGTCCCGCACCATCGCCTGGCTCAGGTTCCGCAACGCCGAGGAGATCCACTGTGAAGCGCGTCTGGAGTAGCCTGTTCTTCCTGTGCGCCGCCTCGGCGTCGGCATGCGGCCCGTTCTTCCCCGCTACGGTGCTGGATCGCCCGGACGTGCCGCTCCATGCACTCACGTTCGTCTTCGACCTGTCGGGGATACTGCCCACCAACTCGTCCGAACGCGCGGTCTCCGAGCGCGCGGACGCGGAACTGCATACTGACGACGCCTGCCGCGCGGCCTATCTGCAGGGCCGGCACGCGCTCGGCCAGGATGACCGCCAGGCGATTGCCTGGTTTCGCCTGGCGCGCCAGCGTCTTAGGCCGTGCGCGCGCGCGGACGACGGCCTGGCGGCGGCCACCATCGGATGGGAAGCCCGCGCGGAGCTCAACCTGGGCAACCTGATCCGGGCCGGCGAGTTGTACGTCGAGCACTATGCCAGCGGCGATCCGACCGCGTTGATGTCCTTGCGGGTCGTGGCCGGCCGGATTCTCGAGTGCGGCGGCGACACGCTGCACGCCGCGGCCCGGCACCCGCAACTGAGCCGCGTCGTCACCGTGTACCTCGCCGCGCGCGGCGGTCCGTTCCGGCCGGCGCCGCCAGCCGACTGTGCGACCGCCTGGCTCGACGCCGTTGAGCGCGCCGGAACCGAAGACCTCGCCTGCGCTGACCTGCTGGCATGGGCGTCGTATCAGGCTGGCGACTTCGCGCGCGCCCAACGGTGGCTGGTACGCGCCCCACGCCAGTCGGCCAGCACGGCCTGGTTGCGCGCCAAGCTGCTGCTGCGCGACGGAAACCTGGAGGGCGCCGCCGCCACCTTGGCGCGAGCCGTGCGCCAGTTCCCCCAGGCGGCGGACTGGCCGAAGGCGACCTGTGACAGCGACTCCGATTTGGACTGCTACCAGGAGCCGGCCACGGCATTCGATCGGGCACGGGGCGAACTGGCCTTCCTGCAACTGCGGCGGAGCGACTACCGCGAGACGCTCGACCTCCTCCTGCGCGCGCATTACTGGACCGATGCCGCCCACGTCGCCGAGCGCGTCCTGAGCGTAGACGAGCTGGTGGCGTTTGCCGACGGTGTTCCGGACGAGCGGCTGCGCCACCTGCTCGCGCGGCGGCTGGCCCGACTGGGACGTTACGCCGAGGCCCGCCACTACCTGCCGGAGGTGCTGCGGCCCAAGCTGGATGAACTCGCGGCGGCGCTGCAGCGGCGCGATGCCGACGCCCTGTGGCGGGCGGCGCAGATCCTGCGCTGGGACGGCATGGAGTTGATCGGCACGGAGTTGGCCCCGGACTGGCACCTCCACGACGGCAGCTTTGCCGCAGGCTTCGACGAAGAGCAGCGGCTGGCCCCCGCCACCGCCGACGTACAGCCGTTGCTGCGGTTCCACTACCGCTATCGCGCAGCCGAGCTGGCGTGGGAAGCGGCAAAGCAGATGCCGGACAACACCGAAGCGACCGCCCATGTCCTGTGCACGGCCGGCACGTGGCTCAAGAACCGCGATCCCCAAGCCGCCGACCGGTTCTACAAGGCGCTGGTCAATCGCTGCCGGCAGACGGCGCTCGGCCAGGAAGCCGACCGGCTACGTTGGTTCCCGAATCTGCCGGACCGCGCCGCGCCGTGACACCCGGGCCGCCTGGGGACATCCCGCACGACCGCCGTCGGGCCGCCGGCGGCTACCGAGCCGATCGCGACCGTCACGTGCGGCAGCCGGTGGCTTGGCCGCCGTGTGGATTCCTCCAACGGGATACCCTCTGCCAGCGTCAAATCAGCTGGCACACCCGGAAATGCGCCTCAACAGGCCGCGCTGGCCGCGCGGGACCGCCAGCTCCATGGCCTCGGGCGAGGCCAGGCTCAGGCCGGTCGCATCCCAGCCGAGTTGCGCGGCGGCGGTGGTGTAGGACTCCCGCAAGGCAGGACCGGCCGCCAGCAGGACCGGTTCACAGCCGGCAACGGCACGCAAGGCTTGCAGTTCGGCCCCGATGAGCAGGCCGCTCAGGAAGCGGGCATTGGCCGCAGCCGTCGCGCCATCGAGCAAGCCGCGGGTGCGCACACGGAAGAGCGCGGATGAGAGCGGTTCGCGCACCGCCAGCGCGATGCCGGCCGCGAAATCCGGGTCGTCCCGGACGCCGGTCTCCAAGCCCAGGCGGTCGACCGAACGCGCCAGCAGGCCGTGGTCGGCGAGCAGACCGAACAACTCGCCCGTCATGAAAGTGCGAAAGCCCACCAGGCGCCCGCCGCGCAGTTCGGCGTGTTTGGCGTGCGTGCCGGGCAGCACGACCCAACCGGCCTGGCCACAGCCGGCGTAAGCCGGATCGGCCAGCAATCCGAGCAGTTCGCACTCCTCACCGCGCATAACCTCTGTGGCGCTGCGCACGCCACCGACCAGCCAGACCGGGTGGCCGCCGCTGCTGCCGACTGGCACCAGCGAGGCCGTGGAGCCGTCGAGCGCAAAAGGCACGGTCGCGTAGGGCACTTCCCGCCAGCCGATAGACGAGCCGACCATGCCCGAGAGAATTACGGGCGCGCCCTGCACTGCGGGCACCTCGACGTCCAGGTCGGCCAGATGGCGCGCCAGCACGGCGGCAAAGGCGGCGGCGCGGTCCGCGGCCCCGCTGATGGAGACGCCGACACGCGCGGCGCCCTCCTCTGTCTTGACCCGCGCGAGCACGCGCAGCGTCTCCGCCTCCACCACCCGCAGCCGCAGATGCGAGCTGCCCCAGTCGCCGCTAACGAAGAGGGACGTGTGCATGGAACGTAATCAGGAGGCGTTGGCGGCGCGCGGCTGACCGTCGACGGTGACGGCCGCCTTGGCCCAGAGCTCGGCCACATGCGCGGCCAACAGTTCGCCGCGACGCGCGTGGCGCAGGAAATCGCGGACCTGGTCGCGGACCTCGTCGAGATCCGCCTCGGTGGCGGCCTCGGCATCGTTCTTGCAGATCAGGTGAAAACCGAACTCCGTTTCGACAATCTCGCTCAGCGCCCCGGTTTCGAGTGCAAACAACGCGGCGTCGAAAGCCGGCACCATCATACCGCGACTCACCCAGCCCAGGCTGCCGCCGGCCTGTTTGCCGCTGGGACACTCGGAGTGGGCGGCCGCCTCGGCGGCGAAATCGCCGCCAGCCGCTACCCGTGCGCGGATCTCCTCGATCTTCGCCCGCGCCGCCTGCTGTGAGGCCGGCTGGCCATCAGCCGGCTTGACCAGGATGTGCTGCGCGCGGACCCGCTCAGCCTTGCTGTACTCGTCGCGGTGCGCGGCAAAGTGCGCTGCGATGTCGGCTTCGGTCGGTTCGGGCGCATCGCCCGTGAGGCGTTCGACCAGCTTGTCAACGCGGCGTCCGCGCCGGATCTGCTCGCGGAACTCGACCGGGCTGAGCTGGCGCTGCTTGAGCATGGCGGTCAGCTTCTCAGGGCCGCCCGCCTGGCGGGTGAGGACAGCCAGACGCTCCTCGACTTCCGCGTCGGGCACCGGCAGGTCCAGCCGCGCCGCCTCGTCCATCAGCAGCCGGGCGCCGACCGCCTGGTCGACCGCACGGCGGCGCAGGAGCGGCAGTTGCGTCCGAACCTGCTCTTCGGGCAGATGCGCCGAGTAGAACCGGACCAGTCGGCCGAGCTCGAATTCGATCGCTTCCACGGGGATCGAGTGTCCGTCGACGGTAACCACGGGCGCTTTGTTTTCGGGCATGCGGGGCAGTGTAACCGGGTGTGGCGCGCGGTGCAAACCCAGATGCGCGCCCCGGCCGCCGCGCACGCGATGCTTGACCCGGCGCAGACCGGGCGCGTACAGTCAGGTGATCTTCCGGCGGTCTGACGACCGGAGGCGGTCCCCGAAAACCCGCCTGAACAAAACGAGGTGACCCATGGCGTTCGAAGCATCTCCAGCCGACACGGCGGCCCTCCCGTCCCGCGCCGCCCCCAGCGTACCGTTTGCCACGCTCGGCCTCGTTCTGATCGCGGCCTATATCGGCGCGCAGATGGTCGCCGATATTGCCAGCCTCAAGATCGGCGTCGTGGCCGGGCTGGCGGTCGACATGGGCACTTTCATCTATCCGGTGACCTTCACCTTGCGGGACCTGGTCCACAAGCTGCTCGGTCGGCGCGCCGCGCGGACGCTGATCGTGGCCGCGGCCGCCATCAACCTGGCCATGGCCGCCTACCTGTGGTTTGCAGCGGCCGTGCCGGCGGACGCGTCGTGGGGGCTGGATGCCGCCTTTCGGGCCGTGCTGGCGCCGGTCTGGCGCATCGTGCTGGCCTCGATTGTGGCGGAGGTCGCCAGCGAACTGGCCGACACCGAGGTCTACCACCGGATCATGCCGCGCACGCCGCGCCGGCTCTGGCTGCGCGTGCTGGCCAGCAACGGCGTCTCGGTGCCGCTCGACAACGTGATCTTTGCTGTGGGCGCGTTCGGCTGGTTGTTGCCGTGGGCCGCGGTCTGGCAGATCTTTGTGGTGAACCTGGCGGTCAAGTTCGCGGTCACTTTGGTCAGCTTGCCGTGGATCTACCTGGTGCCGGTGCGGGTGGACCGCGACTGAGTCCGCACGGACTCGCTGCTTCCCGCAGGCCAACGGCCTGCTTCAACACAGCCCAAGGCAACGCCCTGGGACCCACGTCCGCCGACCCTCTCCCGCAGGCTGAAGACCTGCTTGAACGGCGCCGAGGCAGCCGCAGCTTCGCCGCCGCGCCGAGGTAGCCGGTCAGAGGTTCTGCCAAAGCGGTTCGCGCGCGAAGGCGTCCTCGTAGTAGTCGCGCAACTTCAACTGCGCGGCCGCGGCGGGGTCCAGAAAGACCTTGGCGTCGGCGTGCAACTGCAGGGCCGAGGCGGGGTTCATGGACGTGATCGGCCCCTCAATCGCACCGGCGACGGCCTCGGCTTTGTGGGCGCCGAAGGCCAGCAACAGACAGGTCCGGCTTTTCAGGATCGTGCCAATACCCATGGTCACACACTCACGGGGTACGGCGTCCGGCGCCGCGAAGAAGCGCGCGTTATCGCGGCGGGTGCGCTCGGTCAGCGTCTTGATGCGGGTGCGCGAGCCAAGCGAGGAGGTCGGCTCGTTGAATCCGATGTGGCCGTCCGACCCGATGCCCAGCACCTGGATGTCGAGTCCGCCGGCCGTTTCGATCAGCTGCTCATACACGCGGCAGTGCGCCGCCAGGTCGGCAGCCTGGCCGTCGGGCAGGTGGACCCGCGCCGAATCAAGGTTGAGATGGCTGAAAAGGTGCTCGCGCATGAAGCGGTGGTAGCTGGCCGGGTGGTCCGGCGCCAGTCCGACGTACTCGTCGAGGTTGAACGTTGTCACACGCGACAGGTCGAGCCCCTCGTCACGGTGCATCCGGATCAGCTCGCGGTAGAGCGGCAGCGGCGTGCTGCCGGTGGCCAGTCCCAGCACGGTGGCGGGCTGACGCCGGATCTGCCGTCCGATGAGCCGCGCCGCCAGTCGCCCGGCCGCTTCCGCCGTGGGTTGGATGATGACTTCCATGGCGTCAGATGGCGGGGCTCTCGGGCGCCGCCAGATGACGTTCCAGCTTGGCGCGCACATCGGCGGCAAACCGGTCGATGGCCCCCAGCACGAACGCCACCGGATCGCGCGTATCGTCCGCCACGAGCGGGGAGAGATCCATTGCAAAACAGGCCAATTCGACTGAATCGGCGGCGTGCGATTCCAGGAACGTGGCGTTGGCCTTGCGGCGTCCCATGGCCGCCAGGTCGTAGCGTTTGCCACCCACGATCTGCGAATCGTAGACGCCGTTCAGCGCCGCCTGCAGGTTGGCGTGCGCGCTGACGTCCAGCACGACCTTCTCGCAGTCCGGCAGCCAGTCGAGGTCGCGCCAGACTTCGCAGCCCAGCAGCTGGCCGGGCCGCTGGTTGCGCGGCAAGGCCCGGATGGCACGCAGCACGGCCGCGGCCACGGCCACGTGTGTCTCGTGCTTGTCAGCCAGGTTGTGCGTGTAGACCGTGGCCGGTCGCACCACCCGCAGCAGCTCGGTCAGATCGTGCACCAGGTTCTGGCTGGCCGGGTCCTTGGCCTCGGCCGAGGTGTAGTCGAGCTGGGCCGCGAAGCCGTAGTGGCCGATCTGCGCAGCGGCGCGCTGCTCGGCCCGGCGGACGCGGCACATGTCCGCGTCGCTCATGCTGGCATAGGGACCGACACGGCTGCTGCCGCTGCCGTTGGTGCAGGTCACGCTGGCGAAGCGCCAGTCGCCGCGGCCGAAACAGGCCAGCGCGCCGTGCACGGCCATGAACTCAACATCGTCTTGGTGTGCGCCAACTGCCAGGTGCGTGATGCCTTCCATGGCCTCGGCGGCCGGCCG
This sequence comes from uncultured Lentisphaerales bacterium, assembly GCA_964652365.1. GTDB lineage: Bacteria > Verrucomicrobiota > Kiritimatiellia > RFP12 > CAZZCT01 > CAZZCT01. The sequence goes on from CAZZCT010000072.1 coordinate 7,720, forward strand.
GCCGTCGGGCACGAAGAGATCGGCGGTCGTCTTGTGAAACTGCATGACTAAAGACTCCATTGGTTTGTCTGGACCCCGGTACGGGATCGCATCAGGTCTGCGGCAGACTGGCAGCGACCACGGCCTGACCGTGGCGCTTCTCCTGCTCGCCCGGAACCCGCAGGTGGATCTGCTCGGCCAGTTCCGGAAACTCCGCGCGCAGCACCCGCTCGGACTCCTCGATCAGGATCTCCCCGGCCGGACCGGAGGTCACCCGGCCGAGAATCAGGATGTGCCGCAGGTCATAGAACTCCGCCAGATGGGCCACAGCATAGCCGAGATAGCGCCCGACCGAAACGAAGATGTCACGGGCCACCGGCTCGCCGGCCGCTAGACGGCGCTGCACGTCGGCCAGCTGCTCGGGCAGGCCCACGCCCTCCGGAAAGCGCAGGCCGGCCAACGCAGCCAGGCGTCCGACCGCCTGTTGCGACAGGTACTGGGCACCGCAGCCACAGTCGCCGGACCAGTCGTCGCGCGGCGCATCGGTCTCGCGGTAGTCGATCGGCACGAAGGCCAACTCGTTCAGCCAGGAGGTCAGGGCGCCCTGCGGCGTGCAGTAGCCACCGGCCAGGCTCGTACCAAAGGCCATCCCCAGCATCGGGCGATCGCCACGCGCCAGCGAACCGGCCAGGGCCGTGACGTCACCATCGTTCATGACCAGCACCGGCACACCGCGCGCCTGCCCCAACTCGACGAACATCCGCCGGATGTGGCGGTCGAAGTCGGCCGCCGGGATGCTCCGGAACAGCGAGGCCGCGCGCACCTCGTTGTTGACGTAGACGCCGGCGGCGCTGCCGCCGATCGCGTCCACGCGCGGCAGATGCGCGGCGGCGCGCTGCAGCGAGTCGAGAATGCCGTCACGCTGGTAGCGCCAGTCCGTGGCCGGGATCGGCGACCAGGCGACCTCTTCGGTATGCACGACACGCCCGTCGATCACGGCCGCGCACTTGCGGTCGCTGCCGCCCAGATCGAACCCGATGCGACAGCCGTCCCAATGGCCGCCCGGCGAGGTCGCCGGCTCCCGCGGCAGGGGCAGTTCGTCGACGCGACAGGCCGCGATCCGGAACCCGCCGTCAAAGACGCGGACGCCCATGAAGTCGGCATCGAACGCGCGGGCACCCTCCGGCCGGTAGCTACCGGCCAGTTCGGCCGCCGCCTCGGGACAGCCGGCGACCAGGACCTGTGAGCCGCCCTTCTGCCACAACAGCAGCTTGACCAACCGCTCCAGGTGGCGACGGGTGGCCGGCGCGGTCTCGGAGTTCCATGGCAGAATCGTGGTTGACTGGCGGAAGACCGTACCATCCGGCCGGGTGACGGCCAGTTCGACCGGCACGCCGCCGGACGCCGCCACCTGGCGGCGGTAGGCGCGCGTCCAGAGGGCCGCCGGCCGGAACCCAAGATCCAATGGCGGCGCCAGATGCGGCGCAGCCGCCTGCGCCAGTTCGTGCAGAAGGGAAACCATCACCACGCTCCTCCAGCGCAGGCGGCCATCTCCGCCAACGCGTCCTTGCACCCCAACCATAGCGGATCTACCGGGGGTTGGTCAAAGCCGCAACGCTGTCCAACGTCTGGCTTCGAGGGCGATCGACCCGGCGACATGGCACGTGCCATGCTTTCTAGTCGCGTGTAATTCATCAAGAGACACGAAAACAAAGAGGTATGTAGCATGAAAGCGTTGATGTGTGGGGCCGCGATGGTGTTGCTGTCGGTTTTACTGGCAGGGGCGGGTGATGCGGTGGTGCCGGCCAAGGACGCTGGCACCGCTCCGGCCTGCAAGGCGGCCTGCGATGCAAAGGCGGTGAAGCCCGCCTGTTCAGGAGCGGGTTGTGAGACCAAGGCGGCGGAGGGTGGAAAAGCCTGTTGCGCAACCAAGGCCCAGGCAATCTGCCCGGTCATGGATGGCAATGCCATCGACCGGAAGATCTTTGTGGACCATGAAGGTCAACGCATCTACTTCTGCTGCAAGGGTTGTGTCGCCAAGTTCAAGGCTGACCCAGCGGCGTACTTGAAGAAGCTGGCGGAGGCCGGCGTCAAGCCGGAGGCAACGCCAGCAGGCTGAGCGAGAAAACCAGCAACAGAACAGAGGTATCGGAGGCCCTCTGTTTTGAGAGGGGCGGGCGGCACGAGCCGCCCGCCCGTTTTCTTTACGGGAGAGGCGCTTGCAGGTCCTCGCCTGTAACCCTGGAAGCGGCAGTTGGAACCGCCGATGAACGCGGATCGACACGGATTCCAACGGTTTTTTCTGCCCCTCGCGTGTTCGCGGCGCAGCCGCGCTGGCGGACTTACCTGCAGCGACTTGAGCTCCTGATGGCTCCGGCAGTGCGACGGTCTGACACGCTCAGGTGGACATGTTGAGACACTGACTGCCGTTGGTTGAATTGGGCTGGGGCTGCGACCAAGTTTGCCGTAACATCCTCTTCGATTTGCTTCTGAAGGGGTGTATGAGCGCGACCGAAGCCAGACAGCCCAAGCCCCCTAACCCGAAATGCCCGCAGTGCGGCGCAGACTTACCTCCAGGCGTACTGGACGGTCTGTGCCCGGCCTGCTTGCTCCGACAAGGCGCGGCGGCCAACACGGTCCCGGTCGCGACGTTCAGTCCGCCCGAACTGGGCACACTGGCGCGCCTGTTCCCCCAGCTCGAGCTGATCGCCCTGATCGGAACCGGCGGCATGGGGGCGGTCTACAAGGCCCGGCAGCGCGAACTGGACCGCGTCGTGGCCTTGAAAATCCTGCCGCCGGCCGTCGGCGAGTCGCCGGCTTTTGCCGAGCGCTTCACCCGCGAGGCCCGTGCGCTGGCCCGGTTGAGCCATCCCGGCATCGTCACAATCCACGACTTCGGCCGCGTGGAGGGGCTCTACTACTTCATCATGGAGTACGTGGACGGCCTGAACCTGCGCCAGTTGCTGCAGGCTGGCCGGATCGCCCCGCGCGAGGCCCTGGCGATTGTGCCGCAGATCTGCGACGCCCTGCAGTACGCGCACGATCACGGCATCGTCCACCGCGACATCAAGCCCGAGAACATCCTGCTGGACCGTCAGGGTCGGGTGAAGGTCGCCGATTTCGGCTTGGCCAAACTGATGGGTGGCGTCGAGACGCTGACCGCCGCCGCCCTGACGCTGGAAGACACCCTGACGGGCGCCGGCCAGGTGATGGGCACGCCTGCCTACATGGCGCCCGAACAGCACGCACACCCTGCCGAGGTTGACCACCGTGCCGATATCTACTCGCTCGGTGTGGTCTTCTACCAGATGCTCACCGGTCAGCTCCCCGGCCAGCCGATCGAGCGGCCGTCTCAGAAGGTCACGATCGACGTGCGCCTCGACGCGGTCGTCCTGCGCACGCTCGAACACCTGCCCGAGCGGCGCTACCAGCAGGTGAGCGAGGTCAAGACGATGGTCGCAACGCTCGCGGGAAGCCCGCCGCCGCTGCCGGTACAGCCTGACCCGGCGGCCGCGGTTCGCCGCCGGCGCGGGCTTCGGCAGAAGGCGGTGGTCTTCGTGATCGCCGCCTCCTGCGCTTTCACCAGCGCGGCGCTGACGTCCTGGAGAAGGCCGTCCTCGGCCCAGAGCGCGCTGTGGGCGCTCGCGGCGGTCGGTTTCGCCATCGCAGCCTATCGACACGCGCGCGCGGCGCGCGAGACCGCGCCGCTGCCGCCGACCGCTCACGCTCGACACGGTGCGCCGGAGGCGGCGGTTCGGCAGCGATCCGGCTGGGGAGGAGCCGCGGTCGTGACGGTGATTCACGCCGCGATTTCACTGGTCGCCGTCGCGCTCCTGGCCTTCACGGTGCCGAAGTTCAGCGCGATCTTCGCTGATCTCGATCTGTCGCTGCCGCTGGTGACCCGGATCGTGCTCGCCGCCAGCGACTTCGTGCAACACGGCGGGTTCCTGCTGCTGCCGTTGCTGTGGGCCGTCAACTTCGGCTTCTGCTGCGTCCTGCAACACTTGGGCGGACGCCGGGCGCTCGTGGGCTGGGGCGTGGCCGGCACGCTGATCGCGGGTGTGCTCGGGCTGGCGCTGCCCACGGTCGTCGTGTTCATGCCGCTGCGCCACACGATCGAACAGGTCAACTCGCCGGAAGCGCTGCGCCGCATGCGTACGCCCGATGTGATTGGGGCCGGCATCGCCGACCCGGGTCAGCCCTGGGCCTGGCAGGAGCTCGAACGGCGCGCAAAGGCGGGCCGCCTGATGCCGGCCGATGCGACACAGCTTCTGGAGGGGCTGACGACCTGGCTCCGGCGTGAGCACTCGGACGGCTACCAGGGCACGCTGCCCTGGCTCAATTCGTTACTCATGGAGATCAACCGCCACGAGCTGGCCAACGAATGGAAAGCGATCGACTTCCTGGTGGCCTTCCATGGCAACCCGGTGTGCGAACCCCTGCCACGGGTGCGCGTGGGGCAGCGTGCCGCCGAGCTCGTCTGCCGCTGGGCCGCCCCGCAGCCCCCGATTTCATTCGGGATCAAGCTGCTCAACGAGATGCGCACGATCACCGTGGACGGCCTGCCCGTGACCTGGCGCGGCCATTCGGCCTACTGCGACATGCCGTCGTTCGGGGCCGAACTGGAGCTGCCACTGCTCGCGGCCGGCCGGCACGTCGTGCGCTGCGAGATGGTCAGCGCACTGGTCTCCTCGGACGCGGCGGTCCAGCTTCCGCACCGCGCGCCGTCCAAGGAGTGGCCGCCGTCCAAGTCGGAGTCCATCCGGAGTTGCGAGGCCGAACTGAATATCTACCCGGAGGACGCCGTGCTGGTGAGTCTGACCACCGATCCGGCGCTGGACCCTGTCGCCAACGGACTGATCGCTGTGAAGACCGCGATCGTCCGCGCCAAGGGGTCTGGCGTCACGCTCGTGGTGCGGCTCGAAGAGGAGAAATGGGCTGGCGGGCCCAGGTTCGCCGCGGCCTTCGACGTACAGGTTCGGCTGGGCGATGCGCGCCATGCCTGCGGTTCGTTCTGGTGGGAACAGGATGGTGAGCACCGAACGAGCGGCGGCGTTCTGGGGGCGGAGCTTCCGTCGCTCGACCCGCGCATCCGGGAAGCGGATTTCGTTCTGACCCCGAACGCCAAGATGGTGGAGGGCCGTCCCGGCGTCGACCGCATCTGGGGGCGCGAAGTGGTCTTCCGCCACGTCGCTCTGGACCGCCAGGATCTGGCACCGAGATCCCAGACCCACGTGTTCGGGCCCGTCATCGAGCGGGAGCTGCACGGCCTGCACGCCGACGCCCAGGCCTGCCTGCTGGACCTGGACTGCGGACGGTTCTTCACGCCGCCGGCGGGTGTGCTGGGAAGTCTTGCGAGTGCCAACTGGCGCAAGCGCTATCAGGATTCCGCCGCGGAGCAGTGGGTTCGCACCAACGGGGTGGACGTGGCCCTGCTCGAAGCGGGCGGATCGATCACGGCATTCGACGGCTGCTGGCGCAGCGACACGGGCGGCAACGAGGTGCCATGGGGTACGACCAGCGCCGCCGGACTGGTTCGGATCGCGGAGGAATACCAGGTGCAGAGGACATCCGGACCGCCCTGGCTGACGACCGCCGCGATCTGGTCCGGTTGCGGGTTCTGGTTCCGCACCCGCGAAGGCCGCATCGGCCTGGGCGAGGTCGCAGGCACAACCGACGATCCCCGCCGCGTCAAGCTCCGCTACAAGCTGGTGGCGCGGCCCGCCGCCACGGCCGACGAAACGCCGGCGACCTACCTCGACCTGGGGTCGCTGGCGACGGTCTTCGACGTCAAGACCGGACTGCAGCGTGGGAGCACGACGGTGTGCAGTTCGGTCGAGCTGGAGTTGCAGGACTTCGAGCGCGTCCTGCGGACGCATGCAGACGGGCGGCCACCCAGCGGCGAACGCGTGCGCGTCCCCGAGGCCGACGAGATGCCGGAGACCTATCTCGTTCGGACCGTGGGCGGCCGCCACGGCTACCTGCAGATCGCCGGACTGACTAACACCCCGGCCAGCGTCAAGATCTGGTACCGGCTGGCGGAGAATGCAGATGCGACCGCGTCCGCCGGCCCCGAGACGCCGGAGGGCGCGTTCTCGTTGCAGCCGCTGGCCAGCGTGGCGGCCGGCACGCCATCCATCGCCACGAACACGCCGCCGGTGCTGGTCGTCGGCCGGCACGGGGACCTGACGGTACGAGGGGCGCCGGTGTCGCTGGAGCGAGTGCCCGCGGCGCTGCGGGAGGCCGGCCTGTCGGCGAACTCACCGCTCGTGGTCCGGGCTTCGGCGCGCGCCGACTACGCGAACGTGCTCGCGGCACTGCAGTCGCTCCGGGACGCCGACTTCCGCAATGTGGCACTCCAGACAGCGGAGGGTGATTGACGTGGCCGCCGCGATCCCATACGCGCCGCGCCACACCGGCGGTGATCGTTTCTGCACTACACGTTGGACCGTCGTGATGGCGGCCGGGCGCCAGCCGTCGCCACAGGCCGACGCTGCGCTCGACACGCTCTGCCGGACCTACTGGTACCCGCTCTACGCCTATGTGCGCCGGCGCGGCTGCTCGCGCGAGGACGCCGAAGATCTGACGCAGGGGTTCTTCGCGAAGCTGTTGGCGCGCAACGACCTGGCGGCTCTCAGCAGCGAGAAGGGCAAGTTCCGCGCGTTTCTGCTCGCCGCCATGAAGCACTTCCTGGCCAACGAATGGGACCGGGCGCGCACGCTCAAGCGCGGCGGCGGCGTGGCGCCGCTTTCGCTCGACTGGCAGGACGCCGAGACGCGCTATCGCTTCGAGCCGGTCGACGACCTCACACCGGACAAACTCTTCGACCGGGCCTGGGGCGTGACGCTGCTGGAGCGCGTGATCGCGCGCCTGCGCGACGAACAGGCCGCCGCCGGCCATGCGCAGTCGTTCGCCTGCCTGAAGCCGTTTCTGGTGCTGGGAACCGGCGTCATACCGTATGCGGAGGCCGCCGCGCAACTTGGCCTGACTGAAGGTGCGGTGCGCGTGGCCACCCACCGTCTGCGTCGCCGCTATCGCGAACTGCTGCGCGATGAGATCGGCCAGACGCTGGCCGACCCCAGCGGCCTCGACGACGAGCTTCGGTCGCTCTTCGTGGCGTTCGGGGCGCCAGCCAGGAACGCGCAGTTGTCGGCACGATGAGGGAGCAGCGCCAGTAGGGCGGGACGTACCGGACCGCCCCGTTTCGAAGTCGCAACCTGTGCGATCGCATGCCTATCGCCACCGCGCTCACGCATCGAATGTCACGGGACACGGCCAACGCACCATCGCGCGCTCAGAGGCGTTCTGGCACCCCTTCAGGGTGCGACCTGCGCTCTCCGGCTTCCGGGGGTATCGCGCCGCTCAACCCCCGGCTACGTTCTGGCATCCCTCCGGGATGCAACCCGGCTGGCGCCGAGATGCCCGCCCTGCTGGCGGCAAAGCAATCCGGCTTGACACACGACGTCCAGACGTCTTACGCTCGCCTCGTGAAAGCGAAGCAGACTAGGTACCGCCCCGGCAACGTACGTGACGCAATTTACCAGGTCATGTCTCTGACCTCGCGGCCGCTTTCGGCCTCTGAGATCGAACAGCGCGTCTGCCAGGTGATCGGTCCCACGCCGCCCTCTTCGGTGCGTTCGTATCTGCGTCTGAACACACCCGGAAGTTTCGTTCGGGAATGCCGTGGGCTGTACGCAGTCCATGGGCGTGCGTATGGAGGCGTTCAACGCGAGTTCACGGACACGAACGTGTGGCACGAACCGGTTCGTTTCGGACGATCGACCCTGTTTCACGCCGACTGTTTCGACTGGTTGGAGCAGCAGGATGCTTGCAGCATCCATGCCGTGGTGACGGATCCGCCCTACGGTCTACACGAGTACACGGCGGAGCAGCAGGCCAAGTTGCGCAGCGGATCTGGAGGCGTCTGGCGTCTCCCGCCGGCATTCGACGGCCACACACGCTCGCCGTTGCCGAGATTCACAACGCTCACGCCCGACCAGCTCGAGGAGTTGCGCACGTTCTTCTTCGTCTGGGCCAGGCTGCTCCTGCCCAGACTCGTGCCCGGAGCGCACGTGGTACTCGCATCGAATCCGCTGCTGTCGTACATCGTTTCTGGTGCGCTTGCTGACGCTGGTCTCGAGCGCCGCGGCGAGGTGATTCGCCTGACCATGACCATGCGCGGAGGGGACCGTCCAAAGGCGGCCCATGACGAGTTCCCCGATGTGAGTGTCATGCCTCGGTCCATGTGGGAGCCCTGGCTCGTCTACCGCAAGCCGATCGAAGGCAGAGTGCAGGATAACTTGAGACGATGGAGCACCGGAGGTTTTCGTCGCCCGTGTGCGGATCGCCCCTTCGGCGATGTCATCGCGTCTGCCCCCACGCGCAGCTCGGAGCGCGACCTCGCGCCTCACCCGAGTCTGAAGCCGCAGGCATTTCTCCGGCAGCTTGTGCGGGCGGTGCTTCCGCTTGGCAAAGGCGTTGTGTTGGATCCGTTTGCCGGCGCAGGTTCCACGCTGGCAGCGGCGGAAGCTGTGGGTTACGAGAGCATTGGCGTTGAGAAGGACGTGCAGTACTTCGAAATGGCCTGCAAGGCTATCCCCAGGCTGTCGGAGTTCCATGCCAATGGAGATCAACCGAGTCGGTAGACCCAGTTCGCCCGGAGCTTCTGTATCCCGTCCTTGTGCAGTGTGGCAGTCCGTGTGCCCAGCTCGCCGCGGGCATTGCGCCGGAAGTCCTCGGTGGTGACGTGCCCGAGATAGACCTCGGTGAAGGCCATGGGCCGCCGGCTGGCGGCCGGCTCGGTTTTGCTGTCGACGCCATAGACAAACACACACATCCACTGTTCCCTCGCGCCGTGGGTGTCAACTGCGCCACCGGCCTTTCGCGTCGTCTTGATTTCTACGCCTTCCATACCGGCCTTCACGGCGTTGTCGGCATAGACACCGTGCACGATCAAGTCGGGGTGTCCGTTGAAGTAACGGTTCTCCCGCAGAACGCGCGAATGCTTGGCAAGGCTGGCCGTGAGCATATCGGAGAGGACGCCCGACATGATCGCAGGACGCAGCATTTCATCGAGTCGCTGCAACCCTTTGGCAGACAGGTGGCCGTTTACGTCGTAGAAGAAGTCATAGACGTCTTGCATGGCCATCTGAAAATCCTGGGGCCTCAGTTCGAACGGCAGGACCGCATTTGGGTTAAACTTGCCGACATCCACACAGTTGCGCACAGTGGGCATGGTTTTGACGCTACTGAATCGGCGTCGGGCTGTCAATTGCGTAGCCGAGGCCGCCGAGCCGCTCGGTCTGACCGAAAGTGCGGTGGGCGTGGCCGCCCACCGGAGCCACCATCGCACGTTGGGGCCAGTTCAGCCCATTGCGATTGCGATGACCCTTGCGTCAACATATCAGATTAGCTAATATGAACTAAGACAACAGGGACTAACCATGACAACCGTAACCACGCATGAAGCGAAGACGACGCTTTCGCGGCTGATTGAACGAGCACTGGCCGGAGAGCGCGTTGTGATCTGCCGTGGCGCGCGTCCGCAGGTGGAGTTGATCCCCGTGGCCAGACCTGTACGCCCCGACCCGCTGCAGACCTATCCGGATCTGGCCTGCGAGATCACGTGCGATCTGACGGCACCGTTGAGCGAGGACGAGTGGCCGGAGGCCAGTCGATGATTCTCCTGGACACATGTGCGCTCATCTGGCTGGCCTCCGACCCTGGGTCCCTTTCGGCCAAAGCTGCTGCGACCATCCGGCGGTACAGCGACGGGTTGGCCGTCTCGCCGATCTCCGCATGGGAGGTAGCCATACGGTGTCGGTCGGGTGGATTGCGCCTCTCCGGCAGTCTGACCCCGGCGGACTGGTACGAGGAAACGGTACGGCGCTACGGAATGCAGGAGATGCCACTCGACGCGCGCCTGCTGTGCCTGTCCGTCGCGCTGCCCCCTATCCACCGCGACCCGTGCGATCGCATGCTCATCGCCACGGCGCTCACCCATCGCCTGCCGTTGGTCACGGCTGACGCCACCATTGCGCGCTACCCAGGGGTGAGGATCGTCTGGTAACCAGGAGCACCGGAGGTGGCACTGCTTCTTGCGCGAGAAGAGCGGTGTCGCGCTTCGCTTGCCACCGCACTCCACATTGCATGCGCCCCGGCGGCAGCTCTTGGAGTGCGGCGGCAAGCGGTATCCCGCGCGACGCCGCTTTAATCCAGTTGTCATTTCCGGCGCAATTGTCACGACCATCTCTTGACACCGGCGCGGGTGTCAGGCACGCTGCTGACGGTGCGACCGGTCGGGCCAACGGACCTGACGGTCCCATGGCACCTGAAACCCCGTGGGGAGGAGTTGTGATGAGAGTAGTCAAGTGTCTGTGTCTTCTCGGTCTGCTGGCGGCGGGACCGCTGCTGGCGGCGGATGAGATCCGGATCGGCGCGATCTTTTCCGTCACGGGTCCGGCAGCCAACCTGGGCGCGCCCGAGGCGCGGTCGGCCGAGATGCTGGCCGAGCGTATCAACGCCGAGGGCGGCCTGCTGGGCAAGAGAATCAAACTGATCGTCAAGGACAGCGCCGGCAGCCCGGAGAAGGCGGTCTCGTTCTGCAAGCAGTTGATTGAGGAGGAGAGCGTGCTCGCGATCATCGGGCCGTCCACCAGCGGCGAAACCCTCCAGATCAAGGCGATCTGCGAGGAGGCTGGCATGATCCTGATCTCCTGCGCGGCGGCCGAAACGATCGTCAACCCGGTGGCGCGCCATGTCTTCAAGACCCCCCAGAAGGACAGCCAGGCCGCAACCTGGATCTTCAAGACCATGGTGCAGCTGGGGCTGCACAAGGTCGGCGTGGTGGTGGACAACACCGGCTTCGGCCAGGCCGGCCGGGCGCAGCTCGAGGCGCTGGCGCCCACACATGGCATCCAGATCGTTGCCGCAGAGGTCTACGACAAGGGCGCCACGGACCTGACCGACATCCTGACCAAGCTCAAGGGCGCGGGGGTCGAGGCCGTGATCAACTGGTCGATCGTGCCGGCGCAGTCGATCGTGGCGCGCAACTTGCGGCAGCTCGGCCTCAAGATCCCGCTCTTCCAGAGCCACGGTTTCGGCAACCTCAAGTACGTCGAGATGGCCGGCCCGGCGGCCGAGGGCATTCTCTTCCCCGGCGGTCAACTGCTGGTGGCCGACGTGCTCCCCGAGGGGCATCCGCAGAAGGCCCTGCTGCTGGACTACCGCAAGGCCTATGAGACCCGCTTCAAGGAAGACGCCAGCGCCTTTGGCGGCTATGCCTGGGATGCCCTGGCGATCGTGGCGGCGGCGGTGCGCAAGGCCGAATCGACCGATCGCGCCAAGGTGCGCGACGCCATCGAGGGGCTGAAGGGGTTCGTGGGCGCCTCGGGCGTCTTCAATTTCTCGCCCACCGACCACAACGGCCTGGGTCTGGATGCGTTCGAAATGCTCACGGTCAAGGACGGCCGTTTCGTGATCTACCAGGCGCCGAAGCCGGCGCCGCAAGCCCCGGCTGCCAAGCCGTAAGCGGATGTTGCGTCGGAGACGGAACGCCCGGCATCGAAGCCTGAATGGCCGCGCCGTTCGACATTCGATGTCTGGCGCGCCGTGTTTGACGTCTGCGTACTGCCCCTCGCGCGTTCGGTCGTGAGCACACTTCTTCAATACATCCTCTCCGGCATTGCCGTCGGCAGCGTCTATGCCGTGGTGGCGGTGGGGTTCAACATCATCTACAGCACGACCGGGATCCTGAACTTCGCCCAGGGGGAGTTCGTGATGCTGGGCGGCATGGTGGCCGTGTCGCTGGCGCAGGTGATGCCGCTGCCGCTGGCCGTGGTGGGCGCCGTGGTGGTCGTGGGCGTGATCGGTGCGCTGCTGGAGGTAGTCTTCTTCCGTCACCTCCGGCGCCACAGCGTGCTGCACCTGATCATCATCACAATCGGCCTGTCGATCGTGATCCGTGAAGTGGCCCTGCACGTCTGGAATGAGCAAGTCCGCGCGCTGCCGCCCTTCACGGGCGATGCCGTCTCGTCGGTGCGGATCCTGGGCGCGATGGTGGCGCCGCAGGTGCTGTGGGTGCTGGGCGTGGTCGGCGTGGCGGTGGCCATCCTGCAGGCCGGGTTCCGCTACACGCTGGTGGGCCAGGCCATGCGGGCCTGCGCCTCGCATCCAGAGGCGGCGCTGCTGGCCGGCATCAACCTGGCCGGCATGCGCACACTGGCCTTCGGTCTGAGCGCCGCGCTGGGTGCCCTGGCCGGGTGCGTGATCTCACCGATCTCGATGACGCACTACGACATGGGCACGGACCTGGCCATCAAGGGCTTCGCAGCGGCCGTGCTGGGCGGCCTCGGCAATCCCATGGCGGCCGTGGTCGGCGGCCTGCTGGTCGGACTGGCCGAGTCGTTCAGCGTCAGCATCATGCCGGCCGCCTACAAGGACGCCACGGCCTTTGCGATTCTGATCGCCGTGCTGATGTGGCGGCCGCGCGGCCTGCTGGGCACCCGGGCCTCATCCATCCGGGAGTGCTGAACATGTCGTTCCGCAAACAACTCCCGCCCGTGATCCTGGTCGCCGTGATCGTGCTCGTGCAGCAGCTGGCGCACGCTGCCGGCCGCGACTACTACCTCACCCAGCTGACCATGTCCGCCTACTACACCGTGGTGGCGCTCGGGCTGGGGCTGCTGATGGGATTCGCCGGCCAAGTCTCCTTCGGACAGGGCGCCTTCTTCGCTTTGGGTGGCTACACCACCGCCGTGCTGACCACCCGGTCGGTCGCGGCCGTCGGGACCCCCTGGGCCGACGCCTTGGCGGGAGTCGGCATGCTGCAGTCGCGCACCAATCTCTACGGCGAGCCGCTCACGACCTTCACGCCCGGCGCCGCCTTCCTGTGCGCCCTGCTGCTGACCGCGGCGGTGGCCTGGCTGATCGGCAAGCCGGCCCTGCGGCTGCGCGGCCACTACCTGGCCATGGCCACCCTCGGGTTCGGACTGATCGTCTACCGCCTGGTACTGGGCAGCGCCATTACCAATGCCGCCGACGGCATCGCGGCCGTGCCGCCGTGGGATTTGGGCGGGCTGGTGACCCTGTGCAGCCGCAAGGAGTACCGCGTCACCAACTACTACTTTGCCTGGACCGTGGTGCTGACCGCCGTGCTGCTGCTGCGCAACCTGGTGGACTCGCGCCTGGGGCGCGCGCTGCGCGCGATCCACGACCACGAGACCGCCGCCAACGCCACCGGGGTCGACACCGCGGCCTGCAAGCTGCAGGCCTTCATGATCAGCGCCCTGCTGGCGGCCGCGGCCGGCTCGCTGCTGACTCACTATACCGGTGGCATCGGCCCCTCCGAGGCCGGCGCCATGAAGTCGGTCCGCTACGTCGCGCTGGTGGCCCTGGGCGGCATGGGCAACCTGTGGGGCGTGTTGACCGGCAGCGCCGTGCTGACCTTCCTGTCGCTGCGCGGTTCCTTTGGCACTTACGATGCCGCCGTGTTCGGCGTGATCCTGATTGCTGTCATGGTGTGGGCGCCCGAGGGGCTGCTGGCGGTCGGCCGCCGGCGTCGCGCCCGCCGCGCGGGCGCGACGCCGGCCACAAACCGGCCGGGCGGGACCTCATGAAAGGACAGTTGGCACCGCATGACCGGGACGCGCGGCCGCTGCTGGAGGTCCTGCAGGTGCAGCGGCGCTTCGGCGGACTGCTGGCCCTGGACCGCGTGAGCTTCACGGTGACCGCCGGCCAGATCAAGGGCATCATCGGGCCCAACGGCGCCGGCAAGACCACGTTGTTCAACGTCGTGTCCGGCATCCTGGCGCCAACCGCCGGGACGATCAGTCTGGACGGCGTGGCGATCGCCGGGCGTCGCCCCTGTGAGATCGCGGCGCAGGGCGTTGCCCGCACGTTCCAGAACGTCAGCCTCTTCGGTCGCATGACGGCACGCGAGAATGTCCTGGTGGGCCTGCATCTGCGCGGACGGGCCGGTCTGCTGGGGGCTCTGCTGCGTCTGCCGCGACAGCGCCGCGAGGAGCGCGCACTGCAGGCGCAGGCCACGGAGTGGCTGGAGCTGGCGGGCGTCGCGGAGTATGCCGACACACCTGTCGATGCGCTCTCCTTCGGGCGCCGCCGCATGGTCGAACTGGCGCGCGCCCTGGCGGCGCAGCCGCGCCTGCTGTTACTGGACGAACCGGCCAGCGGCCTCAACCCGCGCGAGACGCGCGAATTGGCCGGCCTGATCCGCCGGATCCGCGACCGCGGCGTGACGATCCTGCTGGTGGAGCACGACATGTCGCTGGTGATGGCGGTGTGCGACAGCATTCTGGCGCTGCACTTCGGCGTGCCGATCGCCGAGGGCACGCCGGCCGAAGTGCGGGCCGATCCGCGGGTGGTGGCGGTTTACCTGGGAGGCGATCCAGACCATGCTGCGGGTTAGAAACTTGCGTTGCGGCTACGGCGGCCTCGAAGTCGTCAAGGGCGTCAGCTTCCACGTGGCGGCCGGCGAGATCGTGGCGCTGGTGGGCGCCAACGGCGCCGGCAAGACCTCGCTGATGAAGGCCCTGGTGGGCCTGTTGCCGCCGTGGGAAGGCGAAATCTGGGTGCAGGGGCGCCTGTTTGCCGGGCAACCGGCCTGGCGCAGCCTGTTTCATGGTCTGACGCTGGTGCCCGAGGGCCGCATGATCTTTGCGGACCTGAGCGTGCTCGAGAACCTGGCCGTCGGCGGCTACCGCAATCCCGAACGCCATACCGCCATCGAGGAGATGCTGGAGCGCTTCCCGCGGCTGCGCGAGCGCGCCCACCAGGCGGCCGGCACGCTCTCGGGCGGCGAGCAGCAGATGCTGGCGATTGCCCGCGCGCTGGTGGCCCGGCCGCGGCTGCTGCTGCTCGATGAGCCGTCGATGGGGTTGGCGCCCCTGATCGTGCGTGAGGTCTTCGCCGTGATCGAAGAGCTGCGGCGCAACGACCTGACGGTGCTGCTGGTGGAGCAGAACGCGGTGGCGGCCCTGCGCATCGCCGATCGCGCCTACGTACTCGAGACCGGCGAGATCACCTTTGAGGGTGCGGCTGCCGACCTGCTGCGCAACCCCGAAGTCAAACGCGCCTACCTTGGCCAAGGCTATCAGGAGATCCCGGAATGAACCTCTTCGAACCGCGCCTCGAGGGCCTGCCCCGGCGCGACATCGAGCAGTTGCAGTTCGAACGGCTGCAGGCGCTGGTGGCCCGGCTCAAGCGTAACGTGCGCCACTACCGCGAACGGCTGGGCGATGTCCGCGTGGCCGGCCTGGACGAGCTCGGGCGGTTGCCGCTGACCGCCCCCGAGGATCTGGCGGCCGCGTTTCCCTTCGGCATGCTGGCCCTGCCGCTGCGCGAGGTCACGCGCATCCACTCGGCCGTCGGCCTGGACGGCGCCCAACTGGTGGTCGGCTGCACGCGCAACGACCTGGCCAACTGGGGACGCCTGGTGGCGCGCCAGTTCGCGGCGGCCGACATCACCGGCCACGACGTGATCCAGGTGGCGGTCGAAGGCGGCGCCGTGCCGGGTGCGCATGGGTATGCGCTGGGCGCCGAGCATATCGAAGCCTCGATCGTGGCCGAAGACCCCTACTGCATCGAGCACCAGCTCGCCCTGCTGCAGAGCTACCGCGCCACGGCCCTGGTCACCTCACCTACGCGCGCCGCGGCTCTGGCTGAACTGCTGTCGCGGCAGCGCTTGGACCCGCATGGGCTGTCGCTACAGACCGTGTTGCTGTCGCGGCCGGTTTCGGAGGAGACGCGCAGCGCCCTGAGTCTGGGGCTCTCGGCCGAGATCCGCTGCAATTTCGGCATCCCCGAGGTGATGGAACCCGGACTGTGCGTCGAGTGCGCCCACCGGCGCCTGCACCTGAACGAGGACCATTTCCTGGCGGAGGTCGTCGATGGCGAGTTGGTACTCAGCACCCTGACGCGCGAGGCGATGCCGCTGCTGCGCTATCGTACCCGCGTGGGCTGCACCCTCAGCCACGAACGGTGCGACTGCGGCCGCACCGGCGCGATCCTCACGCCCGGACCGCGGCTGGACGCGCGCCTGCTGGTCAACGAGCGCTGGATCCACCCCTCGCAGATCTCGGCCCTGCTGGCGACGACGCCGGTGGCGGCGCATCCCTTCCGCGTAACAGTCACCGAACAGCGCGTGCGGATCGCGGTGCGGCTCTCCGCCGAGCTCTTCTCGGACACCGTGCGCACGCTCGAAAGCCTCCAGGCCCGCGTGCAGGCCGAGTTCCTGAACCGCCTCGGCGTGGTCTGCGAGTTGACCTTTGTCGAGCCGCGGCTGTGGTCCGATCACGCGGGAGCGCCCGCGTAGCCGCGCGGCCGGCGCAGGTGGAGCGGGGCGGGACCGCTAGGACCGCCCATTCGCCGCCAAGCGACATACTCGTCCATAACTTCACCCCGCTGCGAGGGCGGACTTGAGTTCTAACTCGTTGAT
>CAZZCT010000073.1:0-23635 GCA_964652365.1 uncultured Lentisphaerales bacterium
CGGCCGCCGCCCTTGGAGGGGCGACCCTGTGTCGCCCGCGGCGGGGTGAAGTTATAGGCAAGGCCAACATGAAGCCATGTCGGACATGCAAGCATGAGGTATCGGAGCAAGCCCAGACGTGCCCGCACTGCGGGGCGCCGTACCCGGCACGCGCGCAATGGGACGGTTGGGGTTTTGAGTACAAGTCAGGCCTGCAGATGTTCGGCCTGCCTCTGGTTCATGTTTCGTTCAAGTACCGCCCAAATCGAGTCCCGGTGCCGGCGCGCGGCGTGATCGCGATCGGTCAGTTCGCGTGCGGCATTCTGACCATCTCGCAATTCGGCGTCGGCGTCGTCAGTCTCGGTCAGTTCACCATCGCCGGCTTTGCCATGGCCCAGTTTGCGGCAGCCTATTCGCTGATCGCACAGATGGGTGTATTCGTTCATCAGGGGCACGGCCAACTCGTCAGAAGCATCGCGGAGTTGATCGGGTTGTTGTAGGAGCGTGTCGGACTTGCTGAGCGTCGCAGAATAGGAGCCACCGTTAGCCGGTGTGTGACCCTTCCGCGCGCAAAGGAAAGAAGCTCCCGCAGGGGCGCAGAGGCGCAGAGAAAGAGAGCGATCACGCGAGTCGGCGGACGATTACGGACGACGATTACGGCGGACGATTCGGAGCATCCCCTCGTAATCCGTAATCGTCGCCCGTAATCGTAAACCGAAGTTAAGGATGCGACGCACGCGCGTCGCAGCGAGTGACGCTAATGTGCTTTGCGCTGTACATAGGGACGGATGGTCCGTTGGAGACCTCAGAATGGTCCGAGTCTCGCCGGAAGTTCTATCTCGCGCCGCTGGGTGCGCGCGACGAGGTGGTAAAGCGCCACTTCTCGAAGCCTTACGTCTACTATGCTGGCTCCCATCTGCAGTGCGGCTGCGGGTTCTTTCACAATAGCCTTGTCTTCACTGACGACCCAGACATGATGCGCGCTTACGCGGAGTCTCAGGAAAGTGCCGGGGCTCTCGTCGAGGTCATTCAGAGGGCGCTCGCGACTTCCGATCGCGTCGAGTTGTTCGTCACCTGGGAGGGAAGACAGGGGGAGCCGCCCGAGCGCGTTCGCGATCTGGTGCCCCAGCAGCTCATTTCGCCACTGGTGCGCCCCAGCGACGATGTCGACAGCGATGTCCGGGAGGCGCACTCGCTGATTGAGGAGCAGGATTTCATTGTCTTCCACAGAGAAGACCGCCGGGCTTGACCCGACCGACGGCATCGGCGAACATCCTGCGCACGCGGCCCGAAGCGCGCCATGCGGCGTGAGGCCGGGGCCGACAGGAGATCACGATGGACCGCAAGCTGAACTGGGATTTTCCGTTGCCGCGTACCCACACTGGCGCCCTGCTGGGCAATGGGGTGCTGGGCGTGATGGTCTGGGGCCAGGGACAGACCCTGCGGATCACCCTGGGGCGGGCCGACCTGTGGGATCACCGGGGCGGCCTGTGCTGGAGCGCCCGCCAGAACTACCGTGAGATCCGCGCGTGCCTGGAGGCGAACAACGAAGCCGGCATCCGCGAGATCTTCGCCACCGACACCGAACGGACGCCGGGTCAGCCGGCGCGGCCGACGATCGTGCCCGTGGGCCGGTTGGAGTTGGACCTGGGCGCCGGGAGCCAGCTCACGACTGCCACCCTCGACCTGGCCGCTGGTGAGCTGACGGTGCAGGTCCGCAAGGGCCGGCGCGACTATGCGTTGCTACTGGCGCTCGACCCGCGCGAACCCGTCCTGATGATCGCCTGCCCGCCGGCCCTGCGCGACTGTCGCGTGCGGCCGGTGCCGGCCTGGGCGCTGCTTGAGCTCGACCTGGCCGCGATCGGATTCACGCGGCCCACGCGGTTCCGCGGTCCCGCCCTGACCGGCTGGGTTCAGCCACTGCCTGTCGATCCCGGCGTGTGCGTGGGCTGGCAGATGCGGCGTGGCGAACTGGCCGTGGCCGTCGAACGCGAGCAGCCCGCCGCGGCCCGCGCGGCCGCCGCCGGCCGCACCGCCGCGGCCCTGACTGAAGGCTACGCCGCCTTTGGCCGGCGCGCGGCGAGCGCCTGGCAGAAATACTGGCAGGATGTGCCGGCGGTGACGCTGCCCAACGCGGCGCTGCAGGAACTCTACGACTACGGCATGTATAAGTTCGGCGCCATGACCGCCCCCACCGGCGTGGCCGCCGGCTTGCAGGGCCCCTGGATCGAGGAGTACCAGCTGCCGCCCTGGTCGGCCGACTACCACTTCAACATCAATGTCCAGATGTGCTACTGGCCGGCCTACCGCGGCAACCGCCTGCAGAACCTGCTGCCGCTCTTTGACCTGATCCAGAGCTGGCTGCCGGTGTTGCGCGAGAACGCCCGGCTGTTCATCGGCGTGGAGGACGGCATCCTGCTGCCGCACGCCGTGGACGACCGCTGCACCTGCATGGGCAGTTTCTGGACCGGTTGCATCGACCACGCCTGCACCGCCTGGGTGGCGCAGATGCAGTACGACTACTATCGGTATTCCGGCGACCGCGCCTTCCTGCGCGACCGCGCCTACCCGTTTATGGTCGGCGCGATGCGCGTCTACGAGGCCATGTTGGAACGCGATGGCGACGCGCTGGCGCTGCCGGTGAGCGTCTCGCCCGAGTACCGCGGAGCGCAGATGAATGCCTGGGGCCGCAACGCCAGCTTCCAACTGGCCAGCATCCATCGCCTGGCGGAGAACCTGCTGGACGCCGCGATCGAACTGGGCGAGACGCCGTCGCCGGTCTGGCAGGCGGTGCTCGAGAAACTGCCCAAGGCCGCGCTGGTCGAGCACCACGGACGCGCGCAGATCGGGCTGTGGGAAGGGCTGGTGCTCGAAGAGAGCCACCGCCACCACTCGCACCTGGCGGGGATCGCGCCGTTCGACACGCTGGACCTGGACGACCCGGTGTGGCGCGAACGCATCCGCGAGAGTCTGGCGCTCTGGACCCACCGCGGCATGGGGCTCTGGTCCGGCTGGTGCGTACCGTGGGCCTCGATGCTGCACAGCCGCTGCGGCAACGGACCGATGGCCGAACTGCTGCTCGAGACCTGGCGGCGCGTCTTCACCAACGTCGGCCGCGGCACGCTGCACGACGCCGACTTTGCCGGCTTTACACTGATGGGCGGTCCGACGCCGTTCGCGGGTCGGCGCGAGGGGCATCGCGAGATCATGCAGATGGACGCCGGCATGGGTGCCGTGGCGGCGATCCAGGAGATGCTGCTGCACGAGCGACGCGGCGTGCTGCACCTGTTCCAAGGTGCCCCGGCGGAGTGGCCGGAGGTCGCGTTCGGACCGATGCGCGTGCCGGGCGCGTTCCTGGTCTCGGCCCGGCGCCAGGGCGGCGCGGTGAGCGAAGTGGGCATCGACGCGCCGCACGCCGGAACGCTGCGACTGGCGAACCCCTGGGCCGGCACGCGCCAGGCTGTGACCCTGAAGCGTGGGGCGAAGCGCATGTCGCGCCGGTTCGGCGACGTGATCGAACTGCGCCTGAAAGCCGGCGAGCGCGTGGTGCTGCAGCCGGCCTGAGGCGCATGAACGTCGGACCGCCACCCGAACAGCGTGAGACAACATGAACCGCCTCCCGGAGGCTGCCGACACCCGGCGGCCGTTGAGGTTTGTGCTCTTCGCGTGGCTCGCGGGATCCACGTGGCTGCAGCTCACGGGCGGCGCGGTCTTCACGCGCTTCGGCCGGTCGCTCGGCGTGTCCGACGCCGGGTTCGGCATCCTGGCCGCGTTGCCTTACCTGGGTGCCCTGGTGCAACTGCCGATCGGCTTCCTGATTGAGCGCGGCGTTGACCGCCGCCGGCTGTTCCTGCTCAGCGGGATCGTGGGCCGCAGCACCTGGATCCTGATTGGCGTGCTGCCGTGGGTGTTGCCACCGGGGGCCTGGTGGCCCTGCTTCCTGGGGCTCTACGCGCTGGCCGTGACCTCGGCCAACGTTGACAATCCCTGCTGGATCTCCTGGATGGCCGACCTGCTGCCGCGCCGCTTCCGCGGCCGATTCCTGTCGTCGCGCACTCGGCTCGGGCAGTTCGTGGCCTTTCTGTTGCCACTGCCCGCCGGTTGGCTGCTGGACCAGGCCGCCACCGCCGGCGCCTCGCCGGCCCGGCTGGCCGCCAGCAGCCTGATGGTGTGTGGCGGACTGGCCGGGCTGCTCGAGATCCTGCTGCACGCCCATGTGCCCGACCTGCCGCGCAGCCGGCGGCCGGCGCCGTCCGACTGGCGCGGCGTCTTCGTGGCGCCGCTGCGCGACCATGGCTTCCGCCACCTGCTGGCCTTCAATGGCCTGATGGCCTTTGCGGTCGGGTTCGTGGGGCAGTACGTGTGGCTCTACCTGTTCGACGTGGTGGCGCTCTCGAACGTCGAGGTGAACGTCGTCCTGATCCTGGTGCCGACGCTGGTGCAGTTGGCGGTGATGGGGACCATCGGTCGGCTCGTCGACCGGTTCGGGCGCAAGCCCGTGATGATCATCAGCGGCATCCTGGTCGTCAACGGGGCGTTTGCATGGGCGCTGGTGGACCGCACGCACTGGTGGCTCGGCTACACGCTGGCGCTGCTGGCGACAGTCGGCTGGCCGGCGCTGGAGGTGGCCCGGTTCAACCTCCTGCTGGGCTTCACGCAGTTCCGGGCCGGGCGCGGCGCCGGCGGCGGCTATGTGGCCTGGAACAGCCTGGCGGTGGCGGTCGGCGGCACGCTCAGCGGTCTGGTGGGCGCCTGGGTGGCGCGGACGCTGGGACCGGAGTGGCGCGTGGTCATTCTGGGCTGGACCTTCACCTACCATGGGGCACTCTTCGCGCTGTCGAGCGTGGCGCGCGCCGTGGCGCTCCTGGCCCTGTTCGGGCTTGAGGACCCGGGTGCACAGCGCACGCGCGTGGCCATGCGCTACATCGTCACGTCGCTCTATTCGAACTTGCAGCTCGTGGCCCAGACGCCGATGCGCATGGTTCGCCGCATGGGCAGCGCCAGTTGGCACGCCGGCAACGGCCGGCCGCCGCCGCGCGGGGGGTGACCCGCTCAATTAGGAACTCAGGAAATCAAGAAGTCTGCCGATACGGGTTCAGGCCTGCGGCCAACTTCTTCTGACAGGATTGACAGGATTGCGTTGCGGCGGCAGGGGTCCGCCTTCGCGGAATGTGCGGCGCGGCACTGCATTCCCGGCTCTCCAGCCCTCCGCCACCTCGGAGAACTCGACGAAGGTCTTGTTTTGTATGGACATTCTGGAGGGATATGGTGCTAATCTGGCGCACTGCGGGAACGGGAGACGCGGATGTCCAAGACCGCTACACTCGATGACACTCCGATGAGCGCGGGTAGCCGGAACGGGACGAGTGTGGGTTGACATATGCTACTTTACGCACGCGGCAGCGTTACGGACCGGATCGGCGAGTCGGACCTGCAAGAGGCCCTGTTCCAGGCCTTTGACCAGTTGGGTGCTGCGCGGCGTGTGCTTGCGATCCCGCCCGATTTCACCCGGTGTCACTCGCAGGCTGGGCTGCTGACCCAGTTGGCCTGGCGCTATTACGGGGAGCGTCTGACGGACATCCTGCCGGCGCTGGGCACGCACACGGCGATGACCCGCGATCAGATCGCCCGCATGTATGCCGGCGTGCCGCCTGAGCGCTTCCGGGTGCATGACTGGCGTGGCGGGACGGTGACCCTGGGTCGCGTGCCGGCTGAGTTTGTCACCGAGGTCTCCGAGGGCCGCGTGGACTACGACTGGCCTGCGGACGTCGACCGTCTGCTAGTGGAAGGGCGCTTCGACCTGATCCTCTCGTTGGGGCAGGTGGTGCCCCACGAAGTGGTGGGCATGGCCAACCACAACAAGAACATCTTCGTCGGAACCGGCGGCCCGGAGGGGATCAACAAGAGCCATTTTCTGGGTGCGGCCTATGGCATGGAGCGGATCATGGGCCGGGCCGACACGCCGGTGCGCCGGGTCTTCGACTATGCCTCCGACCATTTTGCCCGCAACCTGCCGATCATCTACGCCCTGACGGTGGTGGGCCGCGATGGTGACGGTCGCCTGGTCGTGCGCGGGTTCTACATCG
The DNA here is from genome assembly GCA_964652365.1 of uncultured Lentisphaerales bacterium. Classification (GTDB taxonomy): domain Bacteria; phylum Verrucomicrobiota; class Kiritimatiellia; order RFP12; family CAZZCT01; genus CAZZCT01. Next base: position 6,066 of record CAZZCT010000073.1, read on the forward strand.
GCGACGACGCCGAGTGCTTCCGTCTGGCCGCGGCCCTCTCCCTGGAGGTCAACTTCAGCCTGCTCGAACAGCCCTTGCGCCGGGTGGTGGTGTACCTCGACCCCGAGGAGTTCCAGAGCACCTGGCTCGGCAACAAGAGCATCTATCGCACGCGCATGGCCCTGACCGACGACGGCGAGCTGCTGGTGCTGGCGCCCGGCGTCGGCACCTTCGGCGAAGACGCGGAGATCGACCGCCTGATCCGGCGCTACGGTTACCACGGCACGCCGGCAACGCTGGAGGCGGTGCGCCGCGAACCCGAACTGGCTGCCAACCTCAGCGCGGCCGCCCATCTGATTCACGGGTCGACCGAGGGGCGCTTCCGCGTGACGTATGCGGCCGGCCGCCTGACGCGGGCCGAGGTAGAAGGGGCGGGTTACGCCTTCGCGGAACCTGGGCCGCTGCTGCGGCGCTACGATCCGGCGCAGCTGTCCGAGGGGTTCAACCAGATGCCTGACGGCGAAGAGATCTTCTTTGTCAGCAACCCCGCGCTGGGGCTGTGGGCGGCACGAGCGCGCTTTGGGGCCGGTGCCCTGCGGCAGTAGAACGGTCCTCTGGGCCGTTCCGGCACGGCGCAGGAGCACCGTGCTACGGGGGAGCGATGCCGCAGTAGAACGGTCCTCTGGGCCGTTCACGGAGAGCACGGCGCAGGAGCACCGTGCTACGGGGGAGCGATGCCGCAGTAGAACGGTCCTCTGGGCCGTTCACGGAGAGCACGGCGCAGGAGCACCGTGCTACGAGGGAGAGAGCGTGGCGGTTCTGGAGCCGGCACTCGGTAGCGGCGAACTCCGATTCGGCGCGTGGTCCGTTGGTCGACCTGCCTGTTCAAACGCATCTCCCCGTGCCACCCGGGGGCTCATTCGTGTATAGTAAGCCTTCAAACGTACCGGTGCGACGCCGCAGGGGCCGCGGCAGGGCGGAAGAGGCGGAGACAGATGGAACTACCCTTCAAAGTGGACTTGCGCGACCGCGTGGCGCTGGTGACCGGCGGCGGCGGCGTGCTGTGCAGTTGCATGGCCGAGGCCCTGGCGGCCTGCGGCGCGCGCGTGGCGGTGCTGGGCCGGCGGCTGGAACCGCTGCAGTCCGTGGTGGCGCGCATTCGCGCGGCCGGCGGCCAGGCGATGGCCGTGACCGGCGACGTGCTGGACCGCGCCACGCTCGAACGCGCGCGGGGCGAGATCGAGACGGCCTGGGGCGGTGTCGACATCCTGGTGAACGGTGCCGGCGGCAACCATCCCAAGGCCACGGCCGGTCGCGAACGGCTCGAGGCGGGCGACCTCGCCCAGCCGCCCGGCGGTCCGACCAGCTTCTTTGACCTGACATCCGAGGGTGTGCAGGAGGTGTTCAACCTCAACTTCCTCGGCACGCTGTTGCCGACCCAGGTGTTTGCGCGCGGGATGGCCGTCAAGGGCCGGGGCGTCGTGATCAACGTCAGCTCGATGAGCGCCCTGCGGCCGCTCACCAAGGTGGCGGCTTACAGCGCGGCCAAGGCGGCGGTCAACAACTTCACGCAGTGGCTGGCGGTGCACCTCTCGCGCACCGGCGTGCGCGTCAACGCGATCGCGCCCGGGTTCTTCCTGACCGAGCAGAACCGGGCATTGCTGACCACACCGGCCGGCGAGCTGACGCCGCGCGGCCGGACGATCCAGGCCCACACGCCGCTGGGCCGCTTCGGGCAGGCCGACGAACTGGTCGGCGCCCTGCTGTGGCTGGCGTCGGACCGCGCGGCGGGCTTTGTGACCGGCACGGTGGTGGCGGTGGATGGCGGCTTCTCCGCGTTCAGCGGCGTGTGAGCGGCATGAACACCCAATGATGTAGCTTGCGGCTGAGTGTCCCGGGCAGTCTATCGTGCTCGTCCGCGTCGTCGTTCTCGGGAATCGAGTACGAGGGCGACGACGAGGACGATCGAACACACGAGTTGCGTTGTCTGGAACGATCGAAAGGTGAAGGAGGCAATCATGGAGCAGAAACTGGCGGATATCGGACTGGTGGGGCTTGCCGTGATGGGCGAGAACCTGATGTTGAACATGGAGCAGCACGGCTTCACCGTGGCGTGCTTCAACCGGACCGTTGACAAGGTCGACGCCTTCCTGGCCGGCCGCGGCAAGGGCCGCAACTTCATCGGCTGCCATTCGCTTGAGCAACTGGTGGCCAGCCTCAAGTCGCCCCGCCGCATCATGCTGATGGTCAAGGCCGGCAAGCCGGTGGACGAGTTCATCGCGCACCTGACGCCCCTGCTGCAACCCGGTGACATCGTGATCGACGGCGGCAACAGCCACTACCCGGACACGGTGCGCCGTACGCGGCAACTGGCCGAGAAAGGCCTCCTGTTCGTCGGCACGGGGGTGTCGGGCGGCGAGGAAGGCGCGCTCCTGGGCCCGGCCATCATGCCCGGCGGAAACCCCGACGCGTGGAAGTCGGTCGGCCCCATCTTCCAGGCCATTGCCGCGAAAGCCTCCGACGGCATTCCCTGTTGTACCTGGATTGGGAACGACGGCGCCGGCCACTTCGTCAAGATGGTGCACAACGGCATCGAGTATGGCGACATGCAGCTGATCTGCGAGGCCTATCACCTGATGTCGCAGGGTTTGGGTTTGAGCGCCGATGAGATGCACGCCATCTTCGCGGAATGGAACACCGGGGTGCTCGACAGCTACCTGATCGAGATCACCCGCGACATCCTGGCCAAGCGCGACGCCGACACCGGCCAGCCGCTGGTGGACCTGATCCTGGACACGGCCGGCCAGAAGGGCACGGGCAAGTGGACGTCGCAGGCCGGACTCGATCTGGGCGTGGCCATTCCGCAGATCGCTGAGGCGGTGTTTGCGCGCTGCCTCTCGGCCATCAAGGAGGAGCGTGTGGCGGCTGCCAAGGCGCTGCGGCGGCCGCGCAAGCTGCTGACCGGCGACAAGGCGCGATTCGTGGCCAAGCTGCACGATGCTGTTTACGCCAGCAAGATCTGCTCCTATGCCCAGGGCTACCAACTGATGCGGGCGGCGGCGCTTGAGAACGGCTGGAAGCTCGACTACGGCCAGATCGCCCTGCTGTGGCGCGGCGGGTGCATCATCCGCGCCCAGTTCCTGGGACGCATCCAGGAGGCTTTTGCGCGCAAGCCGCGTCTGGCCAACCTGCTGCTCGACCCCTATTTCAAGAAGGTCATCCGCAAGGCCCAGCCGGCCTGGCGCACGGTGATCACGACGGCGGTCAAGCTGGGCATCCCCTGTCCGGCGATGAGCTCGGCGCTGAACTACTTCGACGGCTACCGCTGCGAACGGCTGCCCGCCAACCTGTTGCAGGCCCAGCGCGACTACTTCGGGGCGCACACCTACGAGCGGATCGACCGGCCGCGCGGCCAATTCTTCCACACCGACTGGACCGGGCGCGGTGGGTCGACCGCGTCGAGCACCTACAGCGCCTGAAGGCGATGGCTCGCGAGGACGCTCGCCCCTGGTGCTGCACCCGGGGACCGGCGGACGCAGGCGTATGCGCTGGCAGTGTCAGCGACTCGTGCATATGAGCACCAATGGTATTTCTGAGCGCGACGCCGCGTCGGTGGCCGCGCGACGGACGCGACGGCGGCTGCGGCGGGCGTTGCTGGCGGCCTTCCTGCTGAGCTGGCTCGGTGGCGGCATCGGCTGGCTCGTGCAGCAGGCCGTGCCACTGATCCTGCCGGCGGCCACGCGCGACGTGCGGGTGTTGCGATTCTCCGCTGCGTCGCCGCCCGGAGCCGATCCCCGGCCGGGCATCGTCCTGCGGACGAACGCTCCACGCCTCGAAAGCCTGGCGCAGCAGGCCCTGGGGTGGCGCTATCACCTGCTGCCGCGCGGGCTGCTGCCGCGCTACCTGACGGTCCAGGCCGAGGTGCGGGTGACACTGGCCACGAACACGCCGGCGATCTGGCTGCCGGTGGTTGTGCGCCTGGCGCCCGAACAACGCGTGCCGATCCTGTCGGCCACGCTGTCGGCCAAGCAGTTCAACCAACTGCTCGACCACGATGACTCGTTTGCCCACAGCGACAAGCGCAAGAAGTACTTCCTGGGCCATTACCGCCTGTCCAACGAGATCCTGTTTGAAACCGTGCGGTTGCGCTCGATGCTGACCGCCAAGGAGGCGGGGCGCCCCGTGACTTACCGGCGGATCGAAGGCACGGCAACCGGTCGGGTGCGCTACTGGTTCGATGACAGCATGCTGGCAGCCCGCACGACGGCCAAGGTGGGGCGTATGGATGTCCGGCTCGACGCGCGGTTCCAGCACTTCGTGGATGGGATCTCCGTGGCCTACGACCTGCGCATCACCCGACTGGATGCCGATTTCAGCAATGTCATGCCGCTGCTCGACAAGCGTCTGGCGGGCTCCCTGCGCGAGGCCCTGCAGGATTCGATGAACCGACCGCGGCGCCTGGAGCGCCTGGCCCGCAAGCGGCTGCCGCACTGGCTGCCGCTGGATCTGGGGCTGGAGCTGGACGTGGTCCCAGGCGACGGCTAGGCTAGCCCGCCGCGCGGCTGCGCCGCGAACAAACGAGCGGGTAGCTGCGACATTCCGCTCTGACATTCGATTGTGGAGTTAACACAAAGACAACCAGGCTCGAAGGCGCCAGGTCGGGCGGGTCAAGGGCCTGACCCGCCCTTACGGCAAGCCGCCGTCGGGCCGCCGGCGGCTACAGGTGCACGCGTGCAAACGGTAACCTGTGGCGCACGTCGGCCCGACGTGCGGCCCGATGGGTAGGGGTGCCCCAGGCCCTTGGGGCATCTGATCGGCCGGCGGCCATCCGCAGATTGAACCGAGATCCACGGACAACCGCCTGAAGTTGAGGACGAGCCTTCCGGCTTTCCTGAGTTCCGGATTCAGCGTTGTTCGGCGTGCAGGGCTCCCAGCGTGGTGACAAGCACTGTGGCCGGACCGCCCTGCGGCGTCAGCCGGCAGTCGGCCAGCGCGGCCGGCAAGAGGATGCTGGTGCCCATCGGGTGTTGGGCGCCGTAGTTCGCGGCGTCCAGCCGGAGTGTGCCCTGCAGGACGAACAGGGCGTGGAACGAGTCGCCGTCCGACCGCAACTGCAACGGTTCCGCCAGTTCCAGCCGGCGCATGCGGAAGATAGGGCAGGCGAGGATTTCGGTCCAGCGGTTCGGACCCTCGGCGAGCGCGCCCGGCGCGCGCCGCACGGCCGGTGGCGGCAGGGCCCAGTCGATGACCTTCAGCGCGGCCTCGACGTGCAGCTCTCGCGGTTGTCCGTCCGGGCCCACGCGGCCCCAGTCATAGAGGCGGAAGGTGGTATTCGAGCTCTGTTGGACCTCGTAGATCAGGCAGCCAGCGCCGATCGCGTGGACCAGGCCGCCGCGGATCAGGATCGCGTCGCCCGCCGCCACGTCGTGGCGCACCAGCAGTTCGTCGGCCTGGTTGGCGGCCAAGGCGGCGCGCAGCATACCGGGAGTGGTTCCAGGACGCAGCCCGGCATGGATGCAGGCTCCGGGAGCCGCCTCCACCACGTACCACATCTCGGTTTTGGGCTCGCCGCCCACCGCGGTCGCGTTCGTCTCATTGGGGTGCACCTGCACGCTGAGCGCGGTCTGCGCGTCGATCAGCTTGAAGAGCAGGGGGAAGCCTGCCGGATCCGGGGCGCGGCGGCCCGCGAGCGCCGCACCGAGACGTCGGGCGAGTTGCGCGAGGGTCTGCCCGGCCGCCGGACCGCCGACCACGACGCTCGGTCCGGCCGGATGGGCGGAGATCTCCCATGACTCGGAGCAGGTGGATGGCGCATCGGTGCGCGCAAAGCGCCGGGCCAGCGTGGTGCCGCCCCACAGCGCCTGCTGATAGACGGGTTGGAAACAGAGCGGCAGGCTGGGCAGCGGAAGATCAGTGAGCATGTCAGACAATCTAACCGCTGCGGGCGGGGCTTGGCAAGCGGGGCGGGATGCCCTCAAACGGCGAGAGTCCATCTCCCGCAATCCAGGGGATGCCTGCCTACCACGCCGAGCCGTCGATGCACACCGCGGCGCCGGCCGGGTTGGCGGTGGGGGTGTCTTTCGCGTCCAGGCCGACGGGGCCGTACCGCAGTTGGTCGTTCCAGGGCTTCGGGTAGGCGTCCGGTTCGGGCCCGAGGTCGAAGAAAGCGGCGAAGTTTCCGCCTACGCCGGGGTAAGAGGGGTTATACGTTCCGGCGTCACCGCAACTGTTGCGCCGGTAGCGATCCGTACCGCCGCCGTCCAGGAAGAGTGCGAAGGCCTGGGCCGCGGCCCAGCCGAGGCTGCCCTGCTGGCTGACGCCATGCAGGTCGGTGTGGTCGTCGTCGCCGCCGAGGTCGCACAGGTAGCCACAGCCCAGGTCCCAGCCGGTGGCGCCGCCCAGGCTGGAGGCGCTGTAGCGGTCATTGCCGGCGCGATCCACCAGGAAGCCGAGGCCGCGATGGCAGCCATTGGCCAAGGCGTGATTGCCGGACCAGCCGTTGTGGTTGTCGCCCTTGGGCCCGCGTTTGACGAAGTAGGTGTCGTTGCCGGCGTCGTCCGCGATCAGTCCCAGGCCGCCGGCATAGCCGGCCGCGCAGCCGAAGGAGCCGGCAAGATAGGTGTCGTCGCCGCCGCCGTCATGCACGGCGCCGATGCCGCCTCCCAGGGTTGGGCTGGGCCGGTGGGGTGTCTGGCGCGCTTCCGCTCGCCAACTGTAGCCACTGCCGAGGCCGAAGCCGTCGTAGCCGTTGTCCCACGCCTGGCCTGCGCTGTAGCTGCTTTCGACCATGCCAAGACACTGATAGTGGTCATTGCCGGCGCGGTCATCGAGCCAGCCGCAGGCGCCGTTGATGCCGCAGCCGATCGACGCGATGCCTGCGGCGTAGACGTCGCGGCCGGCGCCGTCGTGGAGTACGCCGACGCCGCGCCAGAAGCCGGCGCCGAAGGCGTACTTCTGGCCGAGGTAACAGTCGTCGCCGGCCTCGTCCACCACGATGCCGACTCCCAGCAGACCGGCCCCGAAGGCGAAGCCGGCGTCGAGTGCGACCCCTGGCTGATCGGGATGGGCGGGATTGCCCCACAGCGCCGCATAGGGAACCCAGCAGGTATTGGTGCCATCCGGGTCGGGCTGTACCAGGCCGGGCGCGGCCAGGGCCATGCCGGACGGGCTGAGGCCCTGCAGATAGAGGTCATTGCCCTGACGGTCCAACAGGAGGCCGAGGCCGAGGATGCCGACACCGGGGCCGCCGACCGTCGGTGCGTGGTAGCGGTCGTTGCCGGCGAGGTCGACAACCAGGTGCAGCGGTTGGCTGCCGGGCGGCGGTCCGTCCTGGTCCCAGGCGTAGAGGTCGTCGCCCCCGAGGTCGACGATCGCGAGCGCGCGCACGTTGCGGTAGGTGTTGGGGCCGGGACCGCCCACGAGGATCAGCCCATAGGGAGTTTCAAGGCAGGCACGCACTTCGCCGGTGACGCCATTGACCGCGCCGACGGCCGGTCGGGCGGCGCAGGCCTTTGCCAGACGGTCCAGCGCCTCCGGGGCGAGCACCTGGCCGAGGTCGGCCAGGGCCTGGCGATAGGCGGTGAAGTCCACGCGGCCGGTGAGACGCGGCGCGGGTGGCGGTCCATTGGTCTCGTTGCAGAAGATCCAGGCGTCGGGCACGGGTTCGCCGGCCAGGGCGTGCAGGTAGCGGGTCAGGGAGGTCATGCTGCGCAGTTCCGGCGGGATCGGCCGGCCGCTGCGCGCGGTGCGATTGGAGCCGGCCAGGATCAGGTCGCCGCTGCCTTGCCAGTGGCAGATGCTGGTTTCGGCGGCGCCCTTGGAGCGGTTGATGAACGGAGCGTTCAGGTCGCACAGCCACGCGGCGAAGAACGCCATCAGCTCGCGGTCGCGTGCTGACACACCGGTGGTAGATTCTCCGGTGACGCGTGCGGCCGAAGATGTAATGGCGGACACGAACGCAGCAAAGGCGTCCGGCCCGGCGAATGGATGCGGGTGGGGCGGTGTCGGCGCCTGGCCGGGGAAGGCGGCCAGGAGTGCGTCGGCCTGGCGCAGGGCGGTGGCGGTTCCGGGCGCTCCGGCGGCCCGGCCGCACACCCAGCGGTCCAGGCGGGCGGGCGCGCGCAAGGGGTCATCGGCCAGGGTTAGCAGCAGCGGCAGGCTGCGGTAGCCGTGCACCTGGTCGAGCAGGCGGTTGTAGTCGCGCAGGTAGTCGCGCCAGAGGCGGTAGTCGGCGGCGGCGCCGGTTTGGGGGTGACGCAGGGCGGCGCACAGGCCTGCGGGGGCGTTCGTGACGGCCGGCAGTTCGCCGTGCTCAAAGGTGCGCACCAGGCGGTCCACGGCGGCTGCAATGCGCGGGTCGGCGGCGGGATCGGGGGGTGGCCGGCGCTCGCGGTCGCCCAGCAAGGCGCAACCGGCGGCGGCCGCCAGCCACACCAGCAGGCCGACTGTGCGGAATTCGGAGGCGTGCGAACGGTGGGTGTTCATGATGTGGCGTTGAGCATAGCTAGATTTCCCGTTCCGGGAAATCGGATGTTTCTGGGGTCCGGCTTGGGACACGGGTTCTGTCCAGGAGCCTGTCGGACTTGAGCCACGTACGTTGCCTAAAGTTCGACATGCTGCCAGGGCATCTGCACGCGACTCGCGCACGACTCAGTCGGAGCTTCGTCCTCGCCTTCGCTGCAGCCCCACGCGGGTGCACGGCGCAGCCGCGCGGACAACCCTGCGCCAAGCGTTCGCCCCGCGGTCACACTTTGCAGAGTGTGACCGCGGGTCCTTGCCGGCCGAAGCCATCTTCCCGGGTCCCAGCCAGCCGCTGCTCGCCTGCATTCCCGCTTCTCACGGCGTGGCTTTCCGTATACACTTCAGCCAATGCAAGCGCGCCAGAACAGTTCAGCTCGATTCACGGTCATGCGGGCCGAGGACGGCCAGTCGCTCCAGGTCTTTCTGGCGGCGCGGCTGTCTGTTTCCAAGCGCCGGGCCAAGGACATGATGGACGCCCGGGTGGTGTGGGTGAACCGGCAGTGCGTCTGGATGGCCCACCATGCCCTGCGGGCCGGGGACGTGGTGGAAGCGCGCGCGGCCGTGGCGGCGCCGCCGCCGAACCGGCCGTTGCGGGTGATTCTCGACGATCCCCACTATCTGGTGGTGGACAAGCCCGCCGGCTGCCTGGCCGTGGGCGAGGACAGCGTCGAGACGCGGCTGCGGACCCAATTGAACGATCCGGAACTGCGGGCGGTGCATCGGCTGGACCGCGACACGTCGGGCTGCCTGCTGATTGCGCGCAGTGCCAAGGCGTTCGAAGCCTCGGTCGAGATCTTCCGCACGCGGCGCGTCTCCAAGATCTACCATGCGATTGTGGCCGGCCGCGTGACGCGGCGGATCTCGACCGTGGCGGCTCCGATCGACGGCGAAGACGCCCGTACGCACGTCACACTGCAGGTGGCGAACGACGATGCCAGCTTCGTGGCGGTGCGCATCGAGACGGGGCGTACGCACCAGATCCGGATTCACATGGCCGGCCAGCGCCACCCGGTGCTGGGGGACCGCGAGCATGGCTTGACGTTCACCCGCGATCCGCGCATCCGGGCCGTTCCGCGCCTGATGCTGCATGCCTCGGATCTCTCGTTCGATCACCCGTTGGGACGCGGCACGCTGCACGCCCATAGCCCGCTGCCGGCCGATTTCCGGCGCTGTCTGCGGCTGTTCGGGTTCGGGAAGTAGCCAGGTTTCGCGTGGCGCGAAACCTAGACCTTGTGGCGGTAGATGATGCGCCCCTTGGACAGATCGTAGGGCGAGATCTCGATCGTGACTTTGTCGCCGGTCGAGATCTTGATGAAGAACTTGCGCATCTTGCCGGAGATATGGGCCAGCACCTCGTGGCCATTCTCGAGCCGCACACGGTACATGGTGGCCGGGAGCACCTTGACAACCGTGCCGATTACTTCGATGGAGTCTTCGCTGGGCATACCGATTCCGATTCCTGTCCTGTCCGAATTCGGCCGACATATTAGCGCACGGCCATTCGGTTGGCAACATCCGATTCGCGCACAGGCGCCTTGTCGCAACCCGTGCTTCCCGCTAAGCTCTGGGGCGAATCCATGGCCTTGCGCACCGACACCCTTGTGACCGCCGAGCTCGCCGATGAGGCGCGCCGCGTGATCGACGCCATCCCCGAGGCGGAGTTGATGGAGTTTGCGCAGTCGGATCCCGCCTTCCAGTCGGGCGGCTTCCGCACCACCCGCGTCGCGCACCTCCGGGCCCGTGTGTTCCAACTCGTGACGGCGCCCCAGCCGATCGCCGAGAGTCTGCGCCGGTTGCTGGCGCGCCACAGTCTGAACCTGCGTCTGGTGGCCCTGCTGACACCGGCGACGCTGGCTGAGAATCGCCAGGACCTTGCGGTGCTGTTCGGCTCGCAGCGGCTGTTGCTGGCCCTGCTGGTCGACGAGCGCGAGGGCGTGCGCGAGATGGCTGAGCGCTGGCTGCGGGAGGGTGGGGCCGCGAGCCTGCCGATCGCGCCCGACGCTGCGGCGGCCCGGCTGCGCGAGCGCTTCGGCCCGCTGCTGGCCCGGTTGGCCGCGGCCGGCGTCGAGACCCCCGCGGATCCCGCCGACGGGGGGCGTGAGCGTGAGGATCTCCGCGAGCGCCTGCGCGTCGCCCAGACCGACGTCCGACGGTTGCGGACGGCCGAGGAGCGGCGTCAGCGTGCCCAGGAGCACCTGGACGCCCAGGCGCAGGAACTCGCGGCCTTGCGCCGCCAATTCGATGCGGCCGAGATCGCGCGCCGCCAGTCCGAGCGGCTTCTCGCCGATCTCGAGGCCGAACTGGCGCGCGAACGCAACCAGACCGAGGCGCGTGTGCAGGCACGGGTCGAGACGCGGCTCGCCACCGAGTTTCATGGCTGGCTGGCCCGGCAGCGCCACGTGGCGGCCGAGGCCGTGCCGGCGGCGGCCGCCGCCGGCCAGGATCTGCTGCAGCGCGCGGCCGCCGCCCTGGCGCGCCAGGCGGCCGAGGATGCGGCCAGCGGCACGTATGCCGGGCTCCGTGCGCGTCTGACGGCCCTCACGGGCCAGCACGTCCGGGTGCAGGCGGCGCTGGCCAATGCCGTGCATCCGGTGGCCGCGCTGATTGCGAGTGCAGGCGAGCTGGCCCGCGAGGTCGCGCGTCTGCGGGAACTGCTGGACGGCGACACCCCGCCGGACCGCGTGGCCGAGGCCCTGCTTAGCGCGGCGGCCGGTGCGGACGTGGTCCGGCTGGTGGCCTTGCGCAGCCTGGCGCAGGAGATGGCTGGCCTGAATCTGCTGCTGCCGCGCGACGCGGCCCGGCTGCAGGACGCCTTGCGCCTGCGGCAGGCCCTGCTGCAGGCCACGACGCCACCTGCGGCGCTGTCGTCGCACGGGGACAAGGATGCCGATCCCGACAACGCGCTTTGGCGCTTGCGGCAGGCCCTGCAGGGCGCGGCCACGGCCATCGTGCTGGTGGACGGCCACAACACCCTCTTCAGCCTGCAGGCGCGCTACTTCGCTTCGCCGACGCACAGTCAGCCCAACGCCGCGGCCCGCGAGCGGCTGGTGACCGACTGGGTGCGCGTGGTCGCGGACCGTCCCACGGCGCGCGTCTGGATCGTCTTTGACGGGCCGGAGGCCAGCGAGCGGTCGGCGGCCGAGAATGTCCGCGTCTCGTACTCAGGCGGCACGGGCACGGACCGTGCGGACGCGGTCCTGGCCCAGACCGTGCGCTTCTTCCGCCAGGCCGGCGCGCAGACCATCATCCTCGTCAGCAATGACGGCGCCCTGGTCGCCGAGGCCTGCCGTCTGGGGGCACTGGTCCTGCCGCCCGGGAACCTCTTGACGCTGCTGACGTGACGGCGCAGACCGAGTTCGCGGCCCCGGGGAGCAAGCCCATGCATGTCGAAGCCATCGGTCCGGACCTCTGGCGGTTCGCGGACACCTGCAACGTCTATGTTCTCCGCGACGGCGATGGCGCGCTGGCCATCGATTTTGGGTCCGGCCGCTGGCGCGAGCACTTGGGCGAGATCGGCAGCCCGCGCCTGGAGCAGGTGCTGCTCACGCACCACCACGCCGAAACGTGTGTCGGCCTGGCGGCCGGCGAACCGCGCGACTTTGTCGTGCACGCGCCCACCGGCGAGGAGGCCTTTCTCGACCCGGGGCGGCAACGGCAGGGCTCCTTTGATCACCGGTTGCGCGGTTGCCCCGACAGCTACGCGGTCATGCGCGGCGGCGTGCCGGGGGTGCGCTACGACCTGGCCGGCTTCTCGGATTTCTTCTGGCGCCGGCACCGCATCCGCCTCGTGCATACCCCCGGTCACGGACCCCACGCCTGTTCGGCCGTGCTCGACACGGGCGGCCGGCAGGTCGTCTGCTGCGGCGATGCCGCCCACGCGGGCGCCACGGTGCCGCAGCCCTGGAACCTGGAATGGGACCACTGGACCGGCCGCGGCGCGCTGGCAGCCTGGGAAGGTGTGCGGCGGCTGCAGGGGTTGGCCGTGGACGCCCTCTGCCCGGCGCAGGGCCCGGTCGTCCGGCGCGGCGCGCGGCGCGAGTTGGCGCGGCTCGCAGAGCGGCTACTGGAATTCTACCACGTCAAGGGACAGATTGCGCCGGGCACGCGCGACCGCTATGTCGTGCCCGACGTGCTGCCCTCGGGCGCGCACCGCATCCTGCCCGGCCTCTACCAGTTCGGAACCAACGGCGCGCTGCTCGTCGCGGCGAGCGGCGCCGGGTTGGTGGTGGACCCCCAGACGCCCGACCTGCCGGCCCTGGAGGCGTTGCGGAACGACCTCGGCGGCCGCGGCCAGCCCGAGGTCTGCGTAGTCAGCCATTACCACTATGACCACTGCGACGCGATTCCGCTGCTGCGCGCGCGCCACGGCACCCGCGCCGTGCTCCATCCCGAGGTGGCACACCCATTGGCGGGGGCTACGGTGGCCCGCCCCTGGCTGCCGGCGGAGCCGATCGCGGCCGATGAACTCTGGCCGGCGGCCGAAGGCTGCTGGACCTGGCGCGAGTTTGCCTTCCAGACGGCGCACTGGCCTGGCCAGACGTGGGGACACACCGTGTTTATGACCACGGTCGCCGGCCGCCGCGTGCTCTTTGGCGGCGACTCGTTTCAGCCGCCGTCGCGCTGGAACGGCACCGGCGGCTTCTGCGCCTACAACGGCAGCCGGTTCGACGACGGCTTCCGTCCCAGCGCGGAGCTGGCGCTGCGCTGGAAACCGGACTACCTCGTCTGCGGCCACCACACGGCCTGCCGCTTCGAGGCCGCGCGTTTCCGGCACATCGGCGCCTGGTCGGATCGTGCCGCTGAGGCTGTGCGCGGCCTCTGTCCGACCGGCGACCTCGCGGCCGACTACTACAACCTGACGCCCCGGCCGCCGGGCGCGCTGTTCTGGCTGGGGTGAGCCCGGGATTGTGGAAGGTGGAAGGCTGGAAGGCTGGAGTGTTGGGAAACAGCCCATGCGGCAGCCTGCGGCTTGCCGCACAGCACGGCAGGCCCTGCCGTGAAGGACTCCGCATGGGAAGCGGCCATCCGCGCACGGTCTTCCATTATTCCAGCATTCCACCATTCCAACTCTCGCAGTCAGGGACCGCCGCCGGTATTGACGCCGCGGCGGAAACGTGAAAGCATTCCGCACCAATCGCTTGCGGGATCGCCGAGCGTGCTAACAAGGAGTGGCTGCAGAGATGAAGAAGACACCGATTGGAATCGTGGGTTGTGGCGCCATCAGCGGCATCTACTTCAAGATGTGTCACCAGTACTTCCAGAATATCGAGGTCGTGGCCTGCGCCGACCTGGTACGCGAGAAGGCTGAAGCGCGCGCCCAGGAGTTTGGCGTCGGGCGGGTCTGCACCGTCGAGGAGATGCTGGCCGATCCCAAGATCGAGATCGTCGTCAACCTGACCGTCCCCAAGGCTCACGCGCCGGTGGCCACGGCTGCCCTGAACGCCGGCAAGCACGTGCACGGCGAGAAGCCCCTGGGCGTGACCCGCGCGGAAGGCAAGGCCCTGGTGGCCCTCGCCAAGCGCAAGAAGCTGCGTCTGGGCTCGGCGCCCGACACGTTCCTGGGCGCCGGCATCCAGACCTGCCGCAAGCTGATTGACGACGGCTGGATCGGGCGCCCGGTCTCGGCCACGGCGTTCATGCAGTGCCGCGGCCACGAGAGCTGGCACCCGAGTCCCGAGTTCTACTACGAAGTGGGCGGCGGCCCGATGCTCGACATGGGTCCGTACTACCTCACCGCACTGGTCAATCTGCTCGGCCCGGTACGGCGCGTGACCGGCTCGACCCAGAAGGCCTTCGAGACCCGTACCATCACCAGCCAGCCCAAGTTCGGCAAGGTGGTGCCGGTCGAGACGCCGACCCACATCGCGGGCGTGATGGATTTCGCCAGCGGCGCCGTGGGCACGATCATCACCAGCTTCGATGTCTGCGGCCATCACCTGCCGAACATCGAGATCCATGGCACCGAGGGTTCGATGCAGGTGCCGGATCCCAACGGTTTCGGCGGTCCGGTGCGCATCTTCCGCTCCGGCATGAAGGAGTGGATGGAGGTGCCCCTGTCGCACAGCTATCCAGACAACAGCCGCGGGATCGGCGTGGCCGACATGGCCGCGGCCATTCGCGCCAACCGGCCGCACCGCGCCAACGGCGACCTGGCCTTCCACGTGCTCGACCTGATGCTGTCGTTCCAGGAGGCGTCCGAGTCCGGTCGTCACGTCACCATCGCCAGCACGTGCGAACGGCCGGCACCCATGCCCATGAACCTGGGCCACGGATTGCTCGAAGTTAAGTGAGGCGCTTGCAGAACCCTGATTCCTGGCTCGTGCAGGAGTTCTGCACGAGCCTCAAATGAGGCGGGCTCCATGTCCGCCATCCCACGAGAAGCAGGAGAAGACCCCATGGCCAAACGCAATGCTCCCATCATCGCCGCGCAGTTGTATACCGTGCGCGACTTCATGAAGACCCCGGCCGAGATGGCCGCCGCCCTCAAGCGCATCAAGAAGATCGGCTACGATGCCGCGCAGATCTCGGGCAACGGACCGATCGACGCCGCCGAGTTGCGCCAGCTCATGCTGGATGCCGGCGTGGAACCCATCGGCGCCCACGTGGGTTTGAACGAGTTCCGCGCCGACGTGGCGCGCGTGATCGCGACCTGCCATGCCTGGGGCATTGGCTACGTGGCCATTCCGTGGCTGCCGCGTCAGGAGTTCACGACCCTCGCCGCCTGGAAGGGCCTCTTCCGCGAGTTCGAAGGCTACGCCCGCAAGCTGGCCAAGGCCGGCCTGGTGCTGCAGTACCACAACCACATGTTCGAGTTCGAAAAGTTCGGCATCAAGAACGGCCGCGGCGGCCAGACGATTCTCGACATGCTCTACCGCGGCACCAAGCTGTTGCAGTCCGAACTCGACCTCGGCTGGGTGGCGCGCGGCGGTCATGATCCCGCCGTCTGGGTGTCCAAGCTGTCGGGCCGCGCCGACCAGGTGCACCTGAAGGACTGGGGCATCCAGGACGACCAGCCCATCTGGCGCGCGGTCGGCGAGGGCGGCATCAACTGGCAGGCCGTGTTCAGGGCCTGCCAGCTGGCCGGCACGCGCTACTACATCGTGGAGCAGGATTCCTGCCCGGTCACCAATGACCCGTTCAAGAGCCTGGCCATCAGCCGGGCCAATGTGCGGGCCATGGGTCTGGGCTGAGACGGATTGTCACGTGAGGCGCCTGCGAAACCTCTGGTTTGTGCAAGCGGAGGGTTCAGGGTTCGGGGTTCAGTGTGAGATTCCCGCCTGAACCCTGACACCCAATCGAACCGCAGATTGAAGAACACTGAACCGCAGAATGTCGACGTCACTTCATTCCCTCCCGCCGCGCCGGCCGCCTTCCGGTTTGGCGTGGCCGGGTGGAGCTACCCCGACTGGGTCGACTGGGTCTACCCGGCGGCTTGCCGCGACACGCTGGCCTGGGTCGCGGACTACGTCGACCTGATCGAAATCAACAACTCCTTCTACCGCCTTCCGGAGGCGCGGCAGACCGAGGCGTGGGTGCGGCGGACGGCTCACCGTCCGGACTTCCGGTTCACCGCCAAGATCAACCGGCAGTTCACCCACGAGGGGCGCCTGGGCGCCGACGATCTGCGTCACTTTCGCGACGGGCTCGCGCCGGCGCACGAGGCCGGCCGGCTCAAGGCCTGGCTGGCGCAGTTTCCGCAGGCCTTTGATAACCGGTCGGAACACGCCGACCGGCTGCAGCGCCTGCGCGATGCCTTCGGTGGTGTACCGCTGGTATTCGAACTCCGCCACCGCTCCTGGCAGGCGCCGGCGGCCCTGGCCTGGCTGCAGCAGGCCGGCGTCAGCGTGGCGAATCTCGATTACCCAGTCGGTCCGGACAGCTTCGACCTGCCGCGCTGCCGCGTGGGGGAACTGAGCTACCTGCGCCTGCACGGCCGCAACCGCGAGGCCTGGTTCGACCCGCAGGCCGGCCGCGACGCCACCTACGACTACCTCTACCGGCCCGAAGAGATCTCCGAACTGGCCCGTCGCGCCACGGCCCTGCACCGCCCGGGCAAGGAGGTTCTGACGGTGGCCAACAACCACTACCAGGGCAAGGAACTGGTGACGGCGCTCGAACTCAAGGCCCGCGTGCTCCAGCAGCGCGTGCGCGTGCCGCCGCTGCTGCGCCAGCGCTACCCGCGCCTGGCGCAAATCGACTGCGACGCCGACTCGCTACGCTCGCCGACGCTTGACCGCGCCGGCGCGGCTGCGGAGGACTCCGCATGAAGAGCCCCATGCTCCCCGCCGACCACCACGCCGCCATACAACGCACGCTGGAGCTGGGCCGATCCGGCAAGCCCGAGGTTTTGGGCGAGCTGGTGGCGCTGCTCGACCGGCCGTCGAATGAAGTGCAGCGCCTCGCGGCGTCGGCGATCGGCAAGCTGGCGCCCTTCGGCGCGGACCCGGAGCGTGCCGTGGCGGCGCTGGCGCCGCTGGCGCGCACGGCCCGGCACCCGCAGACACAGCAGTACGCCATCCGCGCCCTGCGGGCCTACGGCGCCGCGGCCGTGGAGCACGTCCGCGATCTGCGCGACGTGGCCCGCAACCCCGGCGCGCGCGACTACGTCCGCGAGGCGGCGGCCTCCGCGGCCGACGCCATCGCGCAGGCCGCCGCCGATGCTGCGGCCTGCGTCCGGCATCGCTGCCAGCGCTGCAACGCCGGCCTCTCAAAGCAGGAGCACGAACGCGCGCAGGCCGCCTTCCAGCGCGACTACTGTGACCGCTGCTTCGACGAGGTGTTCCTCGACCGGCGACGCTTCGAGGCGCAGGTGGAGCTGGCCAAGACCGTCGAAGCCCGCGACGGCACGCTCGTGCAGTCCGCGGGCGAGCGCCGCATCGCCGACTGGCTGGCGACGCACCGCATCGCCTACCGCTACGACGCCAAGTTCCGCATCATCGGCGAGTTCCAGATCCGGCCCGACTTCTACCTGCCCGAGCTCGACGTCTACATCGAGTACTGGGGGCTCGACACGCCGCAGTACAAGATGAGCATGTACAAGAAGCAGACCCTCTACCAGCAGGAGGGCAAGC
>CAZZCT010000074.1:0-23439 GCA_964652365.1 uncultured Lentisphaerales bacterium
AACATCTGCGACCACGAAGCCTGCTACCGCGAAGTGCGCGCCCAGGCCATTTCATATACCACCGGGGTTCCTGCCATGGTTGGCGCCAAGATGCTCCTGACCGGCCGTTGGACCGGGGCCGGCGTCTTCAACATGGAGCAGTTCGACCCTGATCCCTTCATGGAGGCCCTGACGGTCCATGGCCTGCCGTGGCAGGTGGTCGAGGGCGCCGTCTTCCGGGGTTAGACGAACTGCCGCTTGTCCCCGGCGGGCGCGCCACGTATGCTGGGGCCATGCATCGGCCCCAGACCGTCTCGGATATCGTCACGCCCGCCTTTGTCGTCGACCGCCAGGCGCTTGCGCGCAATCTGGCCGTGCTGGCCGAGGTCAAGGCGCGCACCGGATGCCGTGTGCTGCTGGCCCTGAAGGCGTTCTCCATGTTCGCCGTCTTCCCGCAGGTGCGTCGCGTGCTCGACGGTTGCTGCGCCAGCTCGCCGCATGAGGCGCGCCTCGGCCGCGAGGAGTTCGGCGGCGAGGTGCACGCCTTTGCCGCGGCCTTCAGCGCCGCCGATATGGTCGAACTGACGGAACTGGTTGACCACGTCACCTTCAACTCCTTCGCCCAATGGCGCACCTTCCAGCCTCTGCTGGAGCGAGCGTCCCGGTCGATCGCTTGCGGGCTGCGCATCAATCCCGAGCACTCCGAGGGACACACGCCGCTCTACGATCCCTGCGCACCCCGTTCGCGCCTGGGCATTCGGCGCGCCGATTTTGAGGGGCAGGACTTGCAGGGCATCGCCGGCCTGCACTTCCATACGCTGTGCGAGCAGAATTCCGACGCCCTCGAACGCACGCTGGCGGCCTTCGAGGCGCGGTTCGGCGACCTGCTGCCGCGTTTCGGCTGGCTGAACCTCGGCGGGGGACACCACGTGACGCGGGCCGACTACGACGTTGACCGCCTGTGCCGCCTGCTGAACCGGCTGCACGCCGACTACGGTCTGCAACTCTACCTGGAACCGGGCGAAGCCGTGGCCCTGAACGCCGGCACGCTTGTGACAACGGTTCTGGACGTGATCGACAACGCGGGACCGATCGCCATCCTGGATGCCTCGGCCACCTGCCACATGCCCGACGTGCTTGAGATGCCGTACCGCCCAAGGGTGTTCCGTGCTGCGGACTGGGACGGCCGCGCCGAACCGCCTGTCGGCGCCGACCGCGGGGTTGAGCCTGGCGCCAAGCCGTTCACGTTCCGGTTGGCCGGCCCGTCCTGCCTGGCGGGCGACGTGATCGGCGACTATGCCTTCGAGGCCCCTCTGCGGCCGGGTGACCGGCTAGTATTCGAGGATATGGCGCACTACACCATGGTCAAGACATCGACCTTCAACGGCATCCAACTGCCGTCGATCCTGTTGCGCGAAGCCGATGGGTCAATCCACCCGGTGCGGACCTTCGGTTACGCCGACTTCAAGGGGCGGTTGTCGTAGCCCGAGTCTTGCGCCGTTGGTTCGGGAGTTGGCGACCGGGCGCGCGCGCGCTATCATGCCGCCCATGAACCGTATTGGGAGACCGCATCCGGCCACCGGGGCGCCGTCCGTCGCCTTCCTGGCCTCCGAGTTCGCGGACGCCGCGCCGGAACAAGCGCGCTTTCAAGTGATCCCGGTGCCGATGGAGCTTAGCGTCTCCTATGGCCGCGGCACGGCACTCGGACCGGCGGCGATCCTGACCGCCTCGCAGCAGCTCGAGGCCCTGGACGGTGGGCGTGTGGCGGGCGCTTGGGGCATCCACACCCAGACGGCCGTGGCCGGACCCGCGTGCACAGGTGCGGGCGGCGACCGTTCAGCGGGCGGCGCGGCCGAAGCCTGGCTGGCTGCCATCGAGGCGCGAACCCGCAGCGTGCTGACGCGTGGCGCCGTGCCGATCCTGCTGGGCGGCGAGCATACGGTGACGCTCGGGGCCGCGCGTGCGCTGCACCGCTTGCGGCGCCGCGTGGGCTTTGTCCAGTTCGACGCCCACGCTGATCTGCGCCACGACTACGAAGGCTCGCGCCTCAGCCATGCCTGCGTCATGCGCCGGGTTCACGAACTGGGCTTTCCCATCGCCCAGTTCGGCACGCGCGCCTATTGCGTCGAGGAGGCGCGCTTCCGGCAGCGCGCCGGCGTGACCTTTCTCGATGCCCAGCGTCTGGCCCATGGCGCTCCGGCAGCCGGTCTGCTGCCGCCGGACTTTCCGGACGAGATCTACATCACCTTCGATGTCGATGCCCTGGACCCGGCCCAGATGCCGGCCACCGGGACGCCGGTTCCGGGCGGACTCGACTGGCACACGGTCGCCGATCTGCTGGAGACGCTGGCCCGCGGCCGGCACGTGATCGGTGGCGACGTGGTCGAACTGGCCCCCCGCGCCGAACTGCCGCAGTCCGACTTTGCCGCCGCCTGGTTGGCGTACCGGTTGATGGGCCTGGCCGGACCGTCAGGTAGAGGTGTCGCGTCATGACGCCCGAGTTCCATGCCTACTTTATGCGGTTGGCGCTGCGCGAAGCCGCCCGCGCGGCCGAGGCTGGCGAGGTGCCGGCGGGCTGCGTGATTGTGGCCAAACCCGCGAACACGCTGGGCATGCCGGCTGCGGCGCGCATTCTCGGGCGGGCGCACAACCAGACCGAACTGCTGCACGACCCGACCGCGCACGCCGAGATGCTGGCGATCACCCAGGCCGCCGCGGCCCTCGGTGATTTCCGGGTGGTCAACGCCATCCTGTACGTGACCAAGGAGCCCTGCGCCATGTGTGCCGGGGCGATCGTGCTGGCCCGGATTCCGACCGTGGTCTTCGGTGTGCCCGACCCCAAACGCGGCGGCGCCGTTTCGGTGTTCAACATCCTGACCCATCCCGACCTGATCCACCGGGCCGAGGTGATCTCGGGTGTTCTCGAAGACGAGTGCCGCGAGATGCTGCAGGCGTTCTTCCGCGCCCGGCGCCTGGAGGCGAAGACGGCGGCGGGAGCGCCATCTGTGACTGACGCGGCGCAACCGTCCAGCGCGTGAACGAGGTCGATCCTCCGCGGACTGCGCAAGGTAATGGAGGGCCGGGCTTGTCCCGGCCGCGCGGACAGACGTGCGGCGAGGAAACCGACGCGACGCGGGCGACACAAGGTCGCCCCTCCACGCTGCGCGTGCATCGCGGCGCAGCCTCTGTCGAGAGATTTGGGGTCTATGCATGGACGATCGCGGTATGCGCATGGACAATCTTCACCGTGTGTAGAAGGAGGCCGAACCAACCTATCGCTGGACAGCGGGCTATTCAACCCAGAAACGGCAGTTGGAACCGCCGATGAACACGGATAGGAAAGGAGATCACCCGCCCAGAAGTTCTTCCAGCAGGTACTGGGTTTTGGGCGGGATGACCTTCCGGGGGTAGTACTCCTCGACGATGCGGAAGGCCTCATCGGGCGTCTTGATCCCCAGATGCCTGAGCAGGAACCGGGTGTCGTCGAGATCGTGGGAGTCGAAACGAGCCGAGACGCATTTCATCGCCAGCATGTACTCGGCCCGCGGCGCCCACACGCGCAGGTTGGGCAGTTCCAGGACCTCGTGGACCGGTGGCGACGTGAGGAAGTAGGCCTTGGCCGCATCGTTGAGCCAGTCGCCCGCCAGGCCCAGCCGGGTTGCCACGGCCTGACTGGCTTCGCGGATTTCGCGTGTGGGGCTGAAGATGGCGTCCACGTCCTTAGTGGACTCGCGTGCCCGGAAAACCAGGCACATGACCGCCCCGCAGCAGATGCCGACTTCACCCTTGACCCCGCGCGCCGCCAGTTCGGCGTTCAACGCATGGAACAGCTCGACGATCTTGTTGGCTGTCAGCATGTTCAGGCCCGTTTCAGGAAGTTTCCGAGAACGAAGATGTTTCGCGACCGGAACCAGGCAGGGGATTCGACCAGCGCCATGGCTTTGAGGTTTTCGATTCCGGCCACGAACCAGGGATGCGCCAGAGGGGGCGCACCGCTGCACCAGGCCGGCGCCTGCATGTGTTTCTCCGCGCAAAGCGCCTCGACGGTGGAGGCGCACAGCGCCTGTAGTCGTGCGTCCAGTCCTCCCGCCGGCGGGTCGAGCAGTTCGGCTGAAGCTGAAGGAGCCGAGCGAAAGGTATCCACGAAATCGAACAGATGCGTCTTCCAGGAGTCGAATCCTTCGAGGAGCATGCGGAAAGTTGCCGCCGCGAGAGAGTCCGGAACAGTTTGCAGAAAGCGCTCGACCACCAGATTCACGCCCGCCCCGGGCAGGTCCAACGCCTGAGCCACACGAGCCAGGGTTCCTGAACGCCATTCGTGTCCGTCCTGCTCCAGGAGCTGCAGCCCTCGAAATGACACCCCGGCGCGTGCCGCCAGCGCACGCTGCGAGAAGTGGCGCCGTCTCCGAGCCTCAATCACCGCATTCATGGTCCACAGGTTAGCTGACTCATCATAGTAAGTCAAGATGATCTGCACGCTCCCGCGATCCCGCTTGACCCACCCCTATGCCCGGCCTACTATCAACCGCGTTGGCGGGTATGCGGCACCCATCTCCGAGGAGAGGATTCCATGCGATGACATCGGGTTTGCATCGAGGTGTGACGTGGTCCCTGTGGGTCGCCTGGATTGTTGTCTGCGTTCACATTGGAAGACTCACCGTGCCGTCCCGCAGGGTCGACATCGCCGACCCATGGCCTGCCCCACTGCAAGCTGGAGATCTTCGTGAACGGTGAGGAGCGGATGCTGGTGCCCACGACGGACTGGGTGACGGCACCGTCGCCTTACGGGGCCTACGTGGCACTCCCCCCGACCAGCGGTCAGACAGTCTCCTTCCGCATCGACGAGCGCAGATTCGTTCCGGCCAGTCCGTGCGGTCCGAAGTACCCGCGCAAGACTCAGCCGCCGTCGCCGACGGGGACGTGGTGCCGGGTTGTCGTCTTCGGCGGCCGCGTGGCCCTTCCGCCCAAGCGTGTGCGCGCAGTCTGGGAGGGAACCGCGGAAACGGAGTGGGTTTTGCTGGGTGACTGAGCGGGATGCGGTCGTTGCCGCCAGGGCGGATCCGCAGTGCGGGTGGGTAGGGTACGTAAGTTGTTCACCGCAATCGGCAGCTACCGATTGCAGTCGATTGCTATCGAAGGAGAGGCGCCACAACCATGTCGCTCTTCCGAAAGTCCGCGGGCTACCGCTATCTCGACGCCTTTGTGCTGGCCAACGTCGTCGAGCTGGCCACACGGCACTTCTGCGTGACGTTCCTGAATGTGCGAAACGATCCCGGCGGTCGGACCTTCGCCCAGATGACACACGCGGGGCGTTCGGGCAGCCGCAACTTCGCCGAGGGCTCGGAGCGCCTGATGACCTCCTACGCGAGCGCGATGGAACTGCTGGACGTGGCGCGGGCCAGTCTGTGCGAGCTGCGCGACGACTACAACGCGTGGCTCATGATGGAGTGGCAGGCGCCGTGGCCCATGGACAGCGCGGAGGCGCAGCGCATCTACGGCCTGCGCCTGGACGCGCCTGACTACGCGAACGACATCAACCGCGGCGTGTGTCTGCACATCCTGGCGCAATATCGCAAGTTCGAGCTGGAATTGAGCTCGGGCGACTCCATGGTGAGGGCCAATGCGATTCTCATACTGATATCCCGCACGCTCAACATGATGGATCGGTACATCAAAAGCATAGGGGAGGAGTTTACTCAGAACGGCGGATTCAGGGAACGCCTCTCGACAGTGCGCAGCGAGGCACGCTCCCAAGCGGATGGCACGGCTGAGATCACGCCCCCCTGTCCGCAGTGTGGCGCCCCGATGCGCCAGCGCAAGACACGCAAAGACAACCGCCCCTTCTGGGGCTGCACCCAGTACCCCGCCTGCCGCGGGGTGCTGGAATACAAAGCGGAAAAGACCGCCCCATGAACACCATATCCCCTGAATCCCCGGACCCTCGCCGACTCGGCGCGACGGTGCAAGGGCAGGGCGGTGGAAGGCGTCAGGTCTACCCGATCCCGCCCACCTGAATCTTGATGTCGCGGCGCTCTTCGAGCCGTTCGCAGCGGCCGTCGCGGATCCAGGCGATGCGGTCGGAGATGCTCAGCATTTTGACGTCGTGGGTGGCGGTGACGATCGTGACGCCCTGTTCCTGCTGCAGGCTGCGCAGGAGCTTGATGACCTCCTCGCCGGTCTGGGTGTCGAGGTTGCCGGTGGGCTCGTCCGCCAGGATCATGGCGGGGTTGTTGACGATCGCGCGCGCGATCGCCACGCGCTGCTGCTGGCCGCCCGACAGCTCGTGCGGCAGGTGGTGCAGCCGGTGGCCCAGGCCGACGCGCGTGAGGGCATCGGTGGCGGCCGCATTGGCCTCGCGGTCGTCCAGCCCCATTAGCACGCGCGGCAGCGCTACGTTCTGCAGGGCCGTCATCACCGGCACCAGGTTGTAGGTCTGGAAGATGTAGCCGATCTTGTGGCAGCGGATCCAGGCCTGGCGCGGTTCCGGCAACGTGAAGAGGTCCGCGCCCATGAAGCGGATCGTACCCGAGGTCGGGATGTCGAGGGCGCCGATCATGTTGAAGAAGGTCGACTTGCCGGAGCCCGAGGGTCCCATGATCGAGAGGTACTCGCCCTGGTAGATGTCGAGCGAGACACCGCGCAGGGCCCAGACCTCCTCATTGCCCAGCCGGTAGCGGCGGGTGACGTCGCAGGCGCTGGCGATGATCGGCCGGTTGGCGGCTGGGATGGTCGGGGGGGCGGGCTTGTCGGAAACGGGGGCTTGCATGGTGGCGGGCTCCGTCGGGTCAGTGGATCTCTTCGATGCGGATGTCCATCTCGGCCGGGGTGGTGACCTTGGCGATGCGGCCGTCGTCCACCCAGACCACGCGGTCGGAGCGCTTGAGCATCTTGAGGTCATGGGTGGCTGTGATGATGGTGACGCCCAGTTCGTCGCGCAGGCGGGCGAAGAGCTCGATGATCTCCTCGCCGGTGTGCAGGTCGAGGTTGGCGGTGGGCTCGTCGGCCAGGATGATGTCGGGCCGGTTGGCCAGGGCGCGGGCGATCGCGACGCGCTGCTGCTGGCCGCCGGACATCTCCGAGGGCTTGTGCAGGGCGCGGTCGCCGAGGCCGACGCGTTCGAGTATCTCGGCGCCGCGGTCGCGGGCTTCGTCGCCGCTCAAGCCGGCGAAGGCCATCGGCAGGGTCACGTTCTCGATGCAGGACATGACCTGGATCAAATTGAAGGACTGGAAGACATAGCCGACCTTGCGGCAGCGCAGCCAGGCCAGCTCGAACGGGTCGAGTTGGGCGATGTCGACCTGGTCGATGTAGACCTTACCGGCGGTAGGCTTGTCGAGGCCGCCGACCATGTTGAAGAAGGTGGTCTTGCCGGAGCCCGAAGGTCCCATGATCGAGAGGTACTCGCCGCGCCGCACGTCGAGGGTGGCACCGCGCAGGGCGTGGGTCTCGGTCTCGCCCATGCGGTAGACCTTGTGGATGTCGACGGCGCGAATGACGTAGTCGCTGCGTTTGGAACCGGCTTCGCCGCCCATCAGGCGCTGGACATTGGGGGTCATTGGCGGGGTTCCTCAGACGTTGGTGCGCAGGGCCGCGGCCGGCACCATGCGGGCCGCGAAGTTGGCGGGATAGATGGCGGCCAGCACGGCCAGCACCGTGCCGGCGGCGACGCTGCCGAGCATGGCCAGCGCGACCCGGTCATAGGGCAGGGTGCTGAAGACCGCGCCGGCCCCGTACATGGCCGCGAAGGTCAGGGACGGCACCAGCGCGCCGATCACGGCCCCTAGTATCGAGCCCGCCACGCCGATCAGGGCGCTCTCGATCAGGAACATGCGACGCACGAACTCCGAGAGGGCGCCGAGGCACTTGAGCGTGCCGATCTCGCGGAAGCGCTCGGTGACGGCCATAAGCTGAGCGTTGGCGATGCCGATGGCGGTGACCAGCAGCGAGGCGATCACGATCCAGCGCGTGCGGAAGGCGGCGGTCGCGGCGGCGCGGGCCTGGCGCTGCAGTTGCTGCTCCAGCTCGCGGCCGCGGAAAGAGGCCACGCGCAGGCCGGCTGGGGCCGGGGAGGGGTAGGTACGGGCCGAGAGGCTGTCAAGTACCGTGGGCTGGGCCAGACCGGCGGCCAGGCGGTCCAGACTGACGTCGGTCGTCGGCGCGTTACCCAGCACCAGCAGCGCGGCGGCGCCGCGGCCGAGTTCGTCCTCCACAGCCGGCGTCACGCCGGGACGGGCGAGGTTCAGGCCGCGCAGCTTCGCAGAGGTGCGGCCCAGGCGGTCCAGCAGCGTCAGCTCCTCCGGCGCCAGCGTGCCGAAGACGGCGATGGCCACGGTCTTGCCGTCATACTCGCCGACCTCGCCGCGCACCATGGACTCCATCAGATTGACCGTCAGGCGCTGTTCGCGCTCGCGCGACAGCGCGTGCTTCACGAACTGGCCGGTGACGTTGCTCATCAGAAACGCGATGCCGAGCACCACGCCGCTCAGTGTGACCAGCGAGCGGCCGAGGCGGATGCGGATGCCGCGGACCGTGATCTCGAAGGCGCGCTTCCATGGCAGGCGTGCCTGGATGCCGATTTCGTCGGGCAGAGTGTTTTTCATGGGTGGAGCATTCAAGGGTTCAGGGTTTAGGGTTCATTCAAGGGTTCAGGGTTCAGGGTTCAGGGTTCAGGGTTCAGGGGTCAGGAATACAGCCCGCCGGCCGGCTGCGCCGTCCAAGTTATGGCCGAGCACTTCAGGCAGACAGCCATTTTCTTCACGTTTCTGTTCGGCATCACTGCTCTCTCCTGACCCCTGACCCCTCTGAACCCTGACCCCTCTCGCCCGAGCTGTCAAACCTAAGCATGGAACGCTCCTAAAAAGGTGCCGCCGAGACGGCGCTGACGATCAGGTTGACGGCCACGCCCAGCAGTGCGATTAGCCCGACGCCGGTGCCATAGCCGGCCAGCAGCACAGGCATGGTCTGCAGGAACTTCTGGGCACCGTACTTGCGCCGGAAGTAGAGCCGGCCGATCAGCGCGCCCACCACGATCAGCACGAAGCCGTGGGGCATGCCGCCGATTGACTGCACGAAGCCGTAGACCGCCAGGACCGGCAGCTTGAACGCCGACAGGATTGCAAAGGCCGAGACGCAGAAGGCCGAGGCCAGGCCGATCACCTGCGGATGGAGAGCCTGGAAGAAGAGCGGGGTCACGCCCTCACGCGGCAGGGTGGCGGAGAAGAGCACCACGGCGTTGCGGGCGTTGAGTTCCCACATCTTGTTGGCGTAGGGGTAGAGCTCCGAGGGGATCGCGCCCGAGCGCCAGATGAAGGCCCAGAAGGCGAAGCTCAGGGCAAAGCTGAGCGGGACCGTCAGGCAGGATGCTTTTGCATACGAAAGGAAATTGGTGCCGGTGAGCTCCTTGGTGCGGAAGGCCGTGGCGGCGCCGGCGTAGGCGTCGACCGGCATGGGCGCCAGCCAGATGTCGAGGCCCTTGTAGCCGGAGAGAATGATCGCGCCCTCGCGCACCATGGGAATGGTCATGGTGGTACCGCTGATGCCCTGCAGGCGGGCGTCGATGTAGGAAACTAGCGGTGTGTAGAGCAGCACGAAGAAGAAGAGGAAGTAGACCGGGAACTTGGGCACCAGCAGGTGGGTGACGCCGATCACGGCCAGCGAACAGAGCACATAGAGTCCGAGCGCCATCCAGATCGGGAAGTCGCCGCGGCCGGGTGGCGTGGCCCAGATGCCGCGCCGGCTGGCGGCACTGCCGGCAACGGCCTCGCGCCGCCGCTGGCGCGCGGCGCGGATGTTGCGGCTGAGGTCGCGGCCGGTCTGGTAGAACGAGATCAGGGCGATACCCAGGGCCGTGCCGATGCCGAAGCTCATCCAGAAATCCAGCGAATTGTTGAAGGTCGTGGCGACGGTGTCCATGCCGGGCTGCCAGCGCGTGAGCACGCCGGCCCGGTGAAGCAGGGGGTTGGCGACCAGCGTCACCAGCATGCCGGCGGCCGTGCCCATGACGGCCCAGAGGGGCACGATCAGGCCGGTGAGCAGGAGCCCGAGGGCGAGGACGATGCCGGCGGGGGTGGCCGGCAGCACCTTCTCGGTGAGCGCAGTGAGGTCGTACCACGGCAGCGGGATGATCATCACGGGCTTGGCCAGGAAGGCGCCGGTGAAGAGCGGCACGCCGATCTGGAGGATGGCAAAGGCACCGCCGATCACGGCGCCGAGCGAGAAGACCCGCCACTTCCAGGTGGTCTTACGCTCGCCGGCCTCGGCCAGCGCCAGTGAGCCCTGGGCACCGATGCCAGCCATGGGAAACGGGAGCTGTTCGATGTCCGAGGTCAGGCGAAAGAAGAAGTAGCCCAGCGTGAAGCTGCGGACTGTCCCCACGACCGACAGGAAGAGCATCAGCAGGATCGGCACGAGCCAGTCGCGGTGAAAGAGCAGACGCTCGGCGATCGCGGCGCTGCCGGGCTGCGGTGCATACCAAGATGGAAACTGGCCGGCCAGGCCCATCTCGCGCACGGCCTGGGAGTTCACCAGGTACTGGCGCCAGACCAGTTCCGCGGCCGGACCGCCGGCGGACATGGCGCCGGCTACGGCCAGCAGCACGACCAGCTCCTGCGGGCTGAGGGTCTTCATGGCGCGCCGCGCGATCTCGGAGAAGATGATCAGCGTGACCCACGAGGCCGCCACGCCGCCGCCGGTGATCAGGCTGAGGTAGATCGTGCCGGGCATCATCAGCAGGCCGCAGAAGAGGGCGCCCGCCACGGTCACCCAGGTGAAGCCGTTGCGGAACGTGCCCGGCGGCTGCAGCACGGAGCGGTAGAGTTCCAGCTCCGGGTCGCGGGCGGTGCGTTTGGGAGTGTCGGACATGACTCAGGCTCCGGTGGGTGAGGTCGCGGGGGAGGCGGCGGGCGTGGGCGTTACTTCGCCCAGCAGACGGTCGGCCTCGGCAAACATCTCCTCGCGGTCGGCGGACGACGCAGCGCGCCAGTTCAGGAACTGTTTGCGCAGCACGCCCAGGAAGGGCTTGACGGTGCGTTGCCAGGCCGCGGACGTGCCGCTCAGGCGGGTCAGGCGAACCTCGGCGATATACTCGTGAGTTTCCGCGTCGGTGGGCAGGAAGATCTCCAGGCGCTGCGACACGCCCAGATCATAGGGCTTGAGCCAGACCGTGGCGGCGATGCCGGGCAGCAGACCGCCGGAGGCGGTCTCGGACGGTTGCTCCTGGAGCTGCACCTGCGGCGGGCTGCAGAAGAAGGGGCCCGAGCTGCCCTCGCCGTTGGCGTCCAGCCAGCGGTGGAAGTAACTGAGCACGGCTACGCGGTCGTGCGGCGTGAAGGTGAAGGGCAGGTGGAAGCTGAGCGTATCGCCCGCGGCCTTGGGTACGGTCCAACTGCGCACGTCGGAGGGCGCGGCCAGGCGGGCTGCGCTGCGGGCCGGCAGGATCGTGGAGAGCAGCACGGCGATGGCGATCGCCAGCGAGGCATAGATGGTCTCGATCGAGCCGTAGCTCATGTTCATGCCGCCGGTCAGTCCGAGCGAGGTCAGCAGGTTGCCGGTAGCCTGGCTCAGGATATAGCCGCACATGATGCCCACCACGGCATAGACGCAGGCTTCGGCCATGAACATGAAGAAGACGTGGTTGGGGGCGATGCCCACGGCGTTGTAGACGTAGATTTCGCTGCGGCGCTCGTAGACCGAACTACGCATGGTGTTGAACACTGTCAGCGCGGCCAGCAGGATCGGGATCAGGAGTTCGACCAGCCCGTCGAAGCTTCGCGCGCGCTTGCGTGTGCCGTAGTAGGCCACGCCGTCCACGGCATAGTAGGCCGGCTCGGCCGTGCGCTCGAGGTACTCCTTCACCAACAGGCGCTGGTCGGCCACGGTCACGGCCGGGCGTTCGGGGGCGTCGGGCGTCGTGCGGTAGGCCGTGCGCGGAAAGAGGATGCCGACCGAGGCGATGAAGGTGCGTTCGCTGTCGGCTTTAAGCGGCGGGTGGCGGTTTACGAAGATGACTTGCGCGGCCGGCAGGGGCCGGGCGTCGTCCGGCACCAGTAGGGTGCCGGCGGCGTCGCGCACCAGCACCTGCACCGAGTTGAGGTCGTAGGGCAGGATCGCGCGGCCGTCCAGCCCCATCGTCCGGTCGACGGCCTGGGCGTCGAGGATGCCGATGACCTCGTATTCGTCGCCGCGGATGTTCACCAGCACGTTGGTGGCGGCCAGTTCCGCGGGCGTCACGTCGAGGTCGCGCGCCACGTTGTCGGGCAGGATGACCATGGGGCGCGGGCGCTCGTTCCGCTCGAGTGCGGCCAGGCGTTCGGCGCGGGTCTGCGGCGGCCGCGGGAACCAGCGCGGCTGGCTGCGCAGGAAGCGATCAAGGCCCGAGAAGCTTGGTTCGTTCCAGTCGCACTGCACCGTAGCGCTGACGCGCGCGCGGCGCCGGTAAATCTGCTCGCCGACCTGGTACTCGCGGTCGATCTGGATCTCGGCGTTCTGGATGCGGTCTTCGCGCACCAAGGCCTGCAGCCACGAAGTCTGGGCCACCGGATAGAGGTGTCCGTAGGTCTGCCGGATGGCACCCACTTCACCGTCGGTGACGGGCTTGAAATTGGCGTTGCGCAGCAGGATGCCGTTCCAGGTCGAGCGGGCGGTGGCATACTCGATGTCCGCAAAGTCGGTCGAGACCGACGTGAAGCAGATGATCACCACGGTGATCAGCACCAGCGTCACGCAGGTCAGCCCGGTGCGGACCTTGCGGCGCCGCATGTTGTTCAGCCCGAGCATGAAGGCCGTGCCCACCACGCCGCCGCGGTTGACATCCGCCCCCTCGACGCGGCCTTCGTGGCGGCGCAAGGTCCGCACGTTCTGCATGAACTTGCCGCTGACCATGCCCATGACCAGCAGCGTCAGCAGCAGCATCACGAAGCCAATCAGGATCATGATCGACGAGCGCACCATCTGGAAGGCGGGATGGAGCCAGCGCAGCAGGCCGAAAACCGTCAGGAAGATGAGCCCGGCGGCCAGCAGTTGCTTGCGGATGTCGGTGAAGCCGAAGACCAGTTTCTCGAAGAAGAACACGAACGGCACCAGCAGGCCGAGGTACCAGATCACGCCGGTGACCGCCTGGGCGACCTTGCGCCGGATGACCGGGTGGTTGTTGATCGAGTAGGCCAAGCTGCGGGATGCGGCCAGCACGGAGCCCACTGCGTCCTGCTCGCGCCACAACCGGCGGGCCGATTCCAGCCACGTGGCGCCCGAGTTGTGGAAGTCGTGCATCAACTCATCGGACATCTGGTTGCGCGCGAGCAGGTTGAGGCGTTTGGCATTGGTGCGCAGCATTGAGGCGGCGGCGTGCAGATGGGGCAGGGTGAGCACATCGACGTCGGCGGCGAGGTAGCCTTCGCCGAAGATCTCGGGTTCGTCGGCAGAGGCCGGCGCGGTCTCGTTGGCATTCAGCAGGAAGGCCCGGTAGGCGAGTACCTGTTCGTTGCCGGAGGAGCTATCCTGCATGGCCACGAAAAAGCGGTAGGCGGGATCGAGAAAGATCGTCAGGGGGTCCTCGCGCAGGGCTGCGGGCGCGCTCAGGCCCTGCTGCGAGAGAAACGCCGCCGCGCGGAACTGCTTGAGAGTCTTGGGATTCGAGCGGTCGAAGAGCTGCACACGGTGGCAGCGGAACATGCCGACGTTGATCGGGGTGGCGGTCTCCATGCCGACGGCCTGGATCGACGCGCTGGGCACGTCTTTGTTGCGGAAGGCGCCGCCGGTTTCAGAGGCATTCTTAAAGAACCGCAACCGGCCGTCGCCATCGAAGCGCGCGGCGTCAACGTTGACCGGCTCGCTCCAGCCGGCGACGCTCACGAGATTGGGTGCAATGGCCTGTTCGTAGCGGCCATCGGGCGCGGTCAGCAGCACCGGGCAGGCGCGGACGTTGCGGCTTTTCAGCGTCGCCTCCGGCTGGGCGGTTAGGTTGGCGCGGAAGGCGCGCACCACGGTAGCCTCGCCCATGGGGTGGGTGGGGTAGGTGGAGCCGGTCCCGGCGTTGCCGAAGACGCCGCCGCGCAAGGTCAGGAGGTTCTTGCGCTGCTGCCCCGGCACACGCTTGAAGGGCAGGCGCCCATGGGCCAGGTCGAGCACGGTCGGACCGATGGCCGCCAGTTGTCGTTCGACCGCCACGGTCGACAAGTTGGTGAAGGTGTCTTCGGGCGTTCCCAGGCGGGGCGGCTGGAAGTCGGCGTTGTGCAGCGAGAAGGCCAGTCGGCCGCAGACGGTCCAGAGTTGCGACTCGACCAGGAACAGATCGCTTTGATGGATGTTGGGCTGTTCGCGCGAACCCTCGGCGTCCTTGGGCCCCCAATGGAGGGCATTGAAGAGCGGCCGGCCGGGGGCCTGCTCCGGGATGTGCGCGAGCAGGGCCTGCGCCAGTTCGGAGGCTTGGGGTTCGGCGCCACTGCCGTAGTTCTTGAGGCCCGTCATGTGCGACAGGGTCGTCAGGCCCTTCGGTCCGCCCGAGTTGAGTTCCAGGTTAAGGGTGAAGGTGTTTTCGTAGGTGGCGAAGAGGCGGCGCACGTCGAGTTGATCGGCGTACGCCTCGGCGTGGCGGGTATGGTCGTCGGCGCAGCGCGTCAGGTGCCGTCGCAGGCGGCCGGGCACGTTCAGTTCCTCGAACGCCGCCAGGCCCGCCAGATGCCAGATGGGCATCGAGACCAGATTGCCGGTGCGGTTGTCGGCATCCTGCGAGGCAACCAGCGCCTGCAGCAGCGGGTGGCTGTTGGCCGGGTCCTTGCGGGCGGCCTCGGAGGCGGCGCGCGGGTCGAACCCGCTGCGGAAGATCGGACTATCGGCCCGCAGGTAGTCCAACCGCGCGGCCAGCACGGCCTCCTTGGCCTCGAGGTTGATCTCACCCATCACCTGTTTGAGCTGGCGCTCGAACCAGCTACGGAAGCTCGGATCCTGTCGTTCCCAGGCCAGGCGGCGGGCCTCGGGCGGCATGCCGCGATCACGGACCTCTGGCGCTTCAATCCAGGCGAGCGCCTGCGCGGCGTGGGCCAGACCGGCCTGCTGGTCGTTCAGGCGGCTGGCCAGGTCCGCCACCAGGTAGCGGTCGGCGCGCGGGCCGAATCCGATGGCCTCCATCAGGTGGCTGGCGCCGGCGAGGTTCTGGGCGTGGCCGGCCGTGGCGACGAAGAGGACGTCGCGCGGCAGGTCGCCGGCATAGGGGGCCAGGGCCTCGGCCAGTTGCAGCAGGGCGGCCAACGGCAGGGCCGCCTCGGCACCGGGCGCGAGATCCGGCACGACGGAGTAGCTGTCGTAGTAGGCGTTGAGCACGAGTGCCTCGCGCGCACCCGTTCGGCCGGGTAGTCGCGCGATCAGGTTGCGCGCGGTGCGGGCCTGCCAGGCGACGCGGCTGAAGAGGCGCACCTCCTGGCCGGCATGCGCCAGGATCGGCCCGCGTGCCAGGAAACGCGGGAAGGAGACCTCGCTTTGAGGCGAGAGCAGGTTGACCCATGGGGCGGGCTCGCCCGTCGGGGCGCGCAGGCGGGCCGAAAGCTCGTCCTCAACCACGATTACCGCCTTGACCCCCAGCGAGGCCAGGGCCGCCCAGCCGCCCGCTCCATCGAGGTTGGTTACCACGATCGTGTTGGTGGGATCGCAGCCCGCCAGGTACTTCAGTTCTGCGGTCTCGGCCACCAGCAGGCGGCCGCACAACCCCTCGGGCGGCACTTCGACTACGCTCAGGCCGTTGGGTTCGAAGGGATAGAGGCTGACGCCCGGCAGCGGCTGCCCATTGGCTGCCAGCAGCTCGCAGCGTTCCGTCACCGGCACGGCCACTTCGAAGCGCTGGGTTGTCACGCTCAGGCCGGCGGTCGCGAAGGTTGCGGCAATGTGTGCGGCGGTGTCGTCGCAGCCCGCACTCCCGGTGAGCCGTCCGACCGTCCGCCCCGCGGCCGGCTGCCCGGCCGCCTCGATCGCCGCCAGATGGGCGGCAAAGCGCGCCGGCACGAAGCGCGCATCGAACGGCGCGCGGTCAAAGTTGTCGCGGAATGGCGCGCGGTGCTCGCGCGGGGCGGGTTCAGCGAACCGCACGTAGCCGTACAAGGCTGCCAGACCGCCCACCAACGCCAACCCGGCGACAATCAACTGGTTGCTCCACGAATGGAAGGTGCTGCGCATGGCCGCGGGGCCTTTCTCAGGGCAGTTTCGAATAGATGGCGGTGACGCCCTGCATCCGCAGGAAGATGCCGACGACCTCGAAGATCATAACCGAGGCGACCACGGCCAGGAACATGCCAATGCTGAATGGCACCAGGCCGTTCCGGATGCGCCGCGCGCCGCCCAGGCGCAGGATCAGGATGCGGATGGCCCACGCCACGAAGGCGGTGAAGAAGAATCCCTTCATGAAGAAGGTCGGCGCCAGAACGTACCCGACCGGATGGAGCGGGAACCAGGCGAACTGCGCCCGCACCAGCGCGAGCAGTACGGTGATCGTGAGGCCGATGGCAATGCCCTTGGCATCCGGGTTACGCAGGACGTTCAGGGGCTGGCTCTCCGGTTGCTGGCCCACGGTGCCGGCCTCGAAGGCCCGGTCGATGGCCATCTGTCCGGTGCGGAACCCGTTGTAGTACCAGTTCTGCTCATAGGGCCAGCCCACCTGCAGGCTGTTCGCGCCGAAGCCGTAAGCCCAGCAGAGCACCGTGAAGCCGCCGATCAGCACGGCGGCCAGCAGTCCCAGGGCGAGACCCGTGCTGACCACCCGGCGCCGCATGCCGAACTGGCGTCCCAGCTCGAGCATTTCCAGTTGGGTTGGCGACATCAGCATGAAGTTGGAGGTCACCAGAAACCCGCTGGTCATGGTGGCCACGAGCATGCCGGTGGGACCGAACACGGTGAATCCGCCCAGGGCTGCCACGAACTGCATGGCGAAGTAGGGCAGCATGTAGGAAAAGGGTGTGCCGGTCTCGGCCCGGATGCGGCTGGCGGTGAATCCGACCGACAGCATGTAGCCGAAGTAGAGCAGGCTGATCCACCAGCCCATGCCGACCCAGGCGCCCCAGCCCGCCAGGGCCGCCAACGAGGCAACCACCATGGCCAGTGCAACCCGGTAGGTCCGCGCATCGCGTGCGACCGGCGAGGCATCGCCCGCCGCGGGGCGACGGAAGATCACGCCGGCCACCTGGCGCAGATGGCCGCGCGCCACGAACAGCGCGACCAGGCCGAATCCCAGGTAGGATCCGATCGATTGCTGGAACGGCCAGGGATAACCGGCAAACCGGTTGAAGTTGAAGGCCACTCCCAGCATGTTCCAGGTCTGGAACAGGATGAAGAAGGCCCAGAGCGAGAAGAGCACGTCGGTCTCGACCAGCAGGGCCACAGCCAGGACCGCATACGAGAGCGACAGGCCGATGCCGCCACCGTCGATGCGCACGTCGCGGAAGAAGGCCTTCAGGATCGGGCTGTCGAAGTAGTCGGCAAAGGCCAGCGTCGGCGCGCCCAGGAACGGCACCGCCGGGTTGTAGAAATTGAGCCCCTTGAGAATGCAGAGCGGCAAGGTAATGGCAAAGCCCAGCCACATCACGCGGTTGGCGAAGATCGGGAAGCGCACACCGCCGCCGGCGTCCGGCAGATCGGCGAACAGGTGGCGCGGCAGGATCGTCTGAGGGAACGAAAAGCGTTCGTTCTCGGCCCACTGCCGCCCCATGATCAGGTTCAGCCCCAGCAGCCCGGCGAAGAGGGCGCCGATCAGCGCCAGCCAGGCCAGCAGCGGGCGCGCCCACTGACCCCACGGAATGAAACCGGTGAAGAGGTAGCGCAGTCCGGCCAGGCTGAACATGCGGTCGGGCTTCACAATCAGGAAGTCGCGTTCGTGCGGGCCCAGTTTCTCCAGGTCAGCCGCGCGTACCATGCCGTGTCCAGAGTAGAGCCCCTCGATGGCCTCGTTGTTGAAGAATTCAAGATCCTGCACCGCCAAGGTCCCCGCGCCGCAGAGCGTGACCACGAGCTTGAGGTCCCGCGCGAGCTCGCGCGGCACGGAGACCGGGTTGGCGCCCACGCGTCGGAAGCCGCCGGGGTCGGCATACGTGCGGGGGGTGTCCGCGGTGTGGTTCAGGATCTCGTGTGGCACGCCGTCGTCCGCGACCAGCGCGACGCGATACGACGAGCCCTTACGGAACCCGGTTGCGCGCACCAGCATGGAGAAGAGAAAGCGCTCGCCCGGAACCAGTTGGATCGCGCCGGACGCGCCCAGTCGCGGCAGCGTCGCCGTCAACGTCGAAACCGCCGCATCGTTCTCGCCGTGGTCGATCACCGGACTGCGCCAGCGACCCTTGGCCCCGCGGTCGACCTCCTCCCAGCGCACCGGCTGGGCGCTCTCGACGGTGAAGCCCTCCAACTCCCGGGTGAAGCGGCCGTTCGGCACGAGATTGCGGCCATGCGGCCACAGCATCGGCGGCAGGCTGTCGTAGGAGGTGAAGTCCTGCTGGTGCGGGATGCCGGCCAGCAGACCGAAAAATCGCCCCCAGAGCCCCTGACTGCACAGCGGCGCGGCCAGCACCAGCCCGGCATAGATCACGACCAGTTCGCGACCTGTGAGCCGCAGCGCCGGGCGCAACCGGTGCAGCAGCCAGCCCATGCCCATGACGCCCAGAATCACTCCGACGGCCGCATTGGGCGGGAAGTTCTCGCCGATCGGCCCGCCGTAGTCGCCGAACTTCTCGACGTACTCGACCCACACGCCCACCAGGAACAACGCCACGACCGCTACGGCCAAGCAGCGCAGCGAGATTCCGGATGAGTGTGGGGCCGGGGGGGGGGCGGCGTGATCGGCGTTCCCTTGTCCGTTGGGCGGGCGTACCATTTCGGCCATCCAGATCATCTCCCTGATGGAAAAACACTCGCTGGCAAAACGCTGCAAACTCTGTATTTGTACCCTAATGCGGATGGGCTGGCAATGCTGGAAGACCGCCCCACTACGCCCCCAGCTGTGCGGTGACGTGCGCGTCGATCAGGCGACGGCTGATGCTGATCGGGTGGGGAATTGGCGGGAGGAGCTCCGGGGCAAACCAGCCGGCCTCCGCGATCTCGACGCCGTCCGGTCGCACGTCTCCGGCTGCCCACTCGGCCGTGAAGGCGATCATCAGGTTGTTCGGGAAGGACCAGGGCTGACTGGCGAAATAGCGGATGTCGCGCACCTGCACGCCGACCTCTTCGAGGATCTCGCGCGCGACGGCCTGCTCCAGGGTCTCGCCGGCCTCCACGAACCCGGCCACTACACTGTAGAAGCTGGTCGGCCCGGTTGCCCGGCGCGCCAGCAGGATCTCGCGGCCGCGCGTCACCCGGGTGATCACGACCGGGTTGATGCGCGGATAGGTCATATGTTTGCACGCCGGACAGTGCATTGCGCGCTCGGTTGCGTGCCGTGACATCAGGGTGCCGCACACGCCGCAGAAGCGGTGCGTGCGACGCCAGTGCAGCAACTGCTGCCCGGCTCCGGCCACTTGGAAGAGCTCGGGCGACACCATGTCGTACAGGGCTCGCAATCCCATCGGTTCGGCCGCACCGGGCGGCGGGAGCCCGGTGCGGTCGACTGCACGCACGCCGCCGCCGTCCAGTGTGCCGGCCAGTTCGGCCAGCGCATCGCAGACCGGCGGATCGGTCTCCGGCCACAGCGGGTTGGCCGCGCCATCCGGCTGGCGGCGCACCCACAGGCGGTCTTCGTCGAATAGCAGGTTGGCGGTTTCGCGGTGGGGCATGGGCTTCGAGTCTCGCAGGTTGCCGGCACCCCGCCATCGGTCGCAGTGTCGGGGACCGTTCGCGCGGAATCATACACGCATTGCCGCCCCTCCGACCAGCCGGATTGCCAGACCTCAAACCGCGAGAGATTGGAAGGGTGGAATGCTGGAATCGTGGATGGTTGTGCGCTGAATCCAGCATTCCATTGTTCCATTTCCCGCAATCCAGGGTCCCCGTTACCCGTTACCTGTTGTTACCCGTTACCTGTTTGACTTCCGCTGCCGCTTGGCGCAAACTTAGCCGCGTTTTGTAACCTCTCAGCCGCCTTCGGTATCCCGTCCGCGGCGGTAAAACAACTAGGGATGTAAAATCATGACGACAGCAGCAGGTGCGGCGGCGAAGAAGGCGTTGATCGTTTTCGGCGGCTGGGACGGTCACCAGCCCGTGCAGTGCAAGGACCGCTTTGCGGCCTGGTTGCGGTCCCGCGGCTGGGAAGTCGAAACTCGCGACACGCTGGACGCCTACCTGGACAAGGATCTGATGGCCAGCGTGAAGGTGATCTTGCCACTCTGGACCATGGGCCAGATTTCGGGCGATCAGAGTCGCGCGTTGCAGGATGCGGTGCGCGGCGGCGTTGGCCTGGCCGGCTGGCACGGCGGCATGTGCGACGCCTTCCGCAACGACACCGGCTACCAGTTCATGACCGGCG
Organism: uncultured Lentisphaerales bacterium; assembly: GCA_964652365.1. Classification (GTDB taxonomy): domain Bacteria; phylum Verrucomicrobiota; class Kiritimatiellia; order RFP12; family CAZZCT01; genus CAZZCT01. The sequence continues at coordinate 20,405 of CAZZCT010000074.1, forward strand.
GCCAGTGGGTCTCCCATCCCGGCGGGATCGTCCCCTACACGGTCAACATTACGGCGCCAAAGGATCCGATCGTGCAGGGCTTGCGCGACTTCCAGATGACCTCCGAGCAGTATTACATGCACACCGATCCGGGTAACGAGGTGCTGGCGACCACCATCTTCCCGGGCACCTACGATGGGGCCGATTGGATCAAGGGCACTGTCATGCCGGTGGTCTGGAAGCGGCGCTGGGGCCAGGGGCTCGTGTTCTATACGTCGCTTGGCCACGTCGATAAGGATTTTGATGTTCCCGAGGCCTTCGAGATCGTCAAGCGCGGTGTTCAGTGGGCGGCCAAGCTCCCGATCGTCTCGGAGTTTGCCAGCAAGTAACCGTGATTCCGAGTTTTCGTCGCGCGCGTGTCGACAGTTGCCGGCCCGGCGCGGCCTTCGTATGGAGTGACCCCGCAGCATGAAGACCCAGAAGCAGCAGTTCAAGCAGGCGTCCGACATCAAGGTCGGCGTGATCGGTTACGGCGGCGCCTTCAACATGGGACGCCACCATCTGAACGAGATGAAGCAGGCCGGCATGACCCCCGTGGCGGTCGCTGAGATCGACCCCGAGCGCCTGAAGGTCGCACAGCAGGATTTTCCCGGCATCCAGACGTTCACCTCGGTCGCGGCGATGCTGAGCAAGTCGGGCGTCAACGTCGTCGCTATCATCACGCCCCACAACACCCATGCCAAGTTGGCCCTGCAGTGCCTGCGGGCCGGCTGCCATGTGGTGTGCGAGAAGCCCATGGCCATGACCACGGCCGAGTGTGACGCCATGATCGCCGCGGCGCGCCAGCGTGGCCTGGTGATCTCCACGTATCACAATCGTCATTGGGACGGCCATATTCTGGAGGCGGTCAAGCGCATCAAGGCCGGCGTGCTGGGCGACCTCGTGCGTGTCGAGTGCCGCATGGGCGGATGGGGCAAGCCGGGTGACTGGTGGCGCTCGAGCCGCAGCATCTCTGGCGGCATCCTCTATGACTGGGGCGTGCACCTGCTGGAGTATGCCCTGCAGGTGATCGATTCCGAGATGACCGAGGTCAGCGGCTATGCCCATAGCGGCTTCTGGTCGGCGCAGACCAAGTGGGGCAAGGACGGCAATGAGGACGAGGCCTCGGCCGTGGTGCGCTTCACCTCTGGCTGTATGCTGAACCTGCGCATCTCCAGCATCGATTCCAATCCGAAGCCGGGCGTGGTGGAGTTCGTCGGCACGGCGGGCACCTACGTCATGAACTTCCCCGAGTTCGAATTGATCACGCACCCCGCTTCTGGCGAGACGGTCAAGACGGTTGGCCGCAACCCGGCCGGTGAAAGCTGGCAGTTGTATCAGAACGTGGCTGATCATCTGGTCAAGGGCACGAAACTGGTCATCACCGGCGAGTGGGCGCGGCGTCCGATCCACATCCTCGACCTGGCGGTGCGCAGTGCCAAGGCCGGCCGGGCTCTGAAGACGAAGCACGCCTAAGCGCGGGCGAGGCCGGTTGGAGTTTGGCAGCCGTCGTGCCGACGGCTGCCAAAGCGGTTTCATGCAAACTGAGCCACAACCGGCGCTTCCGTCCGGGGAATCGTGTCGCACGCATCGGTCGGCCACGGCGAATCTCGTCCTGTTCTTGGTTGCCATGTCGCTGCTTAGCGCAGCGGGCGCCATGTACGAGACGACGTTCAACAACTTCGCGAGCGACGTCTTCAACATGGGCGCGGCGGCGCGCGGCGCGTTGGAGTTCCCCCGCGAACTACCGGGGTTCCTGACGGTCCTGATGGTCGGCCTGCTGGTCGCTTTTCCCGAGACCCGCATCGCGGCGGTGGCGGCCTTTCTGACCGGCCTGGGGCTGCTGGGGCTGGCGTTTCAGGGTGGCGCCTGGGCGCCGATGCTGGTCTCACTGTTCATCTGGAGCATCGGTTCGCATCTGATCATGCCGGTGCGTTCGTCGATCGGCATGGACCTGGCCAGCGGCGCGACGCGCGGGCGCCGGCTGGGTCAAATCCAGGGCGTGGCGATCGCGGCGGGCATTGTCGGCTGCGGGCTCGTCTGGCTGATGATGCGGGGTGGGGGCCGGCACTACAGTCTGGTGTTCGGTCTGGCGGGCGGGCTGGCGCTGGTGGCCGGGGTGGTGATGCTGGCCATGCGGCTACCCGGCGCGCATCTGGAACGGCCGCGCTTCGCCTGGAACCGGCGCTACTGGCTCTACTACGTGCTGTCGTTCCTGTTCGGTGCCCGCAAGCAGGTCTTCATCACGTTCGGTCCGTGGGTGCTGGTGAAAGTGTTCCATCAGCCGGCCACGATCTTCGCGCAGCTCTGGATCGCCGCCTCGGTGCTGGGGCTGGTTTTCCAGCCGCTGCTGGGCCGGGCGATCGACCGGTTTGGCGAGCGCCGCGTCCTGATGGTCGATGCGGTGCTGATCTTTCTGGTCTGCCTGGGCTACGGCCTTGCACACCATCTGGATGCCAGGCCGGTGGCGCTGGGGCTGCTCTACACCTGCTTTGTGCTGGACCAGTTGCTGTTCGGCACGGGCATGGCGCGCGACATTTACCTCGCGCGCATCGCGGTCAACCGGGCCGACGTGGCGCCCTCGCTCTCGCTGGGTGTGAGCATCAACCACATCGTGTCGATGTCGATCCCGGCCCTGGGCGGGTGGGCCTGGATGGTCTATGGCTACCAGTCGGTGTTCCTGGCCGCGGCCCTGCTGGCGCTGGTGATGCTGGGATTTGCCAGCCGGATCCGGCCGCAGACCACTCCTGCTGTCGGGTCGGCAGTTTAGCGCCTTAAAGAACACGAACCGCCAAGACGCCAAGAGCGCCCAGGAATGGCGGAGGGAGAGGGATTCGAACCCCCGGTACCTTGCGGCACGTCGGTTTTTCGCGTGCGCCGCGGATGTCGGGCATCCGCGGCAACGCGACCACGTACGTCCGCCGCGCGTCGCGGCGGACGTCACGTGGCAAGACCGGAGGCGCAGGAATGGCGGAGGGAGAGGGATTCGAACCCCCGGTACCTTGCGGCACGTCGGT
>CAZZCT010000075.1:0-23311 GCA_964652365.1 uncultured Lentisphaerales bacterium
ATCGCATTCACAGGGCTGATCGCGTGGTGGGTTCGATTTTAACCGGACACTTGTGATCTAATAGTACAAAGCCATGGATGTGTACTATTCGATATGTGTGTAATACGCGAGATATGCGGGGCTTTGTAATACTAGGCATATGGCTCCTGGTCGGTGGGTTGGTCGACGGGCGCGCAGAGCGGGGTGCGGTCTGGCCCGGCGGCAGCAATGCGACCAGTCAGACCGAGTTGCATAACCTGCTCCATCGGCAGCGTCCAGGATGAGCTCGGCGGTCGTGTATCGGCGGCGCCGGATGACATCGTACCGATACCGTACATTGAGCAGGCTGTCACCGTACTGGGCCACCAGCTTCAACGTCCCGGGCTGGCCGGGCTTGAGTGTGAATCGGGCTCGCATCGCCTTCGCGAGATTCCTACGCCGCAAAGGATAGCCGCGGCCGAATCGGGTGTAAAGAGCGAAGGCCGCCGCCCAAACCGCGGGAGTTGGAATGCTGGAACAATGGAAGAATGGAAGACCGTGCACCACGGACCGCTTTCCATGTTCAACGCGGGACGACACTCCGCGCTGAGCATGTCCGACTTCTTGATTGCGCGCGGACCGGGTCCGGGGCAATAATGCGGGGTGGTAACTCCCCACTCAGGAAATGCTCCCATGTCGCATTGGCATCGCTTCTATCTGACGACGGTTCTGGCGATCGCGTTTGGCGCGCAGGTGCGCGCCGACGAAGCCACCGACCAGTTCAACTTCGCCACGGGACTGCTGATCCGCAACGAATACGCCCTGGCCGCAGACGAGTTCCAGAAGCTGCTGCAGAAGACCCCGGCCTTTCCGCAGGCCGACGTGGCCCTGTACCGCCTGGGCGAAGCCCTGGAGAAAGGCGGCCAGACGGCGCCGGCCCAGGCGGCCTTCGAGCGGCTGGTCAAGGAATACCCCAAGTCCGAGCGCGCGGCCCAGGCCTCCTACTGGCTGGCGCAGATAGCCGCGCGCAAGGACCCGCGCGCGGCGGCGGCTCACTACGCGGCCGTGTTCCAGCGCTGGCCCGAGAGCCCCCTGGCCGAGGCCGCCCGTTACGGTCAGGCCGAGGAGCTTTTCAAGGCCGAGGCCTGGCCGGCGGCGGCTCAGGCCTGCGCCGACCTGCTGCAGGCCTTTCCGGAAGGGAAATACGTGGCGCAGGCCCGCTACTCGCGCGCCTGGGCGCTCACCAGGGCCGGCGACGATGCCGCCGCGCTGACCGCCTTCCAGGAGTTTGTGCAGCGTCACGCCGACCACGAGCTGGCCCCCGAGTGTCGCATCCAGATCGCTGCCTGCCTGCGTCGTCTGCAGAAGCTCGACGAAGCCTTGGCCGCGTATGACGCCCTCCGCAACGCGGCTGGCGCGGTGGGTCTCGACGCGCGCGTGGGACGCGCCTTTGTGCTCTACGATCGCAAGGAAATGCCGGCCGCCGCCGCGGCCTTTCTGGAGGCGGCCCAGGCACTCGGCAAGGATGCACGCGCACCGGTCTGCCTGCTCAATGCCGGCCATGCCTATGTCGCCGCGGGTCAGTTCGAACCGGCCGCCGCGGCCTTTGCCGCGCTGACGACCGACTGGCCCAAGCACGAGTCGGCCGCGGCGGCCGCCTACTGGAACGGCTACGCCCTCGTGCGGCTCGGGAAGTTCGACGCGGCCGCGTCCATCTTGACGAAGGTCGTTGCTGATCCGCAGGCCGCGGCCCTGGCGGTTGAAAGCCGTCTGGCGCTGGCCGAGGCCCTGGCGGGCCGCAAGGAATACGCCGGCGCGGCCGCCCTGTACGCCGAGGCCGCCCGTCAGAAGGCCGACCATGCGCTGGCCGACGATGCCGCCGCCGGGCAGGTTTTCGCGCTCGAACAGGCCGGCGATCTCGCCGCCGCGGCCGTCGCGGCCGAGGCCTTCGTCAAAACCTACCCCAAGAGCGACCTCTTTCCCACGGTGCACTTTGCCGCGGCCGAGTACCGCTTTCGGCTGCAGCAGTATCCGGCGGCCGCGACCGCGTTTGCGGCCTTCGTCGCGGCCTGTCCGCAACACGCGCTGGTACCCGATGCCCACTACAAACTGGGCTGGTGCGCGCGCCATCTGAAGGACCAGCCCAAGGCCCGCGAGCACTTTGCGCAGGTCGCGGCCAAGTATCCGCAGAGCCCGCTGGCCGCGGAGTCCGCCTTCCGCGCCGGCCAGGCGGCCGAAGCGCAGGGCGTGGCAGCCGATGCAGCGACGGCCTATGCCGAGGCGGCCCGGCTGGGGGGCGATGGCGTCTTCGCGCAGCAGGCCGAGCTGGCCCAGGTGGCGCTCGAACTGGCGGCCAAGCAGTCCGAGCCGGCGCTCAAACGCGCGCTGGCCTTTGTGCCGCGCTTTCCGAAAAGCGCATTTCTGCCCTTTGCCCATCTGTATGCCGGGGAAGCTCTGGTGGAACTGGGGCGGCCCGAAGAGGCCCTGGCCGCCTACCGGCGGGTGGATGGCACGCAGGCCGAAGCGGCGGCCGATGCCGCCTTCGGTATCGGCTGGGCCTGTCGGCGCCTCAACCGGCCCGACGAAGCTCTTGCGGCTTTCACGCCCCTGGCCGACGGCCAGTCGTCCCGCGCCGAAGAGGCCGCCTGGTGGCTGGCGCGCACGCTCGAGGATGCCGCTCGCTTCGCGGACGCCAAGGCCCGCTACGCAGCCTTTGCCGCGCGCTTCACCGAATCGCCCCGGCGCGAGGAGTCCGAGTACCGCCGCGCCCTGTGTGCCTACCGGGCCAAGGAGTGGGCCGAGGCCGAACAGCTCTACGCCGCGCTGCTGACCGCCCGCCCCAAGGGGGCTTTCGCCGCCCAGGCGCTGTATGACCGGGCCTGGGTCCAGTTGGAGCAGAACCACGCCACGGAAGGCGAGGCCCATTTCCGCCAGCTGATCGCCGCCTACCCGGATAGCCCGCTGGTGCCGGATGCGCGCTTCCGGCTCGGGGAGCTGGCCTATGACCGCCAGCAGTATGCCGAAGCCGCCGCCGCCTACGAAGCGGCCCTGGCCGTTCCTAAACTGGCCTTTGCCGACAAGCTGCTCTACAAGTTGGGATGGGCGCGCGAGCATCTGGAGCAGCCCGAACCGGCCCTGCAGGCCTTCGACCGGCTCGTGCGCGAGGCGGCGACCAGCGAACTGGTCCCTGAAGCGCGCTACCGCTGCGGCCGGCTGCTGCAGCAACTCGGGCGGCGCGACGAGGCCATCGCCGCGCTGGCGCAGGTGCCTGACGGACCGTTTGCCGAGAAGGCGCTCTTCCTGGTCGGCGAGTGTCAGCGTGCGGCCGGTCGCCACAAGGAGGCGCTGGAGGCCTACGGACAGGTATTGAAGCGCTGGCCCGAGGGCGCCTGCCGCGTGCCGGCCCTGCTCGGCCGGGGCCACAGCCTGCGCGCCAATGGAGCCAACCAGGACGCGCTCGAAGCCTATGCCGCCGTGGTGGCCGCGACCGAAGCCGTCGAGGCGGCGCAGGCCGTGCTCGGCCAAGGCTATGCGCACCTGGCCTTGAACCAGCACGCGGAGGCGGCCAAGGCCTTCCTGAAGGTCGACATCCTGTACGGCTACGAGGAGCTCAAGCCCGAGGCCCTGGCCATGCTGGTCAAGACCTGGACACAGGCCGGCGATGCCGCCAAAGCCGCGCAGTACCGTGACGAGCTTCGCAAACGCTATCCAGAGGCGCCCGCCGCCAAGGAGCCGTGAGGGCGGCGATGTTGCCAGCCAGCAGGGAATATGAGCATCTATCCAAGGAGGGAGGGTTCGGGGTTCTGGGCTCAGGCCAGCTTCTCGTCCATAACTTCGGTTCACGATACGGGCGACACAGGGTCGACCCTCCATGGCGTCCGCGGGCACTGGAGGGCCGGGCCTGTCCCGGCCGCATGAATCCCATGGGTAATCGAAGGCACCGAGTTACCCCCTCGAACACTCGCGGCGCAGCCGCGCGGCCGGCTGAACCCTGAACCCTGAACCCTGAACCCTGAACCCTGACACCTGGCACCTGAACAGTCACGCATATGAAACTACGCCTCCCCGCCCTTGCCTGTGTTGTCCTCGCGTCCGTCCTGGCCGCATCGGCGCAGACCCAGATGACGCCGTCTTTGGCCGGCGACGCCGCGCCCGTCGCACCTGCGGCGGTGCTGACGGCCGACAGCGTTGAGCTGCCAGTCGCCGATCCCGCCGGGGCCGATGGCAGCGCGTTCGGGAACACCCTGACCGAGATGTTCAAGCGCGGCGGTCTGATGATGTGGCCGATCCTGCTGTGCTCGGTGGTGACGTGCGCCTTCGCGCTCGAACGCCTGATTGGCCTTCGTCGCAGCGCCGTCTTCTCGCAGCCGCTGTACCGCGAGCTGCTGGACGCCGCGCATCAGGGCGACGTGCGCGGCGCGCTGGCGCGCTGCACCGCGCAGCGCTCGCCCTTCGCCTCGCTCGTGCAGGCCTGCCTGCTGCGCGCCCATGCCGGCGGCTTCGAAATGGAGGCAGGCCTCGAGGAGGGCGGTGCCCGCGTGCTCTACGACCTGCGCCGCAACTGCAAGCCACTGGCCGTGGTGGCCGATGTGGCGCCGCTGCTCGGGCTGATGGGCACGGTCACCGGCATGATCAAGGCCTTTGATGTCGTCGCCAAGGCCGGCGCCCTCGGCCGCACCGAGCTGCTGGCGGCCGGCATCAGCGAAGCGCTGCTCACCACCGCGTTTGGCCTGATCGTGGCAATTCCCGCCATGATCGCCTATCACTTCTTCCGGGCGCGCGCCGAGAACCTCGTGCGCGAGATGGAGGACGCCTGCCTCGGGATCGTGCAGGCCCTGCGCGAGAAGACCGGCACATGAAGGCGCTCTGTCAGGAAGACGAAGGCCACGGCGTGCGGATCGCCCCGCTGATCGACGTGGTCTTTCTGCTGCTGATCTTTTTCCTGGTGGCCACGACCTTCTACGAGGTCGAGAAGGACATGACCATCCGGCTGGCGGACGCCACTGAAGGCAAAGAGCGGTCGCGCGGACCGGAGCAGGTGGTCATCAACGTCAGTGCCGCCGGCCTGATTGTGGTCAACCAGCGCCTGATGTCGATCGAACAGCTTGAGGCCTATCTGCGCGAGGCCAAGACCCGCGACCCCCAGGTGTCGGCCATCGTGCGATGCGACCGCCAGGCCCGTCACGCGGACTTTGTCACCGTCCTGAACCTGTGCGAGCGCACGCACGTCTCACAAGTGGCCGTGGCCACGCTGCAGAGCGACGAGTAGCTGGCGGTCGAGGCATCCCCTCGGGCGGCCTGGGCCTGGCGCGGACCGCCGCGCTTCAGTTCAGGCCAGCCGCGCAGCCGTCTCGCGCGTGATCTGCCACCGCAGCGGCTCGCCGGCCAACCAGCGCCGGCACTCTTCGGCCGCGTAGTGTCCCATGCGGCGGCACTCGTTCTCCACTGACCCGGCGATGTGCGGCGTGAGGAAGACATTCGGCAGCGTGTAGAGCGGCGAGTCGGGGCGCGGCGGCTCGGGGTCGGTCACGTCAAGGATGGCCGTCAGATCGGCGCGGCACTGCAGCAGCGCCACCAGGGCCGGTTCGTCGATCACGGCGCCGCGGGCCGTGTTGATCAGCGTGGCGCCCGGCTTGAGGCTTGCCAGCAGTGTCGCGTTGATCAGGCCACGGGTTTCGGGCAGCGACGGCGTGTGCAGCGACACCACGTCGCTTTCGGCGAACAGCTCGGTCAGCGGAACCATTCGCACACCCAGCCCGGCGGCATCGGCCTGGGCCTGGGTGACGAACGGGTCACAGGCCAGCACGCGCAGGTCATGGCTCTGCAGGCGCTGCGCGACCAACCGGCCGATCATGCCCAGCGAGACCAGTCCGACGGTGCTGCCATAGACGCCGGGCACCGGGATCGCGGCCGGCCAGGCGTGGCGGACGCGGCCGTTGTAGGCCATGGTCCAGGCCCGCTTGAGCGACAGCACGATCTGCGCCTGGGTGTATTCCGCCACGGGAATCGCATTGGCGCCCCAGGAGCTGGCGAGCACAATGCCACGGTCCCAGAAGGCGTCGCTGACAAACCCCTTGACCGAGCCGGCGCCATAGAACACGGCCCGCAGGCAGGGCGCGTGCGCCAGGAAGGCGGCATCCATGCGCGGTGCGCCCCAGCCCGAGAAGATCACCTCGACCCCGGACAGCCGGCCGGGATCCTCCGCGAGTTGCTCGGCCGTGCAGGGCGGCTGGTCGCAGGTGACCAGGTCGGCGATCGTTGCGCGTTCGGCGGGGCCGTAGATGCGCTCATAGGCGGCCGTGCCGAGCACGAACAACGCCTTGGGTTTCGACTGCTTCATGGCTGGGGATCCTTGTGCGCGACGGGGATGGCTCAGCCGTTCGGCTGGTTCGGATCAGGGGCCGCACGGCCCGCGCGCGCCGGCGGCGTGTCGAACCAGCCCACGTAGATATGCCGGCGGACCTTCTGGGTGGAGGTGCGCTCCAGCGGCTCGCGGCGGATCTCGATCCGGCGAGGGTGCTTGTAGTCGGCCAGTTCGTTGCAGCGCGTCTGCAGGACCTTGCGCAGCAGCGCCTCGACCTCGTTCCAGGGCGGCTCCTGCCCGCCGCGCTCCGCCGCGATCGCTTCCAGGTTGGGCACGACGATCGCCCCGACCTTCTCGCCCACGTCGCCGGAATCGTGGTAGCCAACCACCACGATGTCGCCCACGTAGGGGTGGTGCGCCAGGCACTGCTCCACCTCCTCGGGGTAGATGTTCTTGCCCTCGCGGTTCACGATCAGGGCCTTGCGCCGACCGCGGATCGTGATGTACCCTTCGCGGTCCATCGAGGCCAGGTCGCCGGTACGCAGCCAGTCGCCGTCAAACGCCTCGGCGCTGGCCTCGGAGTTGTGGTAGTAGCCCCGCATCACGATCGGCCCGCGCACCTGCAACTCGCCCACGCCCTGCTCGTTGAGCTCGGCAATCCGCACGTCGATGTTGGGCAGCCTGTAGCCGATTGTGCCGGGGCGCGCGTCGCGCGGCGTCGAAAGCGAGACGATCGGCGAGGCCTCGGTCAGTCCGTAGCCTTCAATGATCGGAATGCCCAGGCGCCGGAACCCCAGAATCACGTGCACCGGGCAGGGCGCGCCGCCCGTGACCATCAGGCGCAGGTGGCCGCCCAGGCTGCGCTGGACCTTGCGGGTCACGATCGATTTCAGACCCACCGCCAGCAGGCCGCGCGCCAGGCGGTTGCGCCGCAGGTTGTCGTCGATCCGCGTGTAGATCTTCTCCACCAGCAGCGGCACGGCCATCAGGATGGTCGGTCCCAGGGTGCGCAGGTCGTCGGCCACGCTGCGCAGACTCTCCACAAACTGCATGCAGGCGCCCAACGCGAGCGGGATCACGAAGTTGGTCGTGAAGGAAAAGGAGTGGAACAGCGGCAGGACGATCAGGAACCGGTCGGAATGGTTGAAGTCCGGGACCGCCTGCAATGCTCCGACCGCATCATGCCAGAAGTTGGCGTGTGTCAGCATCGCACCTTTGGGCTTGCCGGTGGTGCCCGAGGTATAGATCAGCGATGCCAGGTCCTCGGGCTGGGCGACCTGGCGGTCATACCAGCTCCCCCCCGCTTGGGCGGCGTCCAGGACCTCGACCAGGGTCGTCTCGTAGGCCAGGCCCGGCCGGCCGGCACATGGCGCGCACGGTCCGGTTGTATCGAGCCAGACGAGGTGCCGCACGTGGGGCAACTCCGTCAGGATCGCCTCGAGCTGCTCGCGGTGCCGGGCGTCGGTGAAGATGGCGGCGGCCTCGGAGTCCTTCAGGATGAAGGCGATCTCGCCCGGCTTGAGCTTGGGGTCGACCGGCACGACCAAGATGCCGCAACCCGCCAGGCCGGCGAAGATCTCGAGCCATTCGGGACGGTTGTCGAGAATCAGCGCCACCGGCTGAGCGCGCGCCGCGAGCTCCAGGCGTCCGGCCAGTTCAGCCACGGCGCGCACGCGGCCACCGAATTCGCGGTACGTGCGGACCGTCCAAGCCCCTTGCTGGCGGAACTGCACGGCCGGACTCTCCGGGTGGTTGCGCACGGCCTCGTCAAGCAGATGTCGCAGTGTCATGTCCTTTGCCCTACGCAAGCGTGAGGAGTGTAGCGTACCGGCCGCCAAAGGAACACCGAATAACCACGGCCCCTACGTGATCGGCTCCTGCCCTCGCGGGCCGCGCTGGTCCCGCCCGCGGTCCGTCGCATCAGGCGATCTCCGCCTCGAACTTGGCCTCCACCGGCTGCAACCCGGGGGGCTGACCGCGGCGCTGGTTGGCGAGTTCCGCCAGACAGGCGGCCAGAACTTCGCGCGCGTCGTAACCGATCCGCTGAATCGGGAAGATGCTGGGATGGGGTGCCGGGAAGTTCCAGTGCGCCACGATCGCTACCTCCTCCGGCACCTTCACGCCCGCGTCCAGAAGTCCCATCAGGGCGTACTCCACCAGGTTGTCGTCGGCTATGAACAGGGCATCCGGCCGTTCGCCACGTCCTGGCCGGAACAGCAGGTGCGCGATGTTCCGGGCACTTGCCGGCATGTCGAGGTGTGCAGTCTGAATCCAGTAAGGCGGCAGGGTCAGACCCCGCGAACGTACCGCCTCGGCCAGGCCGGCCAGCGGTGTTCCGTCGTCAGGTGGACAGACCGAGAGCACGGCCAGGCGCTTGCGGCCCAGAGCCGCGAAGTGGTCCATCGCCCGGGGCAACAGGTTGCCGAACCGGATCCCGCCGAAGCCTGGCAGCGGCGCTCCGATCACCGGCGATACGCGCGGCAGCGGAGCCTCGCCCAAGGAGCTGAAGGCCAGTCGCGTGCTGCCCGGATGCTCGGCGAAGATGATCCCCGCCAGGCCGTGCGAGCGCACCGCTGCCAGCAGCCCGCGCAGCTCGCGATTGTCGGAATGGTCTTCAATCCCGTAGTGGACGGCGATCCGCCGCGGCTCGGCGTCTGACCCGTCGTAACGGGCGGCCGCCTTGATCAGCGCGTCCATGAAGCGCGAGCCGGCGGCAAAGCCCGCCTGTTTTGCGAAGACCATGGCGTAGTGGAAGAGATGGGGCGGGTGGGGGACGACATGCGTGGAGCGGCAGGCATTGACGCGCACGAGACCTTCGCGCCGCAGCCGGTCCATGGCGCGCTGGACGGTCACGGAGCTGACGCCGAGATCCCGCTCAAGTTCAATCCGCGTCGGTACCTGGCTGCCCGGCGGGTAGAGGCCCTCGACGATCCGGCGCCGCAGTTCGCGCAGCGCGGCGTTGCGACCGCCGACCGCCGTGGATGCCGCGCCCAGCTTGCCGGATTCCTGATGGTGTTTCACATTCACAATTTGCATTGTACAACTGTATTCAATGAATGTAAAGTAACGGCGCTCAACATGTTTCAAGAGCTGTGATCTCTGGCAGAAAGGACGCCATCGATGAACAGAATAGACCGATCCGTGCTCTCGCTCCAGTCGAACCGCAGCCTGCGGACCGCGTTCTGCCGCTCCGGCGGTGCGCGGCGTCTGCGCCAAGGTTGCGCGGCGCTTGCAGCCATGGTGGCCGTCGCGCCGACGCTGGCGGCCGACTTCGGCGGTTGGACGTACCGCCGCCAGGTGACGCTCAGTGCCGCGACCGCGACCAGCGACTACCAGACCCGCGTGGAACTGACGAGCGGCAGCTTCGACTACTCCCATTGCCACGCGGCCGGCGATGATCTCCGGTTCGCCACCACGAACGATGTGGCGCTAAGCTACTGGATCGAGTCGTGGGAACCGTTGGGCCGCTCGGTCCTCTGGGTCAAGGTGCCGGACAGCGGCACGACCGCCGTGCGCCTGTATTACGGCAAGCCTTCGGCGTCGGCCGCGAGCAGCGGGAGCGACACCTTCATCTTCTTCGATGATTTCAACCGGGCCGATCTGGCCGATCTGCCGGCGTCCGAGCCCGCGCGCTACGTCGAGGTCAACAACGGGACCTGGGCGATCGAGTCGCAGAAACTGAAGAACGTGGGTCCGTGTACCGATCCCAGCAAGCTCTACGTCGCCGCGCTGGGGACCGTGACCTACCCGGTCGTGGTCCGGGCAAAGCTTCAGAATGCGACCTACACCGGCGATCGCATCGGCCTTTCCTCGTGCTTCGGCTCGGATGGCAAGGGCTACTGCACCCTGCTCTGCCCCAGCGTGGGCAAGTGCAAAACGCTCAACGACTTCGTCCAATGGGGCACGGAGTGGGACCAGGGCTGGCAGAGCGGCTCCTGGTATTGGATGGAGCATGCGGTGCCGAATCCCGCGGCAAAGACCATGCAAGGACGCGTGTGGGCGCCGGCCGATGCGCCCGGCGGCTGGACCGTCACAACCTTTAATGATGGACGCAGTTGGGGCTACGTCGGGTTCGCCGGACACCTCGACGCCGGAAACACCAGCTTCTTCGACGATTTTGCCGTGCGGAAATACGCGGCCGTCGAACCCACGGCCACGCTGACGGCCGAGGAGACGATCATGCCGGGGCTGGCGCAGGTCGTGACCGACGCGCCTTCTGCGATCAGCACCACCGGTGCCACCCTGAATGGCGGACTGCTCTCGACGGGTACGACCGCCACGGCCGTGTGGGTCTTCTGGGGTGCGACCGATCAGGGCCTGACCAACCAAGGCTGGGACGCCTCGTTCACTTGGACTGCACCCCAGGCCACCGGCACCTTTGCGCACGCGGCCAGTCTGACCACGGACCAGGTCTGCTGGTACCGCTTCGCGGCCAGCAACGCCGTCGGCTGGGCCTACGATCAGGCCCGCGCGCTCATCACGGCGCCTGTGACTGTCAGCCGGAAGGCCCACGCCACGGAGATCGGCCTGGAAGCCGGCGCCTTCACGGTGCACCGCGCCGAGACGGCCACGAACGTGAGCACGGTCGTGAACTACGCCATCAGCGGCGGCAGCGCCGTGAGCGACACCGACTATCTGGCGCCGTCGGGCAGCGTGACCATTCCGGTGGGAGCGACGGAGGCGTCGTTTGCGATCACGCCCAAGTTCGACCGCTTCAACGAGGGCACAGAGGACGTCGAGGTGACGGTACAGAGCGGGTCTTACCCGGTCGGTGCGCCGGCTACGGCGACCCTCGAGATCGCCGACAACGCAGCCGTGGCGCAGGGCGGCCTGAGTCTGATCTGGGACAACGCCAGCGGCAACGGCGCCTGGGACGCCAGCAGCCTCAACTGGCACAAGCCCAACGAGGCCAACGGGACGGTCTTCTTCCTGGACGGCGATTCGGTGAGCTTCGGCGACACCGGCGTGGGCGCGGTGACCGTGACGGCCGGCGGCGTGCAACCGTCTGCGATTGCGGTCGGCCATGTCTCCGGCACCTACAGCCTGGCGGGTGGCGCGATCGGCGGCGGTGGCGCCCTGACCAAGAGCGGCGCCGGCACCCTCACGCTGAGCACCGACAACACCGGCCTCACGGGCGGCATTGCGATCAGCGGCAGCGGCATCACGCGCTTCAACGCGGCCGTGGCGCTGGGGCCGGTCGGCGGCGTGACGGTCGCCGCGGGCAGCTCGGCGGATATCAACTTCGCCGGCTTTGGCGGCAGCCTCACGAGCGGCGATCTGGCGTGCATCAACCCGGCGTCGCAGGGCACGCTGGTGTTCAACCAGGCGCCGGCCACGAGCGCGGCGCTCGACCTGACGGGCTTTTCGCCGCGGCTACGCCTGGGTGGGTCGTTCTTCGACGTGAACGGCGGCGCCAGGTTCAACGGCGCGATCACACCGGCTGCAAATGGCTACGCGTTTGGCGGTGGCGGCGGCATGCTGGCGATCGCCACGGCCCTCGCGGACGGCGCCGCCGCCTGCGATGTGAGCCTGGACGCCTCCAGCCTCGCGCGGCCGAACTGCAACTCCTCGGTGATCGCCCTGCGGGAGGCCAACTCCTACCGCGGCGTCACGCGCGTGGCCAACGGCTACCTGCGCATCGCCGGCGCCAACGGCAGCGCCCGCAACAGCCCGGAACTGGTAGTTCAGAACTCTGGCATCCTCGGGCTCGACCCTGGCATGAAGGTCTTTGGCTGGGGCGACAACGGCAGCGTGCCGCTGGGCAACAACAACGACCGCCTCGGTGACACGGCGACCGTGCGCTTGCGCGGCGGAACGTTGCTCTTCTTCGGCCATGGCAACACAGGCACCAGCGAGACGGCCGGCGACCTGAGCGTGGAGGCCGGCCACAGTCTGCTCGACATCCGCTATGCCGACTACCGCCCCTATGTCTCGCAGACGGCGGCGGAATACTTCTGGGTTTCGCTGAACGGAGCCGGTCTGCTGGATGAGATCGGCGGCACCCAGGCGGCCGAGTTGCGCTTCGCGCAGCTTGTCCGCGGGGCCGATCACGGCCACCTGCTGCTGCGCGGCCAGAACCTCGGCGTGGCTGGGGCGACTGACGCCACCCGGGTGGTGTTCGCCTCGCCGCCGACGATGATCGGCGGCAGCGGGGGCGCGGGCACCACCACGATCAGCCTGGTGCCGTTCGCCTGCAACGACGCGAACGGCCCGCTTTTCGTGACGCACGACGCCAACGGGCTGCGAGCGCTGAACCCGGCTACTGAGTTCGCGCCCTTTGCCGTGGGCATGAACACGACGGACAACGCCAGCCTGAGCGAGTCGGCCACGGTCAGCAGCGCCACCACGGTCAATGCCCTGCTGATCAACGCCTATGTGAAGAACCTGACCCTCGGCGGCAGCAGCGCCCTGACCCTGAGCAGCGGCTGCTTGTCGGTCTGGACGCGTTCGCCGGAGGACGGCGGCGACGGCTGGAACATCAGCGTGCCGCTCGACTTCGCCGGTCAGGAGGGCCACGTCTACTTCGCGACCCGGGCGTACCATAACCAGTACTTCAACTCGCCCATGTCGAACACCGACGGCAACGGTGTGAGCTTCAGCATATCCGGCGGATGGTACCTGCGCCTGGGTGGCGCCAGCACCTATACGGGGCCGACGACCTTCAACCGCGGCGGCGTCTACACGACTGGCGACGACAAGCTCCCGAATGCGAGCGACGTGCGCGTGCGCGCCGGGGCCAGCCTGGGGATCGGCGACAGCACGGCGACGGAGACCATCGCATCGCTGGCCGGCGCGGGCAGCGTCTGGTTCGGCAGCGGCAACTCGCGGCTGATCCTGGGCGGTGGCAGCGGCGCCGCCGGCGAGGTGACGGTCAACGGCGCCGCGGCCTTCCTTGCGCCGGGCGACGACGGCGTGGGCACGCTGATCCTGGGCGGCAATATCAGCGCGCTCAACGTGCAGAGCGGCGAGTTGCGGGTGACGCTGGACGGACCGGACCGGCTCGGCGTGCTGGCGATTGGCTCGGCGGTGGTGACGCTGGGTGCCGACGCGAAGCTGGCGGTGCAGTTGGGCTTCCTGCCGGATGTCGGCGACGCCTTCCGCGTGCTGACCGTCGGGGGTTCGACCGCCATTACGGGCACCTTCGCCGGCATGGGACCGGTCTCGGCCGTGTACGGCACACGGAAGGTCATCTTCGACACGCTCTACAACAGCAGCCTGGCCGGCGGCGACGGCAACGACCTGGTGCTGCAGGTGGCGGCCGTCCAACCGGCCAGCGCCGGAACGGTGATGGTGCTGCGGTAGGTGCTCGCGCCCCGCGCTCCGGCCCTGCATGAGCCTCACAACCCGAAGGGGATGAGGCTCGGAGCGTCAGCGCGTGAGCGCCAACGCACGCCAAGGTGGTCTGGGCGCTATGCCAGATCGGCGACCACCAACCCGGCGTGGCCGGCCAAGGCACGCTGGCGCTCATCGAAGGTCAGGAATTCGGTGGCGCCAATCTGTACGGCGCACGCCACATGCAGAATGTCCATCGTGCGGCACCCCAGACGAACGGTTTCCGCACTGAGCGTCCGGAATGTCTGCGTCAAGTCGCCACGCGCCACCTCCGGGAAGTAGTACAGGCCTCGGCGCTTGCGGTCGTCAAAACGGCCGATCTGAACCTCGGCTTGCGCCGGGGTGATCTCTTTCCAGAAGGCCTTAAGCCGGAGCGCGTTGACAAGTTCAAACTCCTGTATTTCCCATACCGGAAGCGGTTGATCCTGTGATGCAAGTCGGGCTTGGACAGCCTCCGATCCTCGCTCCAGAATGTAGAGCTTCAGAAGCGCGCTGGTGTCGAGGTACAGCATAGCTACCACCGCCCCTCACGGTCGGCTGCAACGGTCTCTTCAGCCGTGTGGCCGGCTGACGGGATTGCCGTGGCCAGATGATCCTCCCATCGCAGGATTCTGCGCGGCGCCGTGGAAATAATACGGACGGCGGGGCGACCACGGTTGACGACCTCGAAGGTCTCGCCACTCCGCACCTGAGCCTCCACTTCCGCCCAATGCGCCTTCATTTCACGCACCGTGATCGTCTTCATGACAACAGCATATGCAAATGAGTCTCATTATGTCAACTTACAGGTTCACATTATGAGACTCATGCCGAACACTGACACTCTGAACCCAGCTCCCGGCTCTACACAAGCCGGATCTCCTCAAACTGCGAGAGTTGCCGCCGAACCTGCCGCTCCGACGTTCGCATGCCCATGCAATCACGGCTCACGAGGACGTTCGCCCTCCCACCCTGACCTCACCATTGCGTTGACCTGGGCTCCGGGAGGGCGAGGCTCCTGCCGAGCCGCCAGCGCATGGTCGAGAGCACGAAACTGCGGCAGGCTTCGCGGCAACTCTCGCAGAACCGGGTCTCTCCGCGCATCTTGCCGCGCGGCTCAGAAGTCGCACGCCACGGACAGGTTGAAGCTGCGGCCCGGTTCGTTGCTGCCGGAGCCGTGGATGCGGTAGTCCTTATCTGCCACGTTCTCGACCGCCGCCACCACCGCCAGGTTGGCCCGCGCCTGCCAACCGCCACGCAAGGACAACACGCCGTAGCCGGGTGTGCCGCCGGGCGGGATGCGCTGGGTATCGCTCTGGTCGGCCGACGAAAGGCGATCCTCTTTGTCGGCGAAGGTGCCGGCGGCCTCGGCCCAGAAGCGCTTCGAAGGGGCGGTCCAGCGCAGGGCCGATTCGAGCGTCAGGGGCATGGTGCGCAGTGGCTCGCGTACAGCCTGGGGATCGCTGCCGTAGGCGTCGGCATAGCCTTCCATCCAGGTCAGGGCCAGGCGGGCGCCAAGGGTGCGTGTGAGAGCCTGGCGGCCGCCGAAGGTCGCGCCATGCACGTAGCCTTCGCTGTCGTTGGTCTTGGTCACCTCGCGGTACTCGTCGATCGTCTCGCCAGTCGGTGTGCGCACGATCAGGTCGTCGATGCGCGTGTAGAAGTACGCCAATTGGAGTTCGGTGCGACCCATGGCCAGCTTGGTGCCCACTTCGCCGGTCAGGAAGTGCTCGGGGTCCACGTCCGGAGAGGGCGTCTCGATCTCGTCGGTGCGGGCCGTGTCGAGGCGCGTCAGATCGCTCAGGTTTGGGGCACGGAAGGCGCGCGCCAGGCCCGCATAAAGGTTCCAGGTGCGTTCAGGCACCAGCCAGTAGAGCAGACGCACGTCGCCCGACAGATCGGCCCAGTCGCGCGTGAGCGAGGCCGGGTCGCCGGTGAGCGGGTCGGCGTAGCGGCCGGCGTCGGCGCGGGCATAGGTCCCGCGGGCGCCCGCCACCAGGTCGATGCGCTCGGCCAGCGGGATGGTGTCCTCGGCATAGAGCCCCACCAGGTCGTACTTGGCGTCGTCGGCGACCGGCCCCTGGATGGCGTGGCCGGACACGCTGCCGTCGGCGGCCAGCTTGTCGAGGTAGGATGAGACGAAATCGCGGGTCACATCGAGACCGTAAACCCAGGAGCCCCAGCCGGTGCGCTTCTCCATCTCCACGGCGATGCCGGCCGTGTTGACGTCAAAGCCCTGATTGTCGCCCGTGCCCTCCTTCTTGATGCGGTGCTGGTCCTCGGTCTGGCGGTGATAGGAGAGCGTGGAGCGCAGGCTGTCGTACGTCGCGCAGGCCTGGTCGTCGCGGTACTGCAGGTAGGCCAGGTCGCGCGTCTGGTCGAGGATTCGCTCAAGGTCCTTGCCCACAGTGGTGCCGTGCCAGGAGATGCCGTAGATGGTCGCGTGGGTGCGCCAGACATCGTCCAGGGCCGTGTGCTGCCAGGCGGCGACGAGCTCGCGGTCGGCGTTCAGGCGCTGGCGAAGTTTCAGGTCCCAGTCCCAGGCGTCGTAGCCGGTCTTGGGCTGCGTGCCGGTCTCGCCGCCGGCCTCGACGTCGCCGTAGACCCGGCGCGACAGGCCGAGCGCGAGAGCCGTGGAATCGCCGGCCAGTTCACCTTCGATGCGGCCGATGTGGCTTTCGCTGGCCGACGCCATCTGGTAGAGCGCGCGACCACCCGCAAGGAGCGCGTCGTCTTCGGCATAGACGGGTTCACGTATGAAGGCCTGCACGGCACCGCCGACGGCATCGCTGCCATACAGGACCGACGCCGGGCCTTCGACCAGTTCGAGCCGGTCGAGCGCCAGCGGGTCCACCGTGCTCCAGTACTGGTTGGCGCCGTCGCGGAATACGGAGTTGTTCAGGCGCACGCCGTCCACCAGCAGCAGGGTGCGGAAGCCGGTGAAACCGCGGATATAGGGCGACCCCTGGCCGACGGCGGTCTTCTGAACCAACACGCCGGGGGTGCCGGCCAGTGCTTCGGGCAGCGTCTCGCCGGGCATGGCGTCAAGCGCCTGGCGGTCGACTTGCGCGGTGAAAAAGGGCGCGGCGACTTCCGAGACCGGGATGCGCTTGGCGGTGACGATCACGGTTTGGTTCGTGACTCCCGGGTCGGCGTCTGGTTCGAGCGCCACGGTCTGCGCGTGCAAGCTCCCGATGGCGAACAACGCGGTCACCCCCGCGACGGCGATGACGGTACGGATGCGGATTGCGATCATGCTCAGGCCTACTCCCCTTGTCCCGACGCGAACGGGTCGGCTTTCGGCAATCTAAACGCCGGCAGCGGCGGTTTGGTTCAGGCGGACATGCTGGCCTCGGTGCGCCGGAGCGGCGGCAGCGGACGCGCAACGCTTCCGCGAGATGGCACAGCCGCCAGCAACCATCCCCAGACCTTCTTCAGAAAACAAAGGCTTTTCAATCGCCAGCTACCTGCGGCGCGCCCAGGCCGAACTACCCCGCAGTGCGCGGCAACGGCTGAATGACGCGCACGTGTTGCCGCCACGGCACCCCGGGGCCTCTGCGCGCGACATCAAGGCCTGTGGTAGGACCTGGCGGAACCTGACGGTACAGTCACTCGGTGGCGCCGCCGAGGAAGTCGTAGCTGATACGGCGTTGCAGGGCTTTGATCTGCGCCAGGGCCTGCCGCAGCAGCGCGCGGTCGGAGTAGCCCAGGCTGCGCAGGGTCACCACATTGGTGGCGGGTTGACCGGCGTGCAGCGCCTGGGCCTGGCTGCGCAGGCGCAGGCGCGTGAGAAAGTCGTAGGCTGCGAGCAGTTCGTCGCGGCTGGCTGGCGGCAGCGCCTTGGACTCCACCAGCGCATCGAGCCGCTCGAGGGTATGGGTGCGGTCAATGCCGTGGCGCAGGGCATAGAGTCGCGCAAAGGCGACGACGGGCATCATGGCGTCTTTGAGGTCCAACTGGCCGCGGCGGCTTTGTCCTCCGCCCATGAGCACGCGCCCCAGAACGATCACCGGCGGCTTGAAGCCCAGAGCGTGCCGGGCAAAGTGGGGGAAGAAGGCCGAGGCCGTCCGCAACTCGTCCAGCACATGCTGCCGCAGTTCGCGGGCCAGGTCGGCGTCGCCACAGACGGCACGGAAGTCGAAGAAGACCGCGAAGGTCAGCAATTCGTCCGGGCCCGCACTGGCGGCCCAGTGGCTGAAGTGGGTCTTCCAGGCGGTCAGCGTGCGGCTCCAGACCGGGTTCATGGCCATGAAGCGGCCGCGGCAGAACGGGTAACCGGCTTCGTCCAGCCAGCCGCAGACGCGGCGGCCCAACTCGGTGAAGTAGGTGGCGGCCTCGGGAGGGTCGTTGCCGATCCCGGCCGGCGCGTAGACGATGGCATTGTCCTGATCGGTCAGCAGGGTCTGTTCCTGGCGGCCCTGGCTGCCGAGCGCCAGGAAGGCGAAGCGCGCCGGCGGCGGACCCAGCTCCTCGAGCGCGAGGCGCATGAAACGCTCGGTGGCGGCATCACAGATGGAGGACGCCAGGCGGGTGATGTTCCGGGGGTGGGCGCCACTGTCGAGCAGGGCCTTGATCATGGCGGGCGTGCGACGGCAGCTGCGCACCACGTCGCCGACCAGCGAGGCGCGCGAGATCTCGCGCGTCAGGACGATGGCCCCGTAGTGCTGGAACGGCAGCAGGTCGCGGTCGCTGACCACGCCCAGCACGCTGCCGGCCGCGTCGGTCACGGCCAGGTGGCGCAGGCTGCTTTCCTGCATGCGCAGCAGCGCTTCGTAGACCGGTGCGCGCTCGGAGATCGTGATCACCGGTGCGTTCATGACCGTCCGGATCGGCGCGTGCGGGTCGACTCCCGCAGCGAGCACCCGCGTGCAGAGATCCCGGTCGGTGGCGATGCCGATCACCGCGCCGGAGGCCTCGCGCACCAGCGCCGCGGTCGCGTTACTCGCGGCCAGCTGGGCCGCGACGTTGCGGACCGGCGCATCGGTGGTGCAGAACACCCCGGCGGGGGCCCGGCGGCCGACCGGTTCGTGGAGGAAGAGCAGCGAGCTCTGCAGCCGTTCGATGAGCACTTCGCGCGCCTGTTCGCGGTGCACAAGTGAGGAGACGTCCTCGAGCGTGCCGCCGATGGCCAGCGGGCGGCCGGCGGCATCACGCAAGAGCGCGGCGCGCAGGGCGAGGGTGGCGCGGTGGCCCTCGGGCGACGTCCACGGCAGACGACACTCGGCCACGCCATCGTGCTGCACGCGCTCGAGGAAGGCTTCGGAAGCCGGGGCATCGTGAAACAGATCGGCCAGTGCGCCACCCGCCGCGCCGTCGGCCAAGGCAGATGGCGCCGCCGACGGCCGCAGGAAGCGCGTGGCGATGGCGTTGGCGGCCTGGAGCGTGCCGCGGTGGTCGACGCGCGCGCGGAAGAGCCCCACTGGCGCCTCGGCCAGCAACTCCGCGCCTGCCGGCGACGGCGACGGCGGCCGCGGCGCGACGGGCTCGCGCGCGACGACTTCGCGCGCCAGCAGCACCAGCCCTATCCGGTTGCCGAACGCAATGTGCGTCAGCGCCAGAGTGCAGGCCACGCTGCGGCCGTCGCGGCGGCGCAGCTCGCCGGGGAGCCCGGTGGGCGCAGGGCTTTCGTCGGCACGACCCTGGTCGACGCACTGCCAGGCGCCGGCATTGGCCGGCACGGGCGGCAGCACCTCGGTGAGGTCCAGCAGTTCGAGTTCGCCGAGGGTGCAACCCAGCAGATCCAGCAGGTGGGGGTTGGCATAGCGGCAGCGGCGCTCCAACACCAGCAGGGTGCCCTCGGTTGCGGCCTCGACCAGCGTGCGGTAGCGTTCGGTGGCCTCACGCAGTTCGTCGACGGCTTCCGCACGCCGCCGTTCGGTGGCCTGACTGAAGCGCGCCATGTAGGCCAGCAGCAGGGCCACCAGCACGGTGATGCCCAACGCCGCGTGCACGATCCCGCGCTCCAGGCGCTTGATCTCGTGGTGCACGTCTTCGAGGTAGATGCCGGTGCCGATGACCCAGCCCCACGGCTCGAAGCCCTTGACGTAGGACTCCTTGGGTTCCAGCCGTTGGGCGTCGTCGGGCCACTGCCAGACATAGTCCACCAGACCTTCGCGGTGCCGGCGGACGACATCGGCGAACTCCACGAAGATGCGCGCACCTCGCGGATCGCGAAACTCGCGCAGATCCTGCCCGTTGAGATCGGTCCGGTAAGGGTGCATGACCATGCGCGGGTACATGTCCTGAATCCAGAAGTAGTCTTTGTTCGTGCGTCCGTAGCGCAGGGCGGCGATGCGGTCGCGGGCTTCGCGCTGGGCGTCGGCGCGCGCGATGCGGCCGGCCTGTACCTGGCGTTCGGCATCGGCCAGGATGCTCCACGCGGCATGGGTCAGCTCGGTAATCATCTCGCGCTTGCGGTCCATCAGTGAACGCTCGAAAGAGGGCAGGATCAAACCCCAGATGGTGGCGGCAAACAGTCCGACGGCCAGCACGCTGGGCAGCACGATGTGCAGGATGACGGGGCGCCGGCCGAGGCGCGCCATCACGGCCTGTACGGCGACGGGCCGGTCGCCGGTCACACCGCCGCCGGTGCCGGGCCGCAAGGCATCCCGCAACGGCTGCCACAGCTCGTTGGGCATATCGAGCCCGGGTGTGCCCGGAGCAGCCGAGGCCGGGCCGTGGTAGTCGCTGCCGGCGCAGACCAGGAGTCCCAGTTCGCGGGCCAGATCGCAGAGGGCCGCCCGCCGGTCGGGCGGGTCGGAGGCATAGAGCGCTTCGATGCCGTCGAGCCCCGCGGTCCTCAGCGCTACGAGCGGGCCGCGGAGGTCGCGGACCGCGAGGCGCAGCTTGGTGGGGTGCGCGAGGAAGACGCGTCCGCCGACGCGGTGGACGAGCGCGATGGCCTCAACTGCTTCGAGCGGCCCGCCCAGGGCCAGTGACGGCAGGGCGCCGTCCAGGCCGCCGGGGGGCGTACTGCCGATCCGCCGGACGGTATCGGCCACGCTCTGCACCGCGGCGGCGCGGCGCTGCCGCAGGAGGCGCAGCGTGTGCAGCAGTTCGGGGTGGGTCGGATCGAAGCCGAAGGCCAGCAGATGGACCTCTTCGCCCTGCCAGGAGGTGGTGAGCTCCACGCCGCTGACACAGCCCACGCCCTGCCGGTGCAACGCTTCGGCGAAGCGCACCAGTCCGTCGACCGTATCGTGATCGGTCAGCGCCGCGCAGACCACGCCCGCCGCCGCCACCCGCTGCGCCAGCACCTCGGGCTCAAGCAGGCCGTCGCTGCAGGTCGAGTGGCAGTGAAGGTCAACGCGTGTGGTGCCGTTCATGGCGGCGGACGTCAGGCCGTTACCGCACCGGCCGGTGCCCGTTTGGCGGTCAGCAGCGATACGACCACCAACGTCAGGAAACTGAGCGGGATCGAGACGATGCCGGGGTTGGAGAAGGGGATCGGCGCCTGCGTCGGGTCCAGCCCGTACTGCTTGTAGAGGTCGGGCGAGAACAGGATCAGGCCCAGCGATGAACAGACGCCCATCAGGATTGAGGCGGTGATGCCCTTGGCGGTCGTACGCTTCCAGAACAGCAGCATCAGCACGGCTGGCAGGTTGGCCGAGGCCGCCACGGCAAAGGCCAGGCCCACGAGGAAGGTTACGTTCATGCCCTTGAACAGGATGCCCAACGCGATGGCGATGCCGCCGACCACGAAGGCCGCGATCTTGCCGGCGCGGATCTTCTGGCGGTCATCCATGCGCAGGTTCAGGAACCGATCGCAGACATCGTGGGCCACGGCGCCCGAGGCGGCCACGATCAACCCGCTGACCGTGCCGAGCACAGTCGCAAAGGCAATGGCCGAGATGACGGCGAAGAAGAGGTTGCCGAACGACCGGGCCAGCAGCGGCGCCGCCATGTTGCTGTCCTGTGGGTTAATGACTCCGCTGATCATGGCGCCCAGGCCCATGAAGAGCGTCAGCACATAGAAGAAGCCGATTGCGGCGATTGCCACGATGGTCGACTTGCGGGCACTCGCCGGACTGGGCACGGTGTAGTAACGGATCAGGATGTGCGGCAGCGCAGCGGTTCCCAGGAAGAGGGCCAGCATCAGCGAGAGGAAGTCGAGGCGCTCCACGAGCGTGCCCTGCACCTTGAATTTCATGCCCGGCCGCATCAGCAGGTTGCCGGTCGTCAGGACGGGATAGTAGACCACGACCGTGGCGCCATCGCGATCGGTGAAGCGGGCGTCCTTCCAGCGCCGGATCACGGTCGTGCGGTCGCCCATCGCCGCCACGAAGCCGGCCGGCGAGACCGAACCGCGCGGCACGTCGGTCTGACCGCGCAGGCGCTCGATGTTGCCGACCTGTCGGAGCGTGTTCTCGGAAGAGGCCGGAAGGCCGTTGACCAGGCGCGTACCGTCGCGCGCCACGGCCTCGAACTGCGTCTCCTCGAGGGTGAGGCCGCCTTCGCCGGCCTGCACGAGCCACCAGCTCTCACGGTCGTCGCGCGCCAGTTTGGCGAAGCGCGACTTGGCCGCGGCGACCTGCTGCACCTCCACCACCCGCCAGGCCGGGTCGCTGACGGTGATCTCGCCGTCCTGTTCCGCGGCCGCCAGGGACTGCCCGGCATGGAAGGGCACTTTGCCGCCCTGGTCGGGCCGCGTGGTGAACCCGCGCACGCAGACCGCGATCACCAGCGCAAACGAGAAGAGGATCAGCAGCCCGCCCTTGAGGAATTGCACGTAGGTGGTCGAGGCCATACCGGCTGTGGCAACGATCGTGATGACGATCACGCCGACCATGATGACGCCCCAGTGGTGCGCCATGCCCAGCAGCGGTTGCACCAGCACGCCGGCGCCGACCATCTGTGGGATCAGGTAACAGATCGAGACCACCAGCGTGCTGATGGCCGCGGCCAGCTTGATGCCGCGGGAGTTGTAGCGCGAGTCGACGGCGTCGGTGAAGGTGAACTTGCCGAGGCGCTTCATCGGTTCGGCCACCACGAAGAGGGCCACGATCCAGCCGGCCAGGTAGCCGATGGAGTAGAGGAATCCGTCATAGCCGACCGTGGCGATCATCCCGCAGATGCCGAGGAAGGAGGCCGCCGACAGGTAGTCGCCCGCGAATGCAATCCCGTTGACCGCCCAGTGGATCTGTCCGCCGGCGGCGTAGTACCCGCTGGCGGTGCGCGTGCGGTTGCCGAGATAGAAGGAGAGACCCACCACGAACAATACGAAGCCGAAGAAGATCGCGATGACCATCAGCGCACCGCTCCTTTCTGGGAGGCGGCCGGTGCCGGGGTCGCCAGCTTTCGTTCGCGGCGGCGGCAGAAGGCGTCATAGACCAGGGCCTGAATCAACGCGACCGCGATCAGGGCGAACCCGTAGACCGTCGCCAGGTTCATGCCCGCCCAGACGGTTCGCTCCATCAGCGGCGGCCAGAGCAGGTTGATGGCCACAAACACGCCGTAGAATAGCGCGTAACAGGCGAACATCCAGACTCCGAGGCGCATCTTGTAATCAGCCGCGGGATCATGGCCCACGGGTGCGGCGGGCGCATGCAGCATCGCTCCGACTCCTTCCTGAACCGTCCGATTCCAACCCCGGCCGCCCCATTGCTGGATGGCGACCCACATCCACAAAACCCCTTGGCTTGAAAATGACATAATGCACGGGGCGTGTCAAACTGGACCGCGCAGGCCTCAAACTGCGAGAGTTGCCGCCGAATCTGCCGCCCCGACGTGCGCATGCCC